>JAYENX010000024.1:0-41495 GCA_034722435.1 Nanobdellota archaeon | reverse complement strand
ATACCGAAGCAATGAGCGCTCTAGGAATGTGGGGAACACTTCTTGTAAATGGAACCATAGGCACAAATAACGATATAACCGTATTTAATCCTGATGGGTCAACATTTTTTGATGCAGGAGTTAGTTGCTCAACTGTTGGAATAGGTATGGATGGGTGCTTCGGATCAAAATTACTTGAAGTAAATGGCACATTCCAAGCAGATGATTACTATTCAGGAGATGGCACACAGGGTTACACGGGTTCTTGTGGATCAGGAACAACATTAACAGTAAAAGATGGATTAATAACGGGGTGTTCATAATGCGAAAACTTTTATTTATTTTACTTATTATAATTTCATTGTCTTTTCCTGTGTCAGCAATGAAAGTTGATATTACCGAGACTGACAAAGCTTTTATTTACAATGCTGAGTATAAGATATTTGGTACAGACACAATTACAATTCAAAAAGCCAAGATGAATATTGACTTGACAAAATACCGAGCAAAACTAAATAAGATTCATGGAAAGAAGTTCATTGACAAAAGAATAAAAGAAGTATTTTATTATTGTTCTGAAAACGAAAAACAAGAAGAGATTTGTCATCACTTAGACAAAACAAAAGAGGTATGTTACAAGATAGAAGATGAAATGGACAAATATAAGCTATGTAAAGGTGGAGAGTGGATTAAACAGTAATTTACAATAAATTTCAGGAATTTCCTTAAAAAACATTTATATATTATTACTTCAAGAAAAATAGGATATGAAAAGAAAAAAAATTGTGCATAAGAATATCTTTGGAATAATAATTGGCACAATATTAATTACTACGGCAGGTATTGCAATTTTCTCAATATTGACAAAAGGAATTGATTTTCTAAAAGAATTTCTACAGATACAAAATGAAATTACTTTGTGGTTATTGGTTCTATTGTTGTCAATTGGTGGATTATGGATAGTTGGATACAGTTGGAAAAAAATGACGAAAAAACTATTTGGAGGATGAATGATGGTATCACAAGGACAAATGCAGAAATTAAGACAGATTAAGAGACACTTAGAAGACCCAGAAGATCAAGAAGCAGCAAGGGAGTTATATCTTTTTACGGACAATGAGGCAACATTGTACAATCAGATGAAAATACCGATACAAAAAAATCTAGCAAAGAAAATTAAAAAAGGTACATATGAGAAGGAAATAGCTGTAATATTATGGAGAAATCTAACAGATACAGCAGCGAGATATTACCCAGATGGAGCGAATAGAAAAATACATGAAACTCCGCCAGAATTTTCGGCAAACGTAAGATCAAATGCAGCAAAAATGATGGCTGATGATTTTAATGATGAAATAGAAGACTATGGACCAGATCAATTTTTATGAGGCAAAAAAATGGCAAGAAAAATGAAATGGTACGATCAGATAGCATTGTTACTCGTAGGTCTTGGTGCATTCAATTGGGGACTTGTGGGAGTATTCAAGTGGAATCTAGTTGAATTTCTACTACAATGGTTTCCAGAAGTTGTGCTGAGTATAGTGTATGGTGCAGTAGGTCTGGCAGGATTGTATGCTCTAGGCTATCTAGTTTACCAATATGTGAAGTAGGTGACCAAAGTTGGCGATAAAACAAGGATTACACCGGGTACATTCTTGTTTGAAAAAAGTTATAAGTTATCCCGGTATTATTATCCTGAGGGAAAATCATGAGGTATCGAGCAGAATTATACGAAGAAGAGTCAATGATTGCATACGCAAATGTAAAGCATGCTTCTCATCCAAATCAAGCAATAAGAGTAATTTTATCTCAATCAAGTGGAGTCGAGTATGCAATGATATATGTGATGAACGAACGTGGGGAGAGATGGAGATACACAATGAATTATAATGGAACTAATTACAATCTGAGACTTGTTGGTAGAAGTCAATCATACATCTCAAAAGATCGAATTGATATGGTATTTGCAGGAGAATTAAGGATTAAGGAGGCGGCAAGCTAATGAAACTAAACAAAAACATCATAATCATTGGAATTCTGGCAATTATTGTAATATTAACCGCATTGTTGTATACAGGGACATTTTCAATCATTGGAGGAACAATAATATCTCTTGATGAGGTGGAATTAAAATCAAGCATACCATATCTTAATGGACCTGCATGGGTTATGACAATTGTACAAGGTGGATTGAGTCAATCGGCTTATGGAACGGTGACATCAGAAGATATTGCCGATAAAACAGGCTCAGAAACAACACAAAGAGATCTAACAATTAATGTGAGATATGATAATCAAGAATGTGTATATCCAATAACAAGAAATACTGAAGCACAAGAGATAATAAAATTAGACGTTTGTGCATGGAATTGTTTAACTGGGGATTTTAACAATAAAAATTGGTGGTACAACCAAATTGCAGAAAGGTGTGGTGTATCTGTGTTGGATGTAGAAGGACCTAGTAGAAAGGTTGGATTAACAAGATGTGTTGGAACATATGTAGTAGAGCGTAATGGAGTGGGATTTTTTGACAGGGCAGATATAAGGACAAAGGCTACAATTAACATAAATGCTGATGGGAGTACAGATAGTATATCTATTGATAGTGAAGAGAGTAATCAAGGAATGGGTAGGTATACGTATGCTATTTACAACGGAAACTATGATCTAGGGAAAAGCTGTCCTTATTCTACAGAAACCCCATATACAGCAATGTATGATGGTCAGTGGAGTATAATAAGTAAGGATAGATATGAAGACTTTGCAAATGCATACAAGGCATGGACACCAACAGGAATAAATCAATTTTCATATAACAGAAATTCATACGATTATAGTGAGCAAGGAATAAAAGAATTTGTCAGAGATATTAATGCAGATTCAAACTATGCAAAAACAAGACAAACATTTGGAACTATAGATGAAAAATCATCATTAAATAACGCTGTTATAAGAAAGGATATTGAATATCCTCTACAAAACCCATCAATAACATTGTTTGTACAGGCTGATAAATTGGGTATATACACACCAAAACCAGACCTAAAAATTATTAATGGAGAAAGTGAATGCTTCAAAACCGGAGATAAAGGGGAGATTATCGTAACAGTAAAAAATATAGGAACGGAAGCAGGTACATGGAATGCATATGGAAAATGTGGGGACAAATTTGAAGTAACAAGGTCAATTCAATTTAGTCTGGAGGCTAATGAGGAAGATAGTGTTAGTCTTGAATTGAGTTCCGATGTTTCACAAAAAGAAATAGGAGAATGTGAGATAACATTTGAAACAGCAGGTGAAGAGGAAAAAATTAAGATAGCCACATGTGCAGATCCACTACAGGTATGTCAAAAAAATAGAAAGTATTGTTCTGAAATTGGTGGACTAGCAGTAATAAAACAGTGTAACAACGAAGGAACGAATACTTCAGTAATAAAAACATGTGGAGTAGATCAATATTGTGAACCAAACAATGGTAATCCAGTATGTAAAAATAATAAAGGAGGAGAGAATTCTGGTAATGGTGAACAATTTAACAAGCCTTTACTAATTGCAGCAATAATCATAGCAATTATTGGAGGTGTTATGACATTAGCATATTTATCAAAAACAAAGCTAAAGGATTGGCAAAAAGGAATAATCGTAGTTTTTGTTGTAGTGTCGTTGTTTTTAATTATTCCAATGATTGTGAAATGGATAATGAATTTATTTAGCATTTAGGGTGATGCATGATGAAAAAAATAGCAAGATATTTACTTACAGGAATAAAAGCATTGGTTGGACAATTATTGGCATGGGTTCTCATGGCGATATTCATTGGATTAGGATATTTAGCAACTTCAAGCTATCCTGCATCAAGAATATTAATTGGACCTATATTATTCATCATGGGTTTGATAGCAGTTGGATTCGTGTACAATTGGCTTTGGAAATGGAAGTAAGCAACTACAATTTTGAAATAAAAGAAAAAGACGGACAAATTGCATTAGAAGACGATCAATTGGGAATTAAGATTGATACAAACAGAAGACTATACATAAGAGATGGAACAAATGGACAATATCAATATATTGGTCAAGAAGTTCCTTATGGATTATGTAAAGATGAAAAAATACTTTATATGAGACTACTCAGAGAGAAAATTCATGCGCAAAAATTACAGGGGGAAAATACAAATAGTGGTGACATAAAAAATGCAAATTAAGTGGAAAAAGAAAATTATTCCGGTAGGTTTTGGTGTTGCATTAATATTAGCAGGATTAGCTATACTAAATGCAAAATATCAAGATTGGGGAATGTCAGCATTATTCATAACAGCAGGGATATTATTATTAGTCGATGTCTCATGGAAAACATTACTAAATAAGAAAATTGAAGAAAACGATTTCTTGAGTGCTTTTTCAGCAATTTTTGGTTTTGTGATGTTGGGTGCAGGTATTATCAATCTTGGATGGGGTATAATACCAAACATAATTGCGCCAGTAGTTCCATATATAACAATGGCTGTAGGTGGATATGTTACAATAAAGTGGCTATTCTTTGAGTAGCTGCATTTTTTAATTTTTCAAAATATTTATAAATTCGGCAATACAGAATATCTAAATATGATAAGAAAGAGATTAGATAAAAAAAACTTTGTAACTTTTGCAAAAATTAATGATAGAGCATTTAAGGTTGTAAAAAAAGACCCATTTGAAAGAATGAAAAAGAAAATAGAGAGAGATTTAAAACCAAAAGATACATTTTATAATGAAGAAGCATTAGAAAAATTAAGAGATAATGATTCTATTTCTAGCAGAGAACTTGGATTTATGATTGGTTACATTGAATCATAATATATAAGCGAAACTTATATAAGTGCATAGTGTGATGTATTTGAATATATGAAGATATATGGAAATTCAGTCAAGTCAAAAAAAATAAAGGAATACATACAAAGAAAGGGAAAAATATCACAAGCTACTCTATCAAAACACTTCTTTAAAGAATTTGGCTACAGTAATATGGTAACAGCAAGGGTGTGTGTTTCAAGTATGTTAAAAAAACTAGAATCAAATAAAGAAATCTACAAAGATAAAATTCAAGAAGATGGCAGAGGATCAATAGACAGTAATATTTGGAGAGTGAGGTAGAAATGATATGCTCTACCCACTAAAGTAGGTAGTTTCCAAAAACAAAAAGAAAAAAATGGTAAAAACAAAAAAAACAGTTAGCACATACAAACCACTTAACTTAAACTGTTCCCTTACAGAGAAAAGTTTAATGTGTGGTTCGTTCAACGTGCAACCTAAAGATGTTTTAAACACTTACCTTATTTACTCTGGAACTTTGGAAAAAGATTTCCTAACTTATGGGCTAAAGGTTATTATTGTGGAAGTGCAGGTCATGTATCGCAAGAAGCAGTAAAACGATACATTAACGAGCAAGAAGGCAAGGATGTGTTTGAATATTCTGTTTTTGGAAGTCCTAATCAGAAAATAGGTAACTTCACAGGTCAGCAGAAGCTAACGAGCTTCGGAGGTAATTAAAATGTATTATTGTCGTAATTGGATAAGAGATAAAGACGATGTCGCTGCTTTTAGATGTGGTGATAAAAGTAATCAAGGTATTGAAATATGTAATGATTGTAGAAAGAAATCTATTAAGATGTCTGGTGATAAATGTAGTTTTAGTAATAAAAGTATATTTGATTGTCATTGTAATGATTGTCACGACCACATCATAGAGTATCTTGGAAAGAAAAAAGGTGAAGTTTATTTTTACAGCGGTAAGTTTGCTAAAACATACATACAAGATAAGAAAGTAGAGATTATCGGTTTTTCAACTGATGAAGATGAGAAAACAAGTTCTTGTGAATGTTTTATTAAATTGTATGGTGGAGAAGGTGGACAGTGTGAATGGATACCACGAAGAGAGATAATAAATAATCTTTTGGAGGTGTCAAAGTGAGTTTAGAAAGTTTTAGAAATTATTGTAATCAATCAAAATTTTATTTTTTTAATTCTCCTAAAGATTTTGATAATAGGATTGATTGGGAAGGTCGTTCAGTTAAAAACATCTCTTTTGAAAGAGGTTTGGTTGATGAAGGAGAAGATAACTGCCCTACAAGATGGAGTGCTTATGGTACTAAACACAAACCAGAGGTTACTCAATGTGACCTCTTGCAGAAAAACAAGAAGGAGGTACGGCATTCCTCCCACTAATAAATTAGTGGGTATCCTGCCTAAAATTTTATGAAAAATAATAAAAAAGAAATCCTTGGTTGGGCAATAGCCGAATTTTATGTCAGTAGTGGAAGATTTAAAGCATTTGCAGAAGTGCATTTTAAAGATCGCTTCAGAAAAAACGAATTCAATATTGATGAAAATGTTTATGTAACAGGACATGGAAAAGTGTACCCAGATAGGAGTACTTGTAAGTAACATACCGAATATGCGAACTATTTGTATGGAAATGGAAAAGAAAAATATAGGTGTGTGCCAGTAAAAATGTCAATAACAAAAGAAAAGAATAAAAGATTTTGGATGAAGTGAATCAATAAACTGATGTGAGAAAAGAGTGAAGATAAATAATTTCATAAAGTTCATGCAGAAAGCTAAAAAGCCGGATGGCGAGAAATACGCACCTTCTACAATAGAAAGATACGTTGGATTCTTGCACAATGATATTGAGAAAATACATATGTGTAAATCAAAAAAAGAGATAATTTTGGTTTGCAATGAACTAATTAGAAAAAAGTCTAATATGATACACTACTCTGCAATAAAGGCATACCTATGGTATCTTCAAACTGTAAATAATTATGAATCAGACCTGATAGATCACATAAAGCCACCAAAAACTAGGTATACAAATGCGTTGAAATCAAGAAAAATGTTGCAAAATAAAATATTGAGTAGAGATGAATTGAGGGATTTGTTTGAGAAGATAAAGGATTTAGAAACGAAAGCATTATTTTGTGTTTTGTATGATACTGCATGTAGACGTTCAGAAGTGATAGGAATAAAATTTAAAGATATTAGATGGACAAAATCAGAAGAAAAGAAGCTAATTAAATCTGGAATATATGCCAAAATTAGAGTTGTTGGAAAGGGAAATAAAGTTAGAGAGGTTTATCTGAACAAAACATCGAGGAAATTAATCTATAAAATATACGAAGGTAAAATTCAAACGAAAAATGTTAGTCTTTTTCAATTTAATAGAGGGGATGGAAAGGCAAGGGTTGACAAAGGACACAGATTATACGAAATAGTTAAAACAACAACAAAAAGGATACTGCAAAGAGATGTTTCACCTCATTGTATGCGTCATACAAAAGCTACGCATATGGCTGATGCTGGTGCGGATATACTTTCAATTAGTGCATATTTAGGTCATGAAAGTGTTAAGACATCAGAGATTTATATAGAGGTGTCTCCATATCGTGGTATGAAAGCATATAGTAAATTTGGAGATTACGATATTGGGAAAATGTAGGAAAGGCGAACATTAATAAATAAGTATCACTACTAATATTTATTCTGAGATTTCGGAATATTTGCTGAGAGATCGGCAGGAGGGAATAAAATGAATGTAGACAAAGAAACTGCACCTAGTTATGTAAATATAACTATTTTAGACACTAAAAACCACATTGAAAGTATGAGAAACGAAGCTATAGAAAATGATATTAATGAAAAAGATAAAAAATGGCTTCAATTAATGAGCGAAAATCTTTCAGGAGAAGAATATTACTTTGAAGACGGGGAAATCCAAATATCATCTAATGCAATAACTAAAAATGGAGAAGCCCAAGTATATCTTAATATAAAGCTAAGTGATACAGTATTAATTGATATACTAGAATATTCTATTAAAAGATTTAATAAGCTTAAATCAGTTCTAGAGACTCTTAAATGAGTCTATTTTTTTCTTTTTATCTTGTAGGAAATAACACCAAAAAGTCCTCATAAACGAAATATATATATACTACCGATACTATTAAGTATACTATGGCTACCAATAACGAAGAATCACGAACATCAGTAAAGTTACGTATTTCGACAACAGAAGATATTAAGAAAATAGGAGTAATGGGCGAAACTTACGACGATGTAATAAGCAGATTAATTAAGCTATATAATGGCGATAAAATAGGAAATAAAGGCAAATCTCCTAAGTATGTGGGGCGGATATGATGAAACATAAAATAGACCCTAAAACTTTGATGTTTTATAATTGTACAATAATTGAGCCTTTAATGGCTCGGGGTCTTTATATTCAAGAGGTGACAATTGGTGAAGATAAAAACTCCAAATTATAAAATGATATGTTGTATGTGTGGATGTGTTGCATATAATAATATATATTGTAAGAAACATAAAAAGATTTCAGAAAAAGTAAAAACAGTGTGGTGACAATTGATGAAACTTAGAATAAAAAAATTAGGTCACGATAAATCCGGCTATATGATTACTGATGAGGACACATTAGAAATTATTAGTAAACACAAAACAAAAGAATCAGCAATAAAAATGCTTAATCTGTTAAGGTGGAGGAAGTGATGAGAACTGGAAGAACAGAGGGAATAATTGCGGTTGCAAATCATAAACTTACACTTTATGGTGTTGAAGAATATAAAAAATATCTATCACATAGATGGGTTTCTATTGAAAGTGTTCTTAAATTTTGTAAAAATGCAGAACGTGACCCAGAAGAAATATTAATACAACTACTTAAAAAATTAAAGAAGTGATAAAAGATGACCGAATTAGAATTTTTGAAATCGTGGAGAAACTCATCGTGAAATTTAAAACTTCGTGGAATATCAACAATATTAGGAGAAATCGATTAAAAATGTCCTCCACTAAAAAGAAAGTTGAAACAAAAACATACTGTATAAGAGATTATCATAATAGGCACTGTTGGGCAAGTATTGGTGTTTTCGCAAGAGAGAATACTGGAACTATATTTCAAGTATTCAAATGTTCACAATGTGGAAAGATAATTTTAGAGAAATTAGAAGAAATAACAAGGGTGTATCAATAATGAAACTTAGAATAAAAAGTTTAACTCACAAAGAGAAAATATTTAGAGTAAAGGTTATTATGAATAACTTAAAATCAAATATTAATCCATCTTATAACAATAAAGAGTATCAAAATTGGTTAAATAGAAATCATCTTGATATTAAAATGGAATTTAGAGACTGGGTAATAATTGGAGCAACAAAAGAGATTCTCAAAATTATGGATGTGTCGTAGAAGATGGGAAGAGTAATCGGTTGCGATATAAAATTTTGTGATATGTGTGGAAAGAAAGTGTCACGATGTGTTGGGCGAATGGTAGTGTCAAAATATCCAGAAAAAGGAGGATACAGTCAAAGAGCATTAAAATCATGGGGATTATGTAAAAAGTGTATGACAAAATTAGCAGGAATGCAAAGTCTAGGGGATAAAATAAAAGAAGAAATTGAGACAAAACTTGCAAAAATACAAATAGAAAATACACCATTGGAACTATTAAAATAATTTTGAATCATGCCTAGATTTGGTTGATTAATTAGAAAGGAAGTGATGAAAGCAGTAGTAAGATGGATATTAGAAAGAATCAGTAAAATTAATTGATTGATTTATCTCAGCAACATTTGGACTTGACGCAAAAAAAGTTAGTATAGGTGTTGCATCAACAACATGATAGAAATTCATAAGTAAATACCAGAATGAATCTTTTATTGGAATAAAATAATTCCAGAATTGTAAATCTAGATTAGTAACTGATATTACAGCTATTTCAAGTATTATGACAATTAAGATGGACCATCGAGCAGCTCCCATCCATGCTTGTGCACCAGTATCACCAATTTGTGCTTTTGTAATCCACTTCACTAGATAGTAAAATATAAGGACAGCAGAAACAATTTCCAAAAAATGCATAAATCCAAATAATTCAGGATTTTGTATCGCAAGAGTGACATTTTGATTTATTGTGTACTCGGAAGCTAATGATTTTTGAACAAGCTCAATCATCGCTTCGCCAAAACCCTTCTTAGATAATGTGTTTAGAACACCAATAATAACAATTCCCCACGCAATAGCAGGAATAAACACAACTTTGAGTAAAGGCAGCTTACTCGCAAATATTTTTCCAAAAAACATGATACCTTTCATTTTTCAGGATTTTACTTAAAAAAAACTTATAAATGATACAATACAGAATTTATGAATAAAGTAATATATAAAATATATGCTCAAACGCAATAGGAAGATCCGGGGTCAGTAAGGATTAATGGTTTAACCCCCCCTGAACCATTATCAAGCAAGCTCCGAGGAATCGCATGCGGATGATGGAGGAAAAAAATGAGAACAAAAGACGCAACAAAGAACATGGTAGTTATGCTAGTAGGCATAATCTTAGTAGCCTTGCTAGTAATGACAGGTCTTGCGTATTTTGCCGGAATTGGACCATTTAGTGCTATTGGAGCATCAAATGGTGGTGGAAGTCAAGGCTCTGGATCAGTGGCAGGATGTCCAACTGATTTAGATACTGCATTGACATTAACCGTCAATAACGGACTAAATACGACAGGAATTGAAACATATGACAACACAGGTTATTTGTACAAAGTTGTTAACGGACAAGAAAGTCTAAAATCAACAATTACAGATACAACAGCCGGAACAGCTACACTAGATTGTGGAAGCGACTATGTTTACAGACAAGTATCAGCAGATGGATCATCAGGAGATTCAGCTATGATTATGTCAGTAGGTGCAGGAGATGCTACAGTAGTTGAAGGTGGAAGAGCGGTTAAATTTACAGCAACAGGTCCTAGTTTAAACCTTGAGCTTGTAAGTAAGCAACATTCGCCAATCAAAATTAGAGTATATGATAACGACCAATCAGGTTGGGTATATGATGGCTCTGATAATGATGCAACTGACTTTGAAACCACAGGAGCAACGTTCAAATCTACAACAGGTAATACAACAGCAACAGCAGTTGGAGCATCAGGAGATATTGACTTCAATATCGAAGCTGAGGCAACAATATCTGATGGTGATGTAGCAGATCTTGGATTATACATCTTAATTGATGCAAGCACATCAGATTTCCAAGAGCCAACTGTTAAATTTGAAGGTAGTAAGTTATCTGTATTTGATCTTGTAGACAAAAAGGAAAGCACATCATATTCATCATATGAATATGTATACAAACTTGAGGCAGATCAAGCATCAGCATTAATTGAAGATGATGATGTATCTATCGAGCTTGAAGTAGAAGCAGTTGATGGAGTAAATCCAACATCTGATATTGTAATTGCTTTCGCTACAATTGGTGCAGCACGTGCTACAAGCGGATACGATGTAAGATACAGTTCTGTGACAGATGCTTCAAGTCCAGCAGCTATCTATACACTACAGTCATTTACATTAGACTTGAGCTAATTAGCTCAGTCATTTTTTTATTTTTTATTGGTGATTGTAGGTGAAAGATGAAGGCATAGGCGGAATAGCATTCATAACTTCATTATTTGTAATAGCATTAGCTGTCTTCATCTGGGTGGGTATCTGGGGTCACGAAAACAATTCAATAAGAGCAGGATTCTATTTATTGATATTTGGAACAATGTTATTGTCAGCACCAATCCTTATAATATTAGGTGAGACAATTTTCAAACAAAACGTAATAAGATATATGGGTGGTTGGAGTGATGCATGTTTATCATTTGTGATTGGTTTGGTTGCATGGGGTGGAATGGTATTTTTCACAGGCGGATACGAAAAATCAGTATTTGCAATATCACAAAATCAGTTAGCAACATCAGTCTCAGGACAAATGCCGAAAATGTTAGAGTTTGGATCTACGTCATTTCTCATACCAATAGCAGAAGAATTTTTCTGGATGTTCACAATACCAATCGTTGTAAAATTGCTTCTAGATTTGTTAGGAAAAAAATTCAAAATATTCACAAATATATGGTTACAAATAGCAATTATCGCAACAATTGCAGGAACAACATTTGCAATATTCCATATTGGAAAATTAGCATTCACAGCTTTTATTATTGCAGCCATAATATTTAGAGCACTTATGATTGTTATAGTCAAAGGGGATCAGTGGGCTAATATGATAAAATATGTAGCAATAACTACAACATTTAGTTTTGGTGCACATGTTGGAAATAATCTAGCAGTGTATGGAGTTGGAGAGGCATATAGAGTAATTACACAAAACTTTTTTCAAATTGGTTGGATAATTACACTCATACTTTTGGTCATATTTGGAGGAGCACTAAATAAGATAGGGATAATATTATCGGGTGATGTATGATGAAAAAAATTGACAAAACAATGATTTTAATTGGCATATTATTATTAACTGCAATAATATCAACATTATATCTAGCAGGTACATTTTCAACTGTAGGAGAGCACTGTGAACTTGGAGAAAATGAAGAAGTAGTATGTACAAAGGTGTCAAAGGGAAATATAGAAGGATCAATGTTTGCAATATTTTTATCAGAATCTAACCCAGATCCGGGCGAACTAGTAGATGTTGATTTGGTTATATCAATTCCTCAGTTTGATGGAATAAAAGAGGCAACGATGAGACTTTATGACAGAAATAATCAGGTGTTGAATAGTTGGGATTTCAGATATCCGCTAAGTTATGCATTAGGATGTAGTCTATTCGGACCAGATCTATGTAGTTCATATGGAAAGTCAGTAAATTTGAATACTGTAAGCGAGTTTAATGCACCAATAACATCAGGAGAATACAAATTATGTTACACAATCAGGGAAACATCAGGATCATTAATTGGAGATGAATGTACAAACTTCAATGTTGGAATAACGGATTGTCCTACTGATTTTTGTGATAGATGGATAACAACCGACACAGCATATCATGCAGATTTACAGCAGAGAGCATGTACTAAATACGGTGATGCACCATTATGTAGTCAGAGAGTCTTACAGGAATATAGAACTGTATGCGATCCGGGATATGTAATAGAAGGAACAGAAACAAGCACAGCAAAGACAGGATGGCATAACTGTGCAGAACCAGAAAGTGAAGTGGATCCAAACGATCCACCAGATACACCACCTGAGCCACCTGAAAACCCACCAGAAGTGCCAGATGAGCCACCAGATAGCCCACCAGAGCAACTAAGTGGATATATCGTAGAAAGAGTATACGAAAATGATGTGTTATCAGACGCAAAATGTGTACAAATATTACAAAGCGATGCGATAGATCAAACATTTTATGAAGATTTAACATTATGTGAAAAGGCTGCTGAATTTATTAAGAGAGATTTTATTGGCGAACCAGAAGAAAACATACCTGAGACAGATCCAGAAGTGTTGCCATTTTGGGCAAAGTGGTGGAATGCAATAGTATCATTCTTCACGGGGTTATTTGTATGAAGAAAAATGCAATAATACTGGGAGTTATAGCACTATTAGCAATTTTAGCTATTTTTACAGCTAATCAGTATTTTGATATTACGGGACAAATAAACGAAGACGATAAAATTAGTTGTAAAAATATTATATTGTGCGAATCAATGGAAAAGTGCGCATATGTATGTGATGGATATAGTGATTGCTCAGTAGAATATCATAGCCAAAACTATATAGCATGCATAAATGGTCAAGAAATTGACTATGAATTTGATGAAAATTACAGGGCAGATAGTCAAGGAACAAGTGAGAATGTACAAACGGGTGTAGGAACAGAATGAAAATGCTAAGACTGATTGCAATTTTGTCATTAATTTTTATAATGTTGGTATCTGTACAAGCAGAAACAGTATATGACAGACCGAATTGGTGGGAATTTTGGAATTGGGAAGCATTAGAAACTACAGGTAGATATTGTACAGATCCAAACGGACCATATGCAGATAAATTCACATGCTCTGCGTCTCAAGTTGATAGTATATTGGATGAGGGTGAGACAGTATACATATATGGTGGTAGTAGTCCCGGATCATTACCTTGCGCAGATGGGTCATACCAGATATGTTATACAGATGAAGGACGTGATGCATGCAGAAATGAAGGATACACAACATATTTCGATAAATGTGAGTTAGAAGATGAGGATGATTATGAAGAAGAAACACAGTATGGGAATTGCGATGCATATGGAAATTATGAAGGGTGCTATTTTTCTGAGGCATCTTATGGATCTGCAAAAGCAGTAGCAAAAAACTACTATGGACCTTTGTATTATGACGAATATAATGGAAAATCATACGTATCATCAAAATATCCTTTTTACTACAAGTGTAAAGGAGATAAGGCATATATTTATACACAAAATGTAGGTGATTGGAATTCATTTTGGAATCACGCAAATTGTGATAAAAGTGGATGTAGAAATTATCATAAAAAAATATCAGCAAATAAAGATCATACTCTAGATCTTACAGATTATGCAACAATTGACCATCTACACATGGTATGTTTTGATTTCGATTCAAATGGTAGAGATTGGGCGTGGACAGCAGCAGGAACAGAATGGGACGAAAAGCCTCTATACAAAAGTAATATTGAATGTTCAAAGAATGCAGATTGTCAAGAAGAAGAAGTGTGCTCAAAAAAATCACAACAAGAAGCGATATGTGAGCAATTAGTATGTGACGATGCGGCTGTAATTATTGAACATCAATGTATAAATCCAGAATTGCCAGAAATATGTAAACAAGCAGGAATAAGTAATTATCTCATATGTCAAGACTACATTAGAGGGTATCTAGATGTACTAAATACAGACATTGCAAGTAAAATTGAAGCAATAAATAGACTTGAGGGAACAATAGCAGAAAAAGCAGCAATAATTAATCAATTAACATTAATTAAAGAAGAGCAAGCAGAAATTATATCTCAACTTGAATTAAATATTGAAGAACAAGCAATGTTGATACAAGAGTTGACAACAAATACAGATGAGCAGGCTATTATAATATCAAATCTAGAGATAACACTTGAAGAGCAGGGAGCAATAATTGCTGCAATGAATTTAGAGGTACAAGAGCAGGCATCATTAATTGAACAATTATCAACTAGAGTTGATGAGCAAGCTCAAATAATTGCAGGTTTGACACAAAATATTGCTAATCAAGTAGCAATTATGGAAGAATTAGAATTAACTATTGCAGAACAAGCAACAATGATACAAGAGTTTTCACAAACAGTAGAGCAACAAGCAATATACATTGAAGAGTTGACGCAAAATATCGCTGAACAAGCAGATTTGATTAATCAGCTTACAAATAATTTGGCAATAAAAGCTGCACTAATAAGTCAACTTGAGGTAGAAAATGAGAGACAAGCTGAATTAATTGCAGAAATGGAAGTGTCATTTGGAAAGCAAGGTGAAATTATTTCACAATTAAATCTTACAATAGCAGAAGATGCAGTTATTATATCAACATTATCAACAAAGGTATCAGAACAAGCAAATATTATACAAGGAATGGAGATAACACTTGCAGAACAAGCAAGGATAATTGAAGAGTTGTATGATAACATCGGAAAGCAAGCGGATTTGATTTCTGAACTAGAATTAGAAGTCGAAGAACAAGCAGAGTTAATACGAAACCTTAATCTGAATATTGCACAACAAGCAGAATTAATTATGCAGCTCGAGCTTAGTAATGAAGAGATGTCAAGATTAATTAGTGATTTAAAATTGACAAATAACGAAATGAAGCAATTAATAAGAGAATTGGAAGTGAATCTTGCAGATACTACAGAAATTGTTGCAAACTTAAGAATAACATTGGAAGAAAAAGAAGCACTTATTGCTGAGTATGCAGACTCACTAGAAAGAGAAAAAGAATTAGTTGCACAATTAAGACAAATAATTGAAAATCAAGACTATTCAGTCGGAGATAAAAATATTAACAATTATATGATATATGGAGCAACAATGATACTGTTGTTTGCTTTGTCATCGTATTTTATATTCATGAGGAAAAAGAAATGACAAGATTGACAAAATTTGATTATTTCATACTATTTTTCTTGATAGTATGTGGAATAATTATTTTGGGATTTTGTCTTTTGAATCAGATGGGATGGATAGAAACAAGGGTTGTATATATACCATTTAATTATGATTTTTTAAGTAATGATGATAATGTTACAGGAGCAATGTATTCGCCAAATATAAAGATAATTATGCGTGATAGATTAGCAGATGAATTAAGGAATCAATGGAACGAGCATTTAGATTCAGAATATGCTGCATGCATAAAGGGAGATTTCTCGCATGAAACAGATGTTGACGATTGGACAAAAGGAAACGCAACAATATATTTAGACAAGATTGAAAGTTTACATGAGGGAGAAAGTAATTTTGTATCAATAGGAAAATGCAATGAAATGGCATTAATTCATAATCATCCTAATGGTCCATGTAGAGATAGAATATGGATGGGTGACACAGAAGCAGCAAAATGGCACTTCAAAAATGGAGTATCATTGTTTTTAATTCAGTGTTCACAAGATCAGATAGAAATATATACAAGAGACAATATGTATAATGGTAGATTAGTACTATTATCACAAATGGAGGGGTAACAACAATGAAAATTACAAAAGCAGCAATGATACTAATTATAACGATACTTGCATGTTTAAGTGTAACAGCTTATACATATATTGGAGATTCTGAAATAGGAATAGGATCAAAGATAGAAGGAAACACAGAATATAAGCTATACACTACAGCTTATGACTCAAAAACAAATATTGGGTTCTTTGCAAACGGAACAACCCCTGCCGGACTTGCAATAGCACTAAATCAAAATAATGGTGTTGCTGCTATTATGTCAAGGGATATTGATAATACAATGAAGGAAATGCAATTTTATGCAAATCGATACAGATTCTACAATTCTACATCGGATCAAATAATGAAAATAACGCCTAGCGGATGGGTAGGAATAGGAACTGATAACCCTCTAGCTCCATTGCATGTAAGAAAAACATCTGGTGATGGATTCTGGTTGGGAGAGCAACGAGGGACTTATGATGGTGCAATGGGTGGTGGATTTAATTCAAATAATAATGTATTTTCATTATTTTTCAGAGATCCAACTGATGATGTGCCTTATAATAATCTATGGATGCATGCAGCAAAGTATATAATGCACATAAATGGCACTCAAGCAATGAGGATTATGCCATCAGGAAATGTTAAGATAGGAACAGGAATAGCAGCAGCAAAACTTGAAGTTGATGGAGATGTTTACATTGATAATACAGGATTAATCAATATTACAACAATGCCAATTAATTTTTCATTGATAACTGGTGGTGCAGATAATAATTATTATGAATATCCAATGCTCAGTTTCGATTCAGACGACAAGTCGCCAATTATACCAAATAGATTTGCACTGTTTGAGGGAACTTTCGCAATTACAGATAAAGAAAGTGATCAAGCATCAGTAGCATTAATATCGACAGTTAATCAAGCAAATGGTGAATTATTGACAGGAGTTGCTGAGATGACATACAATTCAACATCTGACATTATGACATATAGTGGTGCGGGTAAGTATGTATTTGATAATCCAATATCAATTTATCCTGACGAAAATGACAAATCGGTATATATTGACACCGATGCAACAACTGGTGATTCATTTTATAAATCGGGTGGATTGGTAATTCAAGGAAATTCATTAACAACGGGTAATGCAGCAACATTTTATTCTGATAGTGCAAGTGGATCGTTTACAGGTGCAGGAATTGACGGATTAGTTGGCATTTCAGTAGATAATACTGGCGCTACAGGCAATGCACTCGGAGTAAAGCAAGATGGTACAGGTGATGGAATATTTCTTGACCAAAATGGGAATGGCACCGCATTGCGTATTGACTCAGAAGAAGTTGGTGGCACAACATTTTCTATTGAAAATTCAGACTCTACAAATACTATGATGATTCTTGCAAGAAATGGAAATGCAGAAGTGGTAAGATTAAATCGTGATCAAACAAGTTCAGATGGAACTAATTTATTTTATAGAGATTTGGATAGTACGAACACAGCGGGAGCTTTAATGAATGTAGTTAATGATAACTCTGGTGACGATCAAAATGCTTTAAAGATTCAACAAGATGGCACAGGTAGCGGAATATTCATTGACCAGAATGGGAATGGAAATTCATTATATATTGATTCAGAATCAACAACAAAACCAGCAATTGTTATTGACCAAAAAGTAGCAGATGTGCAAAATAGTATAGCTATACTTCATGATGGGACAAACAAGTTTAGAGTTAGGAGAGAAGATAGTGTAAATGAAAATGTAACACTAATACTTGGGAATTATCACATTTGGATAGATTCAACAGGCGATTTAAGAATAAAAAATAGTGTACCTACATCTGACACTGATGGATCAGTGGTTGGGGCACAGACTTAAAGATAAATTTACCAAAACAAATAACACTAAAGTATAAGATTTTCAAAAAAGAACAAGGAGAAAAAGGAAATGAATTCAATATTAATAAGAAAAGAAGAAATGGAACCATTTATGTTAATTGGAAGATGGGAAAAAGATATAGGTTTTATTTTGACTGAGTACGAAAAGTATGGGGATGAATATGATGAAATATCTCAATTAGTTTACATAAATGAAAAAGCATTACGAAAGGCATTTAGTAATAAATTATCAAGAATGAGACGTTTACATGATTAAAAAATCACTATTGTGGATATTGACATTATTTATTTGTATTGTATATGCTCAAGCTGCAATATATAACACTACGGTTGATATACATGCATCATCGATAAATATGACAATGTTTGTAAATTCTACACAAGATTTGGTTAACGTTACTGTTTATCCCGAGAGTATAACGCTAAGAAATTGGACATTTGCATACAAAGAAGTACCGGGAGTAAATACAACGATAATGGTAAATAACGATTATCAAAAAAATTATTCAGTAAGAGCAGAATCAAATATTGAATTAAACTTTACAATGAGTGGTATTCCAAATAATTACGTTGTGCAATACAACGGAAGCATAATAGAAGGAAATACTGATGGAAATTTCTCAATTAATGCTACAAGTCAATACAACATACTAAATTTTTTTACAAACATTGCGCCAACAGCAAACATTACTCTTAAAGACAATCAAGATATATTCTACACTAATTTTACAAATATTACAGGGCAAGTGAGAGATGAAATGTATCTAATTCTAAGTAACTTCAATAGTACTCCCGGAATAAAAGAAGTACATTTTGACATAACAAATTCATCTGGTGATAGCATAGAGAGTTCTGTACATACGTACTCCGGCTCTGATATGCTATTACCATTTACACTCAATGATTACACTGTGAATAACTACGAAATTATCTTGTATGATAACAACTTGGGGTACACAACATACACCGGAACTTTGCAAGCTAAAAATGTTGATCCAAATATAACAGGAATCGAATCATTCAGGAATGGAGCACCAAATAGCTGTCAGAGAGATACATCTTGTTATTTGTACGTTGATATTTCAGAAGATGGATGTGATATTACATCTATTCATTCAATCAAGATATATAACGGTGCTAGCGGAGTCTTAGCAATGAGTGATTCTACATGGACATATGTTACAGAATACGACAAAAATAAATGTTATTTTAAAACGCTTACATGGTATCCATCAGCAATTGGTCAATATGATGTAAATATAACATATGAAGATTCTTTTGGTAAACAAAGTAATGTAACTAAAAGCATGAATGTACAAACAAGAACCACGCCAGCAACAGGTGGCGGTGGCGGTGGAGGAGATGATTACCCAGTTGAATCTATGGATAACATAACATATAGGATAGATCCAAGATTTAAGAAAATAAATGTCCAACCCGGACAGATATATGATATTGAGTTCAAGATAATTAATGAGGAAACAGAAACAATACAACCAAAAGTAAGTGTGGTTAAAAGCGTAGAGAATCCAGAAGTGTATGATTGGATATATTTTGATGATTTTAAAGAGATAATTGTAACTGTACCATCATCTGGTGGATTGACTGAGAATGTAAAATATGTGAGACCTCAAGTAAGAGTTCCTAGTGAGATTGCAGTTGGCGAGTATTTAGGATACATTTCTGTAGCTGTAGATGGGAATGTGCAATTATATGAAATTACAGTAAACATAAGAGAAAATATATTGCAGCAATTTGTGTCGTATCTTAACACAGATATCTATGAGATTCCAAATACAAATTTTAAGATAACACCGTTCTTCATTGGATTTATAGTATTTGTGCTTGTAGTGATTGGATTATCTGTTAACTACATGATGAAAAATAAGAAAAAGAAACGCTAAAAACCATATCTTCCACGTGGTGGTCTATCCCAAAAATATCTAGCTATTTTTTCAAATATCTTCAATTTTCCCACGTCCTATGATTTTTACATCTAGTGTACTTTTTTCCGGTTTTAGGATTCTTCTTTTTAACAGGTGTGCCACAAGTAACACATAATCCTTGTGACTTTCTAATATTGTATAGATTCATAACACGCTCATTAATGGTCACACCATCTTTAATGATTTTGACAGTGTACTTACTTATTTTGTATGTACCAGATTTATCTTTATTCCGATCTTGTAGTATTTTTACAAGCTTTGGAATTGTTATTTTAATTACCATTTTGCATTGTATTAAAGCTATTACTTAAAAATGTTTAGATAACAAAATAGGTATGATTGTAAACAACAATGTTTAAAAATATTTAAGCAGAGGAAACACACTCATGCGGAAAAAAAGGGTGCAAAAAGTAAATATGTTAAAGTCATCAAAGTCATCAAAAAAACGTGATGACTTGCCACCTATATTGAAAGCCACGCTACAACACCTTATGGTGTATCCTCTTATTTCTTACGTAGTAAAAAAGACGGGTAGAGACAAGAGGCTCGTCGCTAGGGATTTAAAAAGATTAATAGAAAAAGGATATCTTGAAAGGATAGATCGAGGCGTATACAAAGTCATCAAAAACGTAAGGGGGGTCGGTCAAAGTCATCAAAATGACAACTTGAAAGATCATTGCAGATTGCACCTTTTGGAAATAAGATTAAATGTAAATTCTGACATCCATAGAATGATAAAAGCTACAGTTCTAAAGAAAAGGGAATTTTATAATGTGAGAGAAAATAGAGCAGGGTTGTATATGGATTATCTTGTCACGGGACTAATTACCAGAGAGCATGTCTATTTCAAATTTCCAGAAGGTTGGGAAATCACAGGAAGCGATATAATGGATATAGGATCAAAGTTATATCAAGAGATACAAAATACTGTCCAGAAGTGGGAAAATAGATTTAAGGTCAATTTATTCAAGCATGACAGGGTAAATTTCGACATAAGGAACATGCACATTGCTATAATGCACAATGGAATTGTACAAGAATACAAAAAACAAGGTATTAACTATTTAGTGGTACATGATGAAGAAGATGGGAAGCCTAGATATTTATTTGATTGGAGTAAGGGAGTTGCTGAATTAGAAGCGGTTCATCCCGAAAAAGGATTTGATGATACAGATCGAGCAAAATATTTCTTGCATACTCTAAAAGATGGTAGATACGAGAACATGATAAACAAGCACGAAGATTTTTTTACTCATAAAGAGAGGATATCATTGAGTGATATCATGCATATAGTTGCAACAATTATTCAACAAAATAAAGAGAGTACAAAAATAAATTATGAAACAGCAGCAGGATTAAAGAGTGTGGTTGATTTGATGAAGAAAGAAACGATTAATCCAGAAGAGAAAATTCAAAATGACATACCCGATTATATCTTTTAGAGTAGATAAATGTTTAAATATATTTAAGCAGAGAAAAAGAGTCAAATTGATTACTAATGAAAGTGCAGAAAACAATACGACACATATGAGCGCCAAAGTGATAACATATAGTAATGACGGATTTCTCATTAACCTGCCTGATGTTGAGACCATAACATTAGTAATTGTAAATTTTGAGAGGGCTGCACATCCTGCGATGATGGATTCATACAATGTACTTAATATGATACTATAGGGGTTTAGACACCTCTTTTTCCCCTATAGTTTTCATACTTGTACTCTAATATATATAATAGAGAAGATACTAATGAAAACAAAATTAACAATTGAGATAGAAACGCCAGATAAATTTGAAATATCAGTTCTTGATGGAGAGAAAAAGCCAACAGAAGAAGAGGGAGTCACTTTCGCAAAAGATTGGCACAAAGAAGTTGTTGATTTCTTTAAGGGTTTGAATAGTAAAGATGTAGATGACATCATTGAATTACATTTTAGAGAATCATACTTTGAAGAGTACTACAACGAAGATGGAGAATTGCCAGAGCATAAAATTATCGTATCACAAAAGAATGACACAGAAAAAACAGATGAAATTAGTTGAATTTCATGAGGTAACGGAAGTAGTCGATGAGTTGACAGTAGAGAATTATCACATAAAGGTAGGTTTGAATAATGTTACAAAAAAACATTCTGTTTGAAGATGAAGCAGTGCGGCAAGTTCTAATGTTCTTAGTAAAGAAAGGAATTACTTATAATTCAATAATCTATACGAACAGGGGAAGGTATGCAATAGCAAAGGGATCTAATGCAATTGCAATACTTCTAAAGACTGAGCCTTTCTTTAATTTTGGATATAAATTTAGAGCTATAGGGGAGAAGGGAGTTGGCGACAGCATAAATTGTGAACATCTCAAGGAGTTTATCAGGCATGGTGTAGAGTATATCTATACGATGTTTAGGGATGGAAAAATGTACAGGATATCTCTAATAGATTTTCGAGACAAGTCACACAGATGGATGCAGAAAGAAGGCACAGAAGTGCGCAGTATAAGCATACATCACTATATTAGGCAAAATTAGGCTAGTTCTATATACTTTAGAATATATATTCCATTGTCTAAATATATTTAAACAATAGACACAACTAAAAACGTAAGTCGTTACGTAACGACGAAGAGGTGTACAAATGAATATGAAGAAAATCGAGATGAGCATTAAGCAATTTGATAGATGGCAACGTGAATTAAGACAGCAGGAATATTCAAACGATAGCGTTAGATTAGCTAGAGCAATTTTTACAAGGAGAGTGTATTGAGATGGATGATTACGAAAAGCAGGCAGAACAATTTTTAGCAGATACTCAGACAACATTTACAACGGAATTTGTCAAACATGGAAAGCACTTTGTAGATGATGAAGAGGAGCGAGATATCTATAAAGTAACATTTACACGTGGTGAACGTTCTTTTTTTGTTATGTTTGGGAGATCTATTGATGGTAGTGGCTATAAGGTAAAAACATCGTCTAACAATAGGCTACATGGTGGAAATTATTATGCGACTTTACCAATGACACTAAAAGACGTTAAAAAAAAGGTTAAGGCTCAATTCGAAACACTGAGTGGTATAAAAATAGAAGAACCAAAAGAGCCAACAGCTTACGACGTTTTGACATGTCTACAAAAATATGACCCAGAAACATTTAAAGATTTTTGTGATAATTTCGGATACGATAGAGACAGCATCAAAGCAAACAAAATCTATAAAGCAGTTTGTGAAGAATACAAAAACGTTCTTACAATATGGAGCGACAAAGAGATTGAGAAATTACAGGAGATGGAACAATGGGCGAAAACGATGATGTTATCACAGCAAATGAAATGAAGGTAATAATTGAATTTGCAGAATCACTTAGTTCAGGGACTAGCGATTGTAGCAATACAGAATACAAAAACGAAACAGACAAAATAATTGAATATTTCAATAAGAAAAAAAGAGTAGCATTTATGGGTCCTGCAAATGTTTGTATGGTCGTAATAGAAAAAATGCAGACACTTCATGCGATTATGAGTGTAGTTAACATTGGATCGTTTTTTAGAGGATGTGATGAATTAACAAAAATACCAACTCTTGAATATCATGAGCTGAAAAAAAACATTTGTTGTAGTAAAATATCATCAGAGTATTTGCAAAGAGCTATGTTGTTAACAAAGGTGAGTCATTCTTTGAAAATATATTGTAGAAAAGATTATCCAATAACAATAGAAGATGAGAAACATGGAATAAAAGTGATAATTGCTCCGAGGGTTGAGAGTGAATGAAAAGCACAATTATAAGATACAAGTGTCCACACTGTGGTAGTGTTTATGATACAGAATACGACGCAGAGGAGTGTGAAAAGGAATGCCTTTGCGATCGCTTTAGTGAGGATATAATAGAGGTAGCAGAAGTTATTGATGATGAAGAGGAGGACGAAGAACTTAGTAGGGCATTGTTGGATAATGCAGCAAAGCACAGAAATCAATGTGTTTTAGATAAAAGGTGGGTGAAAACAATTGATAAACCAATTAGATAGATATACAATGAAGAGTATTCGAGAGGTTGTGTATGCACTATACATGTCAGGAGAATTAAGCCGTTCTGAGCTAGATTCTAAAATAGAGTGCTACAAAGGTAATCTTGACAAAATTACACCGTATATGAAGGATGCAGGAATAATTGATTATGAAGTGAGGGGAAGAGTAACAATATATTGGCTCACAGAAGTAGGTGTAAAATTGTCAAGAATTATATGTGAAGTGAATAAAAACAAATTGACAAACACAATAAAAACAACTCTCAAATTTAGCTTTGGTGGAACTGCAAATATAGATAATCTGAGAAAGAAGATGTTTAAAGGCGGATTTCCAATGACAGAATTTGGAATAGGAATTGATTACCTTGAGATATCAGGAGAAATTGACAAATCAGATTTGATAATAACAATGAGGTAGATGATGGTGAAAATAGGATCACTTTTTTCTGGAATTGGAGGAATTGAAATTGGATTTGAAGAAGAAGGATATAGTACAGAATGGTTTGTTGAAAATGAACCATACGCAAGAGAAATACTCAGAAAAAGATACAAAAATGCCACTATTTATGGAGATATTAAGAAAATCGATTTTAAATCAGTTCCAAAAGTTGACATCATCACAGGAGGATTTCCGTGTCAAGACATCAGCAATGCTGGAAAAAGAGCTGGAATTGAGGGGAGTCGTTCTTCACTCTGGAAGTATTATCTCGAAGCAATTAGGATATTACAACCAAAATACGCACTCGTTGAAAACGTTTCAGCGTTGCTTAATAGGGGACTCAATGTTGTCCTTGCAGACCTTGCCTCGATCGGGTATGATGCGGAATGGTATTGTGTACCAGCTTCCGCCGTTGGTGCGAATCACCAGAGGGACAGAGTGTTCATCATTGCCTACTCCAAGCGTGTTCGACAGTATTATGGGAAAACACAAGAGAAAATCAGCAAAGGGGATGCATGCAAGGAGACTGGGGGAAATAGTACACGACAAGGAAATTATGAGGATGTGGAGGACGCCATCAGCAACAGAATGTATGAGGGGATTGGACAGGGACAGTATAGAAGAATGCAGGAAAAAGAACAAACAAATAACATTGAGCAGAGAAGTAAGGCAATATCCGACACCAGTGAAGAGGGATTACAAGGGTGCGACTGTAAAGAAGGATCATTTGCCGGACAAGGTTGGTGGTCAACTGAACCCGGATTGGGTAGAGTGGCTAATGGGGTTTCCAATAGGGTGGACAGAATTAAGTGTCTCGGAAACGCAGTCGTACCGCAAGTTGCGCAAATCTTTGCGAAAGCAATCAAAGAGGTAGAAGAAAATGATTGAAGAAGCACTAAGAGAGCTAATACACATAAGATGTCTATTAGAGGCAATGTATGGAGAGTCTGGGAATGCAAAATCAAGCATTGAAGATATCGGAAAAAGGGTAGACGAAATCGTTAAGCACAGGAAAAACTATGAATCAGATTATTAATTTTTTTCCATATTAAAAATAAATACAAAAATTTACAATATGAAGAAGATTGAAAATATAGCTAATGTAGAGGTGTTTTTTGGGTGCAAAAGATGTTTACTAAAATTGGTTATTTTCGTAAAACAGCGTAAAAAAACCAAAAGTACTTATATAAGCTTATATAAGTGTAAGTGATATAATCGAGGTGATTAGAATAGATAGGGAAAAAGAAAAAGAGATTATACAAGCGACAAGAAATTGGTGTAAACCAAATAATATGTCAGAAAATAATGCAGAAGATTTAGCAAAGTGGGCATATAATAAGGGAATGCTAGACACACTTGATATTGTAGAAAGGGCAAGAGTAAACAATGATATGATTACACTTGGTGGATTACATAAAAAAGAATGGGAAGAGATAATGTGGCTACTAGATAATCATACTCATGCATTGGCAAAAATAAAAAAATGGCAAATACAAAAGAGAATAGATATGGCGATACAAAACGGTGAATGGAGATGAATGAAAAGAGAGAAGTAGGAGTTGGAACATTAATTCTGTTTATGATTTTAATATTAATTGCAGCAATAAGAGCAGGATTTTTTATAAAGATGGCAGAAAATATACCAACACAATGGGAAAAAAAAGAAGTTTTTGACGATAAAAAAAATAATTGCCTAGAATGGAGTGGAGGGTATAAAAGGAGTGATTGTATGAGTGTTGATGATGAGTTTGGTATGTGCTATTTTAATGGTACAAATAGAGAAGGAATGTCAGGAACAAGAAACTGTATTAAGTGGACAAACAAAGATATTGATATTAACATTACAGGAGATGTGTATGATATTGAGATCGATCTCGATAACTGCAAACAAGTTAGATGTGGATGTCATGATTGGGGATGCGCATTAGCGTGTTACAAATGTGATTAAAATGGTATGCAAAAACTGTAATTGTAAGAAATGTGAGACAGCAAGAAGAAGAGAAGTGATGGCAAAGCCAATAGCTGTAACTTTGGTGGTGTGCTTGTTTCTTATGGTGTGTCAGGTAACAAATAATATTGATTTTGAAAGATCTCTATTGATTGCATCTGCAATAGATTTTGAAACGAATAGGGATGCAGCAGGGTTGCATAATCCAATAGTAGACTATATACTCATAAAGAGTGATGTTCCAACGACTGCATTGTATCAAATTGCAAATCATGAAATCGGGCACGCAATACATAAAAGAATAAATAAGAAACTCAAAAGAGAATGGATAGAAATATCAAAAAATTCATCAGGTTACGTGAGTGACTACGCAGAAACAAATCAAGCAGAAGATTTTGCAGAAACTTGGGAATATCTAATATCGTGTAATTATAATGATTACTACGGAAAAAAGCTAAGAGAAATAGATCCTGCGAAGTATGAATTTATGATGAATATAATTACAAAACATCCAGATTCTACAGAAATAAGATTAGATATTTCGTAGAAAAAACGAAATATTTAAATAGTAATCTTTTCAGAATTACAATTAAATAATGAAAAAATACAGATACAAGCTCGTAATTCAAAGAAAAAAATTCACAATTCTTGTAAAGGATGAATTAGCAAATAATGGGAAAATTGAGACAAAAAGTTTTTCTGTAGGATCTGTAAAAAACTTAACATCAGATAGATTGTGTAACGATCTCGAAAAATACATTAGTGGACCTTTCATGCAAACAGTGAAAGAAAATATCATAATTATAGGACAAAGGCAAGTTAAGCATGCATCACATAGGGTGGTAATTTATCCAATCAATGGAATGAATGGAAAATCAAAATCATTTTCGTTTAAGGTCCCATTGGGGCAGTATAGTAGTATAGATATTGCAAAAGAAATTTACAGGTATTTGGGTGGTGAAGATGAAGATTTTTAAAGATAAAGGGATGGATGGAGTCGGAATAATAGGATTTGTACTTATATATTTTGGGACACTAGTTGCTGCAATATACTCAGATTGGGCGTACTACTTTGTAGGAACGGCAACAATTATTGTCGTATTCTTGGTAGCAAACGTACAAGTTCAAGGGAGGAAAAAAGATGCAGTTATTGAAGAAACTGATAACAAGTAGTCTTGTTCTAATATTATGTATAGTCAGTGTGTATGCTTCATATCCTGACTATGAAATAGTAAATAATCTTAAAGATGAAGTAACAATAGACGATGATGACTTAGGAACATTGATAGTACTCAAAAGGGGATATATTTCAGAAAATATAACGGTTTCAGATTATGGAACGTTTAATGCGCAACAGTATGACTATATCATGTGGAGAGGAGAGGGGTCCATTGAAATAGAGTCACCATCAGGAGTCATCGAAGTCATCAATAACCTTAGCAGGTACAAAGTAATCGAATATGGAGAGTATACATACCAGAGTATTTACAATTCTTCCTATAATGGGAAAATAAATGTTGAAGTTGCCGGACAGTTGGATTTATCAGTGATTAGCGAAACAGACTTAAACATTTCCCATAATGGAAATATTCAAATAGATAACGAGGAGACAATAAATTTTGAAATAGAAGTAGATAGTACCGACGAGGCAAAAGATTATGAGCTTATTGTAAAATTTAGAAATGGTAAAAATGATAAGCAAATTTCCCATAATGTGGAAATCAAGAGTGATTCAACTTGGAGAATAGAAGAAGATACGATAAATGACACAGTAAAAATATCAAATAATCAGTATAAGAAGATAGGAATAATCAAGATTGCAAGTAATGGAAACGAAGATTCGAGTATTAATATAGAAGTGACAGGAGATGGAGCAATCTTCATAAATACACTTGAAAATATTGAGATTCCAAAAAGATCGAGCACATATGTCACAGTAATGGCGCAAATACCAGAAATGCAGCAAAATGGAAAATACAATACAACAATAAAGTTATCTGGGGAAAATTTAACATACAAGAAAAATATAGAAATTCACATAATGGACACAATTAATCCAAAAATCAATAATATCAGCATAGATGATGTCGTTATTTACCATGATTCAAAGATAACAGTGCATGCAACGGACAATATTGACGTACAAAGAGCATTAATATCATGGGGAAACGGTACTCATGAGATGGAAAAAGATCAACAATTCTTCCATTATGGGAATAAATTTAAAAATCCAACAAAGCACTTATTTACTGTTTGTGTTTATGATGCATCAGAAAACAAAGTTTGTAAGAAAAAAAATGTAACATTTGTAATTATGGACATCATTAAAATAATAAAGAGAATTGATATGCATGGAACACGTGTAGGCAAGTATGCGGAGTCGATATTCATGAATATGACTGAAAAGCCACCAGAGCCAGTTAGGGTATACTTGGAAGAAGTTAACGGAAATTATAATTCTACAAATGGATTATCAATTAGAATTAGAGATGGAGATGGATCAATAAAAAAGTTTGAGAAAGTATGGGAATACATAGAAGTGCAGCATATGGGAGAAATAAAATTAGAAATTTTATCAGAGAACGTAACAGAATACGACGTAATTATAAGGGTGCAAACGCCAAAAATGATAAAGAACAGTAGTCTTATATCCATAAAGGGAAAATTCCTCCGCTATGATATACCTGAACCATTTACAGAAAGCACGTATGACGGTACGTTAAGGTGTGATATTCACGACACAGGATCGCTAGAAACCAGTGAACAAAGATGCACATTTGAGTTCACAGCATCGTTTAATGAGAATGTTAAGGACTTAATTGTACCAATGACAGTAGATAAAAGAGATGAATTAATGAATGAAATAAATTCAACGCAAAGAACAATGAAGCACAGAACGAGGAATTATGTATTAATACAATCAATGACACTTGGAATTGTGATGTTTTTATGTGTAACTATGTTTTTTGCAATAAAAATTCATCCATATTTAAGAATAAAGACAGGAGGGGATTAATTATGACAAAAGCACCACTAATAATATTTGATTCAGGATACGTAGGAAGTTTCATCGGACTATCAAAAGAAGGAGGAATTGATCCGGGATACGTTAAAATCAAATATAGAGGATTAAATAAGTTGCTAAAAGACACAGTTTTTCCAGAGCCAATAAGAGAGAGCAATATATTCACATGGACAGGTAAAACTCTTAATTACCCGGGAGCAATGCAAGAAGTAAAAATAGCACTTCTTGAATCGGAGGGTGGAATGTTCAAAGGGTTTATCGATCAACAAAAATTAAGAGAATTGGAAGAATTGAGAAGAGAAAATGATTATCTAAAATTGCTAATAGCTGAAAAGAATCTACAACTTGACGAGTCTAGCAATGTAGAATCAACAATGAGCAGAGCTAATAATATAATAAAATCTGTAAAGGGGAAAGAGCCAGATCAAATTCAAGAAAGAAAATTCAAAAAAGGAGTTATGTCGAGATGGTAGACGAAATAATAAAAGAAATAGTTGGTACATCAAAAACCAGTGATGATTCTGAATACACAAAACTAAGTGAAGAAATAAAAGAATCAAATTTTGCGGATGGAAACCAACACAGAGTAATGGATAAATTATTTGGATACATAAGCAATCTAGATGAAAGTTCAAACATTCAAATGTTTGAAATAAAGAAAAGAAAAGTTATGCTTAATGAATTTGAGTCAAGAGAAGAATTTGAAAATATGTTGAAACAAGGTTTTGTTAATGTTAAATACTACAATATTGCAAAAGAAATGGATACCTACCTAAAAGAAGTATTCAACAATAAATTTTTACAATCAGAATTATTAAGAATTGTCGTAGAAAAATACTATAAATTATACGATAGATGGAGTTTTACAAATATTAGAGCAGAAGCAGTAAAAAAACAAATAGAGATGGATAATAAGCATAGGGAAACCATAGAAAGAATGATGGTTGATACTGTCAATAGAATGAATGAAATAATGGTAAAATCAGCAATGATACAAATTGAAGATAACAGAATATCAAATAACAGGACGTACGAAGTGTTTACAGGTCAGATTGCAAAAATAATTTCTAGACAAGAAGGATCTATGATAGAAATATGTGAAAGACTCAGAGTAAATGATAATAAGTTCAACCAGTTACTTTCAGAAATAAAAACACAAAAAAGGGAATTAGAAGCGACAAAGTTACCAGAATATAAACCAGTAGATCAAGATTTCCTAAAAATAAATACTTCTGATATACAGAACAATAATAAACCAAAATTAGAATTACCAAAGATAGAAGAAGATGAGGATGAAAAGCCAGATTTTATGAAGGATTTTAAGGAAGAGGAAGAAAATGGTATTGCAAATTAACAGGTATGAAATACTAAATGGAGAGAGACCTTGGGGCATAAATCCGGTAAACGTAGTTAAAATGTCAAATGAGGAGGCTCAAGAGCTAGGATTCAATATATATTCACCAAAGGAATGGAAGGAATGGTTGCAAACATCAAAAGTAAATAGAAAAAGAGCTTTTCCACGATCAGGAAATGGAAGATTATATGCATACCATGTTATGTTTTGGGGAGCACCAAAAGAAGTTCCAAAGGAAGCAAGAAAAGGTGGGCAATATACGTTGTTCCCGGGATACGATAGTAACGGAAAAAGATACAATTTAGCGCTTTATGGAGTGTTGGATATGTGAAAATGGAAGAGCTAATACTTTGTGATAAATGTATAAAAGGATTCAGAGAGAAGACAATAACAAAGATGTGTAATACATGTAAATCACGTTATCAGATATACTTATTGAGTCTATCAAGTTTGGTGTAGAAAATGGGATACGATTTTGAAAAAGAAAATGGATTTCATGCATTACAGATAAATCAAATTGAATTTGGAAAGTATGTGGATGATAATAAAAATTTTGCACAAGCATTATTAAATGAAAAGAAAAGAGCAAAACTAGTCTATGAAATGATAAATTTTCTAGGACTAGAACATACAAATGAAAACAAAATGAAAGTAATGATGATACTCGGTCATTACGAAATATTGAATATGTTTAAAGAGTATACAGATTAAAAAAGCACAGTCATAAATTACATAAAAATATCATGACAATTGAAGGTGGTGAAGTAAATGAACAGAGAGAGAGAATCTAACGAAGCGATAGTAAGAGAAGGAGACATCATAAACGGAAAAGTTGAAGGCATTGGAGAGAAGGGGGATGGAATAATTAGGCACAATGGCTTAGTTATAATAGTTCCAGATACTAAATTAGAAGAAGATGTGATAATTAAAGTTACCGCAGTAGCAAGAAAATGCGCATTTGGAGAAAAAATACAAGATTCGGTGAAATAATTTGGTATGTATACAGTCTTATTGGTTTGCGCTAGCAGTCATTATGATTCTTTCTGAGTCAACGTTTGTAATCGCACTTAGATTTGGGATGAATAATGTAAATAGAATAATATTGGCAAGAATGATTGTGATTCTGATATTAATATTGACATCGCCATTTCTAATTCAAATAACAGAAGGGGTATGTCCGGCATGAACTGGAAAATAGCAATAATAGCAATTGGTATGCTGCTGATTGTAGGGCTAACAGCAGTAATGATATATTACAAACTTTTTGTCATACAAGCTGCACTCCTAATGTTTTTTTATGCAATTGTTGTAGGTGTTGAATATGTATGGTTAAACTACGCACACGAAAATGACAAAAGGGATGATTTAAATGAGCAGTCAGACAGGGAGTCTTTTGATCGGTCATGGCAAGAAGTCAACAAAATACTAGGAAGAATGCCGGGAGGTTCAATGTTACAGTGGAGAAGGGGAATAGGTGCACACAGTAAAGTTACTGCATTTCGTATTGGAAACGAAATAAAAAGGTACAGATCAATCATTGGAATAATGACTGAAACCAACCAAAAGGTAATAATAATCTATAACATGACTGACAAAGATATTGACATGATAAAAGCAGCACCAGATATGGACACACTAATTGATCCATTTAAGACGTTTAATCCATTTAGAAGCGGTCAACAAGCGAACATGGTTGAACAAGGAAAGAAAAAGAGAGGAGGATTCTTGAAAGTTGTTGATGAAGAGGATAACGAAGAAGAAAATAATAAAATTCAACCATCAGAAGATGTAATTAACTCAAGTATGGGATACGTGAGGAGGTGAATAAGTGATAGAATTTCTTAGACAAAAACAGAAAAAGAGGATGCAACAACTAGAAGTACTTGGAAATGATTATCTAAAAGATACGTTGTTGAAAAAGAAAGAAAAAAATGTATTCTACGGAAAAAATAAAATTGCATTAGGAAAAATTGTGTTAAATAATGGAGAATTGGGTGAAACTTACTATCTTGATATATCACAAGCATGTAGAATAATCAAAGTAGGAATGACAAGAGGTGGAAAAACATTCTTAATGAGAGCAATGGGTGATAGAGCATATAAAGCAGGTCACGCAGTGGTGTATTTAACAGATGTAAAAGATGAATTTAAAAGTTCAAGGAAACCAGTCCAACCAGAATATTACAGATTTCTAGATAATTATGAGAAACCACAAAAAACACCAGTAGTAACATTTAGACCAACATTTTTCAAAAAGCTTAGAGAAGATTTGAAAGAATTACCTAGTCAAAATTATTGGTATTCACCAAACATCAAAGTAATGAGAAAAGCAGATTTTGTAACATTATTATCGGCATCAAAATTCCCATTTAGACAACAAAACACACTTGAGATGGTATGGTCCAGAATGCAGAAGTGGCTCAAAGAAAATAAAAATAATGATGTGAAATTTGATTTCAGATTAATTGAGGATTGGATAGAAGAGGTTGATGACGATGAAAACCAATCAAGCAGTAGGTCATCATTAAAAATGAAGCTAAAACCATTATACGATAGTGGATTTTATGAACCAAATTGGGAAAGAGATCTAGTCAAAATGATAAGGGATAAATTCGTGCCTTCAATAAATATGGAATCATATGATGAAGTTGGAGAGTCAAGATTCAAATATCCAGAGGTAATTATTTCTCTTGCATTATCTGAAATTATAACAGCAAGAAGAAACGGGAAGATACCACCAGTGTGGTTTTTTATGGATGAGGCTCTTAGATTCGTTGGAGAAGGAGAAGAAACGTGTGTGTTAGATATACTCAGTAGATCATTTGATTTAGACACACGATACAACATAAATTATGATTTGGCAGTACAAGACATTAACAAATTACCAGAAAAGCTGATAAATCAGGCAAAGTACTTAATGGTGACAGCAACAGCTACTATTGCAGAGATACAACAATGTATGAAAATTTGCGGTATTGGGAGTACACCACAAGCAAGAATGTATAGAGCGCATTCAATAAAGACAAAATTACAAAAAGTCAAGTTTAGTTGGGCAATATTTACAAGAGAGGGAGAAATGCACATAATTAAGCCATTAGCACCATTGTCAGAGCATATGGAGACATCAAAGTAGTCTTTAAAGAAAATACTGAAAAAAAACTTATATACTATTAAATGAGGAAATATACAATGCAGCCAAAAACTCCAAAAAAGAAGAAAAACCATATGTATATGTTTCTATGGATAATAGTAATGGCATTGGTTGCTTATATTGGATATGATGCATACATGGAAAGGGATTTTGAAATCAACATATGTAAAGATAATATGTCAGGAATACCAGTTTATGCAAATGGAGAATGGGCTTGTAGAGATCCATCGAAATATTATTCAATAACGCTAAACGGGGAAAGGATAAATTCTTGGGGTGAAATCACAAAAGATGCACCAAAGGTTTCGGTGACAGGACTTGCAAGTAGGACATATGTTGATTTTGAAATAGCGAATAGGTCAAGTATATTTGAAAACATAACAGTAAATGGAATTAATTTATCTAGCGATTACATATCGACATGGAATGATATTGATTGGATTGTTATTAATTACAGTATGAATGATACAATTACAAGCATTAATCCGCATACAGGGGAAGTATTTGTTTATAATGAAACAACAGAGAAATGGAGAAATGATGTTTTAACAGCAAACTACGTAGACATATTGAACGCAGCAGATTACTTTTCGGGAAGTACAGTTGAGCAAGCACTAGGGCAATTAGCTAATGAAGTTGGAGGAGGAGGAATCCCGGGAACAAATGAAAGCTCAGAGTGGCATGATTTAGTCATGTCAAAAAGTATTTTATCACCACCAGTAAGTCCAACTCATGGAGATAGATATATTATACCATATGCTGTTTCAGGAGATTGGTATGGAGCAGCAGGAGAATGGGATTATAGGCAAAAAATAACTTTGGAATCAGATAAAGTTGATAGTGCACAAACAAACTATCCAATCACAATTGCGTTAGATAACGCAATGAATGAATTATTCAATAAAGCACAAGATGATGGTGATGATATCGTATTTACAAAATCGGATAAAACAACAAAACTATTTCATGAATTGGTGTATTATAATAATACCGCAGGGTCAGAATATTTAGAAGTTCACGTAAACGTGACATCTGTTAGCAGTTCATCAGATACAGAAATATACATGTACTACGGAAACCCAAGTGCGACAACACAACAAATACCAACAAAGGTATGGGATTCAAATTACGAAGCAATATTCCATATGGATGGTGCAACACCAACGACAATAAACGACTCATCCTTAAATGCATACGTAGGTACATTACAAAATGGACCAACTGAAATTGATGGATTGGTGCATAAGGCTCATTCATTTGATGGGACAAATGATTATGCGGATACCACAATTAGTACAGATTTACCATCAGGCGCATTCACAATATCAACATTTGTTAAAGATGTAGGAACAGGAAATAGATATATGATTACTCAAGCAGATCATGTGAGTTATAGTTCAGCTTTTATTATGGGATATACACAAGGCGGTCTTTGGATGCAAAGTCGAACTATTAATGGTGGTGCAATTATTAGTGATGGAGACTGGCATCAACATGTATTAAGTTTTGATGGAACAACTGCTCACATATTAATTGATGGGGTACAATATGGTGGAACAATAACACCTTCGATGCAACCAACTGTAACAACGGTCAAACTATTCTCAAATGGAGTGGGTGGAAGCGTAGTTAACGGAATTATGGACGAATTGCATATTTCTACTATACAACGATCAGATGACTGGATTAATTTGAATTATGAAAACATTATTAATATGGATACCTTTTTGAGCTTTGGTTCAGAGGAAATATCTTCTGCAACTCCGACAGCATGGACAGGATATACAAATAATATTACCACATGGAATGCATTAATTACAAATTGGACTTTTGAGTCTCCTAATATTGGATGGGCTGTTATTGTTAAAAATGAAGGTTTGCCTTATTGGTGGAACGGAACAACATGGAAAGTTCTCACTTCAAGTATATCACACAAAACATTAAATGATTTAGAAGGATGTGATTCTGAGGGTAATTGTTGGCATTTCGATAGTTCAGCAAAGCAAATAGCTGCTTCAAGAGAAGCAACAAATGCACAAAGTGGTTTGATGCCAGCAGGAAAAATGACATTGTGGGATAATGCATGGCATGATGGAGATGTCATCGAAGATGATTTATATTTATCACAAGCAAGTTCAAATATTATACTTGAGGATTCAGACGACAATACTGGTTATCAAATAGATTATGGATCTTCTGGGTCTTTTTTAGACATTGAGAAAGGTACTGTATCAGAAGGTGCTTTTACGCCTATTAGTGGAACAGTAGCATTAGATGTAGATGGAACCACAAGAAGTATATCTACAATTGTTACAGGATCAAGTTATAGTGGTGAATTAATATCTGGAAAAGCAAACATGGTAACATATGTTCTTGGAGGAACAACGGGAAGATTTTTTGGATATGATGGGAGTAGTTATTATGATGTAGCTTTTGGCGATTGGAATGGAGGAGATCCAAACATTATGATGAAAGTTGGCGGTCGTGTTGGAATTAATGAAGGCAGTCCACAAGAAACTTTGCATGCCGCAGGGAATATACGAGGAGAGGGATTCTGTATTGATGCTGATTGTATAACTTCATGGGACGACGTGAATGGATCGGGTTCATCTTATTGGACACAATCAGGAGATAATATTTACTACGATACTGGCAATGTTACAGTGAACAACTCATTTTATACAGGAAACATTACCACAACAGGTATAAATATTACAGACGAGTTTCGTATTGGCGACGGCACTCCGTGGGAATCAGGAGAAAAAAATGTTGTAACTATAAGCAACAACGAATCTATTGAGTTTAAATTACAACATGGAGACGTTACTATTCAATCTTCGGGTATGCAATTCAGGTCGAATGGAAATATAAAGGGAAGTTATGGCTACGTAGATCTGACAGGATTTAGAGATACTAGAGACTCAAACTTTACACCGAGAGTTTATGTATTTTACAATGAAGACGACGACAGTGCAGGATTCAGTACGATATTTAGAAACGACTCAAAAGATTATCTTGTATCAGACTTAGGAGAAGATTTAGTGCTTGGATATGGAAGCGAAGACAATTTTTATAGGATAAAAGGCGGTTCTATTGCGGTTTTTGGCGACAACTCAAGCAACTTTAGTTTTATTATTAATTCAGAAAATAATTATAATATGCATTTAGGAAATCCAAATCTAGGATACAAATCAAACTTTTATCATTATGGAGATTTGTTCTCAGAAGGAGAAGCACGCTTTTATGGCAATGTTACAGTGAATAATTCATTAGATATAGCTAACAACTATACACACTTTTATGAAGTAGGACTTGAGGGATTTTATAATTCACCAATGGGTGGAGATGTATTATTTAATACCACTGGTTTTGAAATACAACGAGATGAAACCATAAATAAGGTAGGAGGAGGTCTTTATGATGTTGGACCAATATTTGGTGCTCCCTCTTGGCAAGCAACGTTTCCAGGATTTTTCGTACAATATGATAAAGATATTGATATTGCAGGAGGTCTTTTGATAATTGGATTTAATACAACTACAAACACATCATATCAAGAAGCTGAATATAGTGCCGATATGACTCTAGGTCAAGAAGCAGGAATAACCCAAGGAATTACAGGTGGAAGAATTAAAATATACGGAGAAAATGGCACTCATAGCGCTTTTAGAGCATCTTCATTGGGAGTAGAAATTGGAGATACCGAAGCAATGAGCGCTCTAGGAATGTGGGGAACACTTCTTGTAAATGGAACCATAGGCACAAATAACGATATAACCGTATTTAATCCTGATGGGTCAACATTTTTTGATGCAGGAGTTAGTTGTTCAACCGTTGGAATAGGCATGGATGGGTGCTACGGGTCAAAAGCTTTAGAAGTTAACGGCACAGCAGACTTCTATGATAACGTCACAAGCGATGTAGACTTTTGTATAGATGGTGGGAACTGTTTAAGTAATCAACAAGTTGATACAAATACTCATATAGAAGGCACAGGATACCTTTACAATGATTCTACTTATATGTATCTTAATGAAACAAAATTAAACATCACAATCAATGCTTTGGAAAATGACACGACTTACACTGCTGGAGATTATCTTTATTTAGATAGTACTGAGTTTAACGTAAATGAAACACAACTTAATACTACTATTGATGCAAGAGACAGTCAAGGGTATTGGGAAAAGGCACCAAGTGGTAATATTTATTATGATACAGGAAATGTAAGTATAGGAACAACTACACCTACTGGAACTTTTCATATTCAAACTTCAGGAGATAATGCTTTAATTATAAACCATAATGATTCAGATGGAGACCCTTTTATTGAGTTTCAACAAGACGGAGCACTTAAATCAAGAATCCAACATCATGACACATTAGATGACACTTTATTTTTAGCATCTTACTATGGAGATATGGAATTATGTACTGGTTCTAGTGGTTCGTGTACTCCAAGATTGTTTATTACAGATGAAGGAAAGATTGGAATAGGAACAACAACACCTTCAGCAAAATTAGATGTGTCTGGTAATATAGTTATGGACGATACAGCTTATTTAAACATAGAGAAAAGAGGGTTAAATTTTTCATCATTAACTGGTGGAGCATATAATGATTTTTATACATATCCCTCATTTTATTTTAATACAACAGATATAGCACCATTTCTACCTTCAAGGTTTGGTATATTTGATGGGGCATTTGGAATTATGAATAGCGATAGCGATACACAAAGTTTATCTTTTATTGCAACAACTAACCAAGGAGATGGAGAATTGATAACAGATGTTCTAGAAATGGTATATAATAACACTGCCGCTACTTTTGAAATAACAGGAGCAGATAATTATAGTGTAGACGGAACGTTTCAAGCAGATGATTACTATTCAGGAGACGGTACACAGGGTTATACAGGTTCTTGTGGGTCAGGAACAACATTAACAGTAAAAGACGGATTGATTACGGGGTGTTCATAGTGAGAAAACTTTTATTTATTTTACTTATTATAATTTCATTGTCTTTTCCTGTGTCAGCAATGCAAGTTGATATTACCGAGACTGACAAAGCTTTTATTTACAAGGCTGAGTATAAGATATTTGGCACAGACACAATCACAATTCAAAAAGCCAAGATGAATATTGACTTGATAAAATACCGAGCAAAACTGAATAAGGTTTATGGAAAGAAGTTCATTGACAAAAGAGTAAAAGAAGTATTTTATTATTGTTCAACAGACGAGAAGAAGATATACAATTGCCATCATCTTAGTGTAACAGGCATTACATGTTACTTAACTGAAAAGACATCGCCAAGAAGAGTATGCAGTAAAGGAGTGTGGGTTAAACAATGAGTTGGAAGAGAATAGTTGCAGAGGCTTTATACCCAGATATATTCATAAGTTCACAGTTATTACAAGATAAAGTAAATGTATTAGAGGGGGATAATGACTACTTCGTAGAAGTAAATAACGATCTACAAGAGGAAGTAACAGCTCTTACTGATATTGGTATAGAGTTACAAGAGGAGCTTGCTAGCTTAAGGAGTGACATCTACACAGAGCTTGAAGAGCACTGCTTATCTAACTATGATATGATAGATATGATTGCTTATAAAGGTAAACGTACTTATCATGGGAAAAGCGTAGACTTGTATGTAGGAGAGATGATTACTCCTAATGCGTTTGAAGTGGTTAGAGCGCGTAACCGTTTAACTTATTCGATTGATAGACAACAATGGGCTATTAAGATAGGAAATATGGTTAGTAGGAAGGTTACATGGACTAGTGATAGTACTTTAAATGCATCTACAAAGGATGTTTATTTATATGCTAATGAGGTATTAGTATCAGGAAAAGGCGACTGTGAAGACCACAGCTTTGTTGTATCCTCAATAGAGCCTGAGATTGGAGTAGCTTATGGTTTTTATCACGATGAAAAAGGTAAGTACGGACACGCCTTTAATGTGTTCATATTGAACGGAGAGTTATATATTCTTGAGACAACTGGTAATAAAGCCAGAGTTGAGAAGTATAGTGAGACAAAAAATTATACTATTTATTTTATATTCACAAAGGATATGGCTTTCAGAGTAAAGAGAGGAGTATCTTTTGGGACTATAGCACATTTATGAGGTGTTATACAATGTTAAAGGTGAAAATTATGACAAAAGGAAATTACGACCCATGGGTTGCAATAAGCAAAGTAGCAAAGAATACAGCAGTAATGTTTGGTGCTCCTGCAGTGTTGTACGTATTAAGTCAAATAAATTTCTTAGTCCCTTCTGAGTGGCTACCAATAGTGGTTCCCATCGCAGGAATGATTTCTTATGGACTAAAGAATTACATTGAAAATCGATAAGTTTATAATCGAAACGGTTGAAAAGTGACCGAAAACTATATAAAGATAGAAGTATCTATCTAACATGAGGTGTTTATACACATGGCAAAAGAAACAAGTAAAATAGCTATTGCAGCTAGTGCTATCGGAGTAGTTTCATTAGCATTAGGTGGAATGGGTGGATATATGATTGGACAAAACGGATTAACCGAACAAGACTTACAACTTGCTTATGCGCAGGGTGCATCTGACGGAATTAGCTCTGTTGAACCAATCACTATAACAGAAACTGTTGAAGTTCCTATAGAAGTAATCAGAGAAATTGAAGTACCTGTTGAAACTATTGTAGAAGTTCCAGTACAAGACAATACATTGCAAGACTTCCTAACTTATCTTGAAGATAAGGATTTAATCGATGACGCTGATGAAGCTATTGAAGCGATGGTTGCAGAAACAGCAGCTATTGCAGAGGCAGTAATCTTAATCGAGGAAGACATTGCAGATGCTCTAGAAGACGAAGATATCGTTAAAGATGAGGATGACGTAGTTATTCTTAAAATCAAAGACGATTTAGAGGATGTTGAAATAGTACGTTCTGACTTCGACGACGACGAGTATAAGTTCAGGATTCTTCTTAAAGTTGAAGATGAACGTAAAGATAAGAAATTCTACGTTGAAGCTACTATTGAAGTAGAAGATGGAGAAGCTGTCTTTAAGAAAGTTGAAAAGGTTTAAACCTTTTCTTTTTTTTTATTTTTTTAATATTTATATCTTTATAATCTAGATCTAGCTTCTTCAGCATGTTGTTGCTGTAACCAACCTGCAAACTCTGCATGAGAATGC
>JAYENX010000023.1:6052-41909 GCA_034722435.1 Nanobdellota archaeon | reverse complement strand
TTACTTTGCTCACTAAAAAGTCCTTGAACAAATTCTAGAGTTGAACAATCATCAGCCCCTCTATCCTCTCTTAACCTGCTTACTCTAGGGAACCGTAACGCATAACCTGATCCGTAGCTCGGACTTTTCTGAATCTCTTCATATAAAACTTCTACTACTATTGAAGGTTTCACTTTTACCCCTGTTGAACTTTCTGAAACAATAAGAGGTTTTAATAAATTGGTTAACTCTTCGAATGTTAAACCTTCTGACGCTTTCTCTTTAAACCCCGTCCCGACTTTACCAATTTCCATAAACGAACCAGTATCATCATCTTTACATGCTAAGGTGAAAGATGAGAACCATTCTGAACGTTTTCCATGCCCAAACTCAGCAGCCACTATCACGAGGTCAAGCTCTTGCATTGTCGGTTTCAGTTTCATCCAACCATCTACTCTTTTCCCTGGTCGATATATTGTATCCAAACCTTTAATCATTACTCCTTCTAAACCATTGATTAAACATTTATTATAAAACATTAAAGCTTCTTCTTCTTTATCAGTAACCAAGTTCTTAACAATTTTCAATTTTTTATCTTGCTCTTTAACAATATTTTTCAAGAACTCTCTCCTTTCAATAAACGGCATTTTTAACATTGATACGTTACCATAATAAAGTACATCGAACACTACCAACTCAACAGGAAGCTCTTTAGCTATCTGGTATATATCATGTTTTCGTTTTATTCTCTGCGAAATTTTTTGGAACGGCGTATATTTTCCTGTAACTTTATCAAAACCTATCGCCTCTCCATCGATGATGAACGTATCTCCTGTCACATTTTCGTTTACAGCTTTAATAACTTCAGGGAATTGTGATGTAACTTCTTCCATACGCCGCGTAAATATTTTAACTTTACCTTCATATTTATGTATCTGCATCCTGAACCCGTCAAGTTTTTCTTCAATCTCGAGCTTGTCAAATCTTTTGAAAGCTTCCTTGAAACTTTTTACTTTCGGACCCAGCATAACTTTTATAGGTCTACCTGGAGCCAGGGACACTCTTTTAAGTCCATCAACTCTATCCTTTTTCGCTATAGCTGCCACAGTCGCAAAATCATTTGTAATATCAAAAGCTTCCTGCGTTATTGTAAGGTACTCATTATATTGCTCTCTCTGACCTTCGTCTAGCACTATAGAATTTTTCTTTTTATCATATTCAATAAACCCTACAAGGTACGCCCAAATGATTGAATCGCGTAACACTCCTTCGCCCGCTCCAACCCTTAACTCTTCGACTAACGTCCTTACTATATACCTTGCTTCAAGCGGTTTAGCAGATGTAAGAAGTTCAGATATTAACTTTACTTTGACATCTACTGTGCCTAAGCCTTCAATCCCTGCAAGTTTTTTAAGATTAGAAAACACCTTTTTCACTGTTAAATCTGTAGAAAATAAAGTGGCTTGCTTCTTATTTGCAACCAGATTCTGTGCAGTCTTTCCAAGATCTCCCGTACGTTTCCATTCATCTTCAACTTTAGAAAAATCAAACCCTGTTGCGATATTGATAGCTTTCAATATCATCCTTGCAGCTACCCCTATCTTTCTTCTGTCCCATAACGGAAAAACTCTACCCTGTAATAAAAGAACGACCTCTTCAAGCTCATCAACATCTTTGATAAATTTTGAGATATAATCAGTCTTTTGCAACCTTTTAGAAGTACTTTCAAGTTCTTGGAACAGTTCAACCAGTTTAATATATTTCATGTTACTAGAAAATTCATTGATTATATTTAATACTTATCGTTCTGAGGGTTTAGTATAAAATCTCGCCTATATTTGGCCAGTGACCCAAGACACTATTTGTCAGACGGTATTGGTGCGAGATTATTTATTGTCAATTCATGTACTATTCGAGCAGGCGAACGAGAGATTTTCTACTAGATTATCTCTGAACAATATGCTAACTCTCCTAAATCCATGACCATGTTAACAGGCTTTCTTTCACCAATCATCTCAAACCCTAACTCTTCTAACAGTTCACAGTTTCTCACATTACTTGTAGCGAATATTTTTGTATAGTTATAATCGTGTCTTGACCTTTTAATAAGTTCATCTACTAATGTATAAGCCATACCGCTGTAAGCTAGTACCTATCTAAGATAATAATCGCCTATTCGAACAATTTTTGATGAACCGAGCTCTTTAAGATAAGATTGTAATTCATGCCCTGTCACAAGCCCTGTTATTGTGCCCCCTTCAAAGTTTACAAGTATCATAGAATCTCTGCAAGTTTTAATTTTATCAAATTCATTCCTAATTTTTACAGAATCACTTTCGGCAACGATTTTTTCAAGAAAATGTTTTACTGCTTCAAAATCTTCATCTTTATAATCTCTTACAACCATGAAAAAAACAATCCTTACATAATATATAAAATTTACTTGCTAAGTTTAAGAATATAATGTGTGTCGTGTGCAGCTCTATAAAGTTTGACATTCTTAAAATACTTTTTAGCTACTTTCAACCATTTCTTACTTGAGAATAACGCGTATGGTGCTTGGCCTGTCATGTTCGCAAACCTGCCATACGATTTTACTAACTGGATAAAGCTCGGTAACCTGAACCCTTTAGTTTTAGGAAAAACATATTTCCACCAGCTCGGTTGCGGATGCGCGATTATGACGGTTCCTTTCCCAATATGTTTTGAAAGCATCTTCATACTTTTCTCAACATCTTTATGGTACAGACTTCTACACGCTATAAGTATATCTGGCCTACCTTTTGGTTGTTTTTTATAGAAATCTAAACAGAATACTTTAACATTTTTCTGAGTCTTTTGTTCAACTTTTTTCAAAGCATTAGGAGAATAATCAACAGCTCTTATCTTGGCACTTTTTGGTAATCTTCTGGTCAACTCTCCAGTACCGCACCCGAACTCATCAATCTTAACACCTTTCTTAACTTTACCAAGAACTAAAAGAACATCCTTGTACAGTTTTTTATCAACCCTTCCCAAGAATATATCATAAAGAAAAGCGTCAATGTTCCATCCTAAATTCTTCATATAAATACAAAAATGGAGATAGTTTAAATAACTTTATTGTCTAAACTATAGATATTTATATGACTTATAAGTTGTTTGTACATATTATTACTTATTATACTTGCTTTCTGAAGTTGTTTAATTGTAGTTACTATTAAGTGACTACAAAAACGAAACATTTAAATACTAGTACGACTAAGTTATAATAAAATGACTCTAATAACTCTAGATCCACACATTCATGGTGAACCAAAAAAAGGCGGTTCTGAAAAATTTAGTACTGAATACTTAATGAAACCAGGCAGAGACCTGGGGATGTTAACAGATATATACAAAAAAGTTGCTTCGTTCTTCTCTGGAAGATATGAAAATGCGATGCGTTCTCTTATTCGTGAGTCTTCATCAATTTCTCCTGATGAAGCTATGCAAAGGTTAAAGAAAATTTTTCCAAGCGATAATGGTAAACAAAGAATAAAACCTCTTGAAGCTCTCGTTAACAATGTTGGACGTTTTGAAGGCGAATTTCTTAAAATTCTTGCAGATAGAATTGAAGGTGAAAAACAAAAACAAGTTGAGATTGCAGAAGGTAAAACAGGTTTCGGTTACAATCTTAACCATGACGTTCCTGAGCTACTTAGATCTGCTGATAAGTCAGGTATAGATTTTATTGCTTTAACAAATCACGATAAATATTCAATTGAAGCTGCAAAAAATCCTAGAGTTCTTCCAGGTGTTGAACTAAGTGTACATTTTCCTGGTGTTCAAAATGTTGAATTTCATGTAGGTGTTCTTGGAGCAAACCCTGAACAGTTCCAGGCACATTACGCAAAGCTTATGCAATTAAGAAATAATGTTTTCGAAGTTTTCAAGTACGCAGAACAGAATAAACTGGCTGCTGCTTTGAACCATCCAGCTCTTACGCACTGGTACCAAGACTCTGGTCTATCATTAGCACAACTTAAACAGGTTGTCGATGCTGCACCTATACTTGAAGTAAGGAACGGTAACTGTATTGAACGCCAGAATAAATTAGTTGAAGATTATGCAGTAAAAAATAAGAAAAACATGATTGCAGGTTCGGACTCTCACAATGGGAGTGTTGCTCGTGCATTCACAAATGTTTACACTGGTCAAGACCTTCACTTTGATAAACCTGAAGAAGCAAAACAGCTCATTATTGAAGCTTTGATAAATGGCGATACAAAACCTTCTGGTGATCACGCATCTTTGTTAAATATCTGGGGAACTGTTGCTGACCATTGTTTTAATTACGATAAAATGTTTTTTGAAAGACCTGGCGAGTTTGATACTTTCGGTTACAATAACCCTGTTGAAGCTATTATCAATTATGCAGTTGCTTTCGCAGTCACTGGATTGATAGGTCCTGCAAAGATGTTTTCTACATATAAGAAAGATACGGGCTTTGCTAAGCTTAATGAATAAAAACATTTAAATACCATTTTTCTTTTTATATTTTAATATGGAAACTACTGACTGCATTAAAAAGAGACGTTCTGTTAGAAAATTCATGGATATACCTTTAGATTGGGATGTCGTGACTAAGATAATTGATGCAGCTCGTTACACTCCGACTTCTGGTAATTTACAAAATAATAAATTTATAGTTGTTTTTGATAAAGGTAAAATCAAGAAACTTTGCGGTGCTTGTGCAAGCCAGGCATGGATGTCCACTGCGCCCGCAATTATAGTTGTATGTTCAGAACCTGATAAAGCAAAAAAGTTCTATGGTATAAGAGGTGAACGTCTTTATTCAATCCAAAATTCTGCAGCTGCTGCAATGGTTATAATGTTAGCTGCTTGCGATGTTGGTCTTGCTACTTGCTGGGTTGGCGCTTTTGATGAAGACGCAGTAAAGTCAACTCTCGGTATACCTGGAAGTATAAGGCCCCAAGTCATCATACCTATAGGTTACCCTGACGAGACCCCTTCTAAACTTCCTAAGTACAGGTTACAGGATGTTTTAGGTATTGACAGGTACGATAATAAATATGAAGATCTTTCTGAATTCACTGGTTGGTCATCTGTAAGGGTCGAGAAAACAGTAAAAAACACCTTAAAAGCAGTCAAGAAAGGTGCTAAAAAGCTAAGTGAAAAGGTTGTTGAGAAGGTTAAAGAGATTAAGAAAAAGAAATAATTGCTATTTTTAAGTAATAATTTGCAGAGATATGTTTTAGAATTACATAAATAAAATTATTATCTAGAAACAATATAGAATTCTAAATTAAATAATAAAAAAAAGAAAAAAACTCCAGCTAGGCTGGAGCATGAAAGTTCCCTGCCTTCCATTGGGGGTGGTTGTAGAAGTAAGGGCAAAGAACTTTTATGAACTTTTACCTTACTATCTCGATGCCTAGTTCCTGGCTCAGAGCTTCAGCTTCCTGTGTAGCTCTTTTCTGGTCAATCTTCCCCAGTATCCATGGAGACTTTACACCTGTGATGATAGTCATTACGGTTAGCTTTCCTTTTAGGTTTTCATCAACTCTAGCTCCCCATATAACATTTGCATCATCATCAAGGCTCTCTGTAACTAGTTCACCTGCTCTAGCAACTTCGTCAAGTGTCATGTCAGGTCCACCGCTTATATGGATAAGTGCGCCTGTTGACCCTTCGTAGTTGATATCTAGAAGAGGGTTAGTTAAAGCACCTCTTACAGCTTCTTCAACTCTGCTGTTTGTGTCTGAGCTTCCTACACCGATACTTGAAACTCCGCCTCTTGACATAATAGCTTTTACGTCAGCATAGTCCAGATTAACAAGTGAAGGTACTGCGATAATCTCTACAATTCCTTTAATCATTGTTGAAATCAGTTCATTAGCCACTGCAAATGCTTGTTGGATTGGTAAGTTACCTGCAATTTGTACAAGTCTATTGTTGTCTATTACAATTACTGTATCAGAAACTTGTCTTAATTGTTGTAAACCAAATTCAGCTTTGTCAACTCTAGCTCTCTCAATCTTGAATGGCATTGTTACTGTTCCGATTACAATCGCTCCAGTATCTTTAGCAACTTGAGCAACAACTGGTGCAGCTCCTGTTCCTGTTCCTCCACCCATTCCTGCGCAGATGAATACCATGTCTGATCCTTTTAATGTATCTTTAACTTCTGCTAAACTCTCTTGAGCTGACTCTGCTCCTTTCTCAGGAAATCCACCACAACCTAGACCTCTTGTAGTGTCTGTTCCTATCAAAAATTTTCTGTCAGCATCTGTTATGTTTAAGTGCTGCTGGTCTGTGTTACATGCGATAATTTCAGCACCTGAAATCCCTTTTCTATATAACCATCCAACCATATTGTTACCTGCGCCACCGACACCAATAACTTTAATATTTGCTTGTCCAACCTGCATATCCATTGTAGGCTGATTTTTCATTGCGTTTTCCACGATAAAATCCATTTTTTTAATCCCCCCTCTCGGTAGTTTTTTGTTTAAATTAAGTCCCTCAACTTATAGTTTTGAAACTATATCTTCGAGTATAGTAATCTTTAAATATATCTTGAATTATACTCTACTTAGAATTCGCCAAAATTCGTAACACAAATCGCCAATAAAAAACATCTCTGGATTTTCGCCAAAAAATCCTTTAATTTAATTCTTATTTATATCAAAACTACTATTTAAATCTTTCGATTAGTGTTTTTGCTCTTCAAATCTTATTTTATAGACGACAAACCTTTCTTTTTAATCTGTACTTTTTTAGTTATCATTCAGTACTAAACTTGTTATTTTCATATATTGTTCAATTAATTATATAAACGCCCTTCTAAAAATAAACATTATGACATTATACTTCATCGGAATAGGTCTCAACGACGAGAAAGACATAACCCTGAAAGGTCAGGAAATTTTAAAAAATTGTGATGCAATTTACTTAGAGAGTTACACATCTAAACTTAACTGCGATGTTAAAGCTTTAGAAGAATTGTATGGCAAAAAAGTAATCCTTGCAGACCGTGACTTAGTAGAAAATCGTCCTGAAGATACTATTCTTAAAGATGCAAAAGAAAAGAAAACTGCTTTTTTAGTTATAGGTGACATATTTGGAGCTACGACTCATACTGATTTAAGGTTAAGAGCCCATAAACTTGGTATTTCTACTAAATTTATTCACAACGCTTCCATTATGAACGCTATTTCTGTAACAGGTCTTGAACTTTATAAGTTTGGTAAGACAACTTCAGTAGTTTTTACAGAGCCTGGTTACGAACCTCAAACTCCTTACGATGTTATAAAGAAAAATATGAAACACGATCTTCACACTTTATGCCTTCTCGATATAAAGACTCATGAAAATCGTTTCATGACTATTAACGAAGCATTACGTAATCTCCTTAACATAGAATATAACCGCCAGGACAAAATTATAACTGAAGATACTTTGGTTATAGGTTGTGCAAGGATAGGTTCTGAAAATCCTATTATAAAATTCGGACGAATCTCTAAACTTATTGGAGAAGATTTTGGTGAACCTCTTCATTCTTTAATCATCCCTGGTAAATTACATTTTATCGAGGAAGAAGTTCTTGAGATTTTTAAGGTTTAGAGAAGAAGTTAAAGTTGAAGAATAATTTTTATGATTTTTTCTCTTATTATTATATTGATCCACTGGACACTGGACAAATCCGGTAATAGTTTATAAATGCTTGAATTATAAATTTAAATCAAGATAGGGTGAATTTTAAAATGAATAATTCCTCAAATAATTATAAACTTGCTGAACTTCTTGGAATTATACTGGGTGATGGAAATTTACATAAATCTGAGTATAGAATAACTATTGTTGGTAGTTTAGAGGATTATTCATATTATGAAAACCGAGTGCTTCCTCTTTTTTCTAAAATATTTAATAAATCTTTGAAAATAAAATTTCGAAATGATAGAAATGCTATTTATATCGAATTAAATAATAAAATTGCTGTAAAATTTTTATTGAAGTTGGGATTAAAACAAGGAAACAAACTCGGAGTTGGAGTACCTAATTTAATTTTAAAAAATGATTGTCTTATACCTCATTTTTTAAGAGGTTTATTCGATACGGATGGTTCTTTAAAGTTTCAAAAACAATCTAAGTTAGTTAACCATTATCCCCGAATTCAATTTTGTTTCAAGCATAGCCCTCTTTCGATTAAACTTAAAGATTTGATTATCTCATTAGGTTTCAATTTTTCTAGTTGGATAGATAAAAGGGGACTTCATTATTATCATATTTCAGGTTCTAAAAACTTAGATAAATGGATGCAATTAGTTAATATGAATAATCCTGTACATAAAACTAAATACTTGTACTGGAAGCAAAAGGGATTTTGTATCCCTAAATCTACTCTTGAACAACGTAAAAAGGCATTAAATTTATAAATAGGCTATTTAATTTACTAAATTAGTCCAGATGGCCATTTATAGCCCCGTAGAGAAGCAAAAGCTTCGCGGAATGTAGTGGCCAATCATCTCGGACTTTGGAAGACTACATCCCTTTTTAGGTTGTACCTAAAGATATCCGGGGACCGCGGTTCGAAATGAGCTCAATTTGATCCACTACGTGCCTCGTGCACTCTTTCAAGTGTGATTCATCGAAAGTCCGCGCGGGGCTATTTTTATTTTCTTTTATTATTTTATCAGAATAAATTATACCTTTCTAGCCCTCGCGCTATCGTCTACTGAACCGCTGTCCCCTTTTTACACTGACTGCAAAGTCTGATTCCGAGAATTCTTTAACAGTAAAATCAAAGTTCCAATTTTCATGTAATTCAATATTAAAAACTTTAATTTTCATTCCTAATCGAATTGCTTCTTTATACAATTTTAACATGAATTCAGAAATAGAATGTGTTTTCCAAGATATATGCTGAAATTTCCTACTCTTTATTTCGTAGATGTCAACAATTTGTTTGTGATTGTTAAATCTAATTATGTCTATATACTTCCAATATTTTTTGATAAATGCTTTCTGTTCTTGATTTATTTTCCAATTATCAATAACTTTAGAATCAACATATTTACACCTTATCGCTAAACAAATATAATGTTTTGCTAACTCCTCACAAATCTGGCCACGTACATTGTTATCTAGGTCCATTATATTTTTCATATATTTAATTCTTATTTTTTAAATATCTAAAGATTTCTATAACTTTTCACACGTACATTTTTACTCTTCCTTAACAATCCCATCTCTAACTAAGAACATAAACGGATACCCTTTTCTTACTTCCTTAGATGTATCCACGCCTAACTCTTCTACTACTTGTAAGATATACTTTTTTGCCTCGTCTATAGAACTAAACTCTTTATCTGCTTCGACTTCGAGAAAATCTCCTAACTCTTTAACAGTATCTATTTGTATAATCAAATCTTTAAACTTCCAATACTTTCTGAATTTATCAACAACTACAATTTCTTTAAAATCTAACCTTTCCAAAATACTTTTCACAGCCTCGCCGTCTGAGACATCGCTCTCAAGTTCGTCGCACGATATGGCTTTACACGTTTTTGTATGGTGCCAATCTTTATAGTTCAGTTGAACTTTATCACCAGTCTTGCGAATCCTCAACCATTCTCTAACAGGATATACGCTTAAGAAATTCTTATGTGCAGGCACGTAATACGTATCTCTTTCATCAGTTTCAGTAACAAACTCTGCCATTTTATTCAGTTTACTGATTAACTCATTTTTATTATCAAGTTCAAACTTCAGCTCAATCTCTATTTTTTGCATTTTATTTAACAAGAACTTCTATTATTTATATTTATTCATAAGCTTGGATAATAGAAAGTGCCCCTAATATTTTGGCCAGCGAAAGCGTTACCTATTGATTAATACAAGTGGAAGTGGTTGATTGTAATTTGTTAGAATTTTTATTTGATAACCTTGAGCGAGATACTTTATACATAACTTCTAAATCTCAAAGATCGAACTCATCAATGAACCCGAGAATAACTCTATACTTTTCCAAGAACTTAAACCCTTTATCAGTAAGCGTGATAAACTTTTTTCCTTTTTTATCTACCATTTCTTTGATAAGTTCTTTCGCTTTTAACTCTTTAAAATATTCGGTAAAACTTGATGATGACAGGTTAGAATATCTAAGCAAAGGTGTTGGCTTTATCGAATTATGATGCTCTCTAATAATCTTTAACACATCATGCATTACCTCTAACCTCTCTCTTTTTCGACTCATTTTATCCACTTTGTAACTTTATATATTAACATGCTAAATACTACTAGCGATAACACTTGCAATATTATTCGCATCTCGAACACTATCCTCCATTTCGGTCCTAGAAGGTAAAGATTAACTAGCCAGAATAATGTGATTAAAAAATATAATGTTCTAGCATTAGACTTCTTCTTTTTTCGATGTTTCAACAATATTGCTACTAACGTAAATATCAGTAACGGTAATTGAACTAACATTATTATGAACGGCGACTTGCTTGTCCACGATACTACTGCTACGATGATTGCAATCAAATTTGCAAATATTAAGAAATGTTTATACTTTATCCGTTTCCATACCGTGCTATATGCGAGATAAAAGATTGCCATTGTACTTAGGTACGCTGTAACAACCAACATTGACGGAAAAAATATCTCTCGATTAAACTGGAAACTTATATTTCCTATACTAATTTTGAAAATATGAAATACAAACCTTGTTAAGTACGCTAAACCAAATAATAAGAACGACGTACGAAAATATTTAATCCCTTGATACTTTGAAAGGGCATATATTTCTTTAGTTTTATAATATACAAACCAACATAAGATTACAACTATGGTAGTATAGATAAGTTCGCTTGCAAAATTTAAAGGGTTGATTGGCATATTTTTTTCACCTAAAACATTATTCTATTTTAATATTAATAATTATATTTAAATGTATATAAAAAATGTGGACTTAAAGTATACATTTTTCTTTCTTCTTACTTATAAACTATTCCGGCCATTATATGTGTATCAGTGAACAACACTGATTATAAAAATTAAAAACTTAACAGGGAGGAACACAAAAATGAAAACACGAAAAAATAAAAAATTTTTTGTGTCCCAGAAACTAAAAGTTTCAGGGAAAACTACAATATTCGGTTTGTTAGCACTTATGATTGTTGGAGTAATATTTTCAACAAGCATTGTTAGCGCTTACAGGGGAGATTACTCTGTAAAAGGTCCTGACTATACTGAAGAAAGACATGCAATAATGGAACAAGCATTTGCAGATTTAGACTACAATACTTGGTACGAGTCAATGACTGCTAGTGGGAGAACTCCTAGAGTTCTAGAACTTGTGACAGAAGAAAACTTTGAAACCTTTGTTAAAGCTCACGAAGCAGGAATGGCTGGAGACCACGAAACAGCTGCAATGTTAAGAGCAGAGCTTGGTTTAAACAACGGTATGGGTCCTAAAGACGGTTCAGGTTACGGTAAAGGAACTGGTTCGGCTAAGGGACAGGGCGCAGGTCAGGGTCAAAGAATGCAACAAAACAATTTTATTGATGCAAACAATGATGGTAACTGCGACAACCTTGGACAAAGAAAAGGAAGAGTATAATTTTTTTTATTTTTTTGTTAAAGTGAAATAAATAATTACTATTTATAAAAATGGATTTTAAATCCACTTAATTTATAAAGTAAAAATACATTAATCTCTCTAATTTAATACTTATGACTATGACATCCGAAACTCTTTTACAATTAGACAATGTCTGGAAATCTTATAGCATGGGCAAAGCTGGTAAGATTACTGTACTGAAAAAGATTAATCTAGAGGTTAACGAAGGCGACTTTTTAGCTATTACGGGCCCTAGCGGTTCAGGTAAATCTACTATGATGAACATTGTTGGAGCACTAGATGTACCCAGTGAAGGTTTTGTTTACCTTAAAGATAAAGATGTTTCAAAGATGCGCGAATCGTCTCTTGCAGTGTTAAGAGGTAAAACTATTGGTTTCATTTTTCAACAGTTTAATCTTATACCTACTTTAAGCGCTTTACAAAATGTAATGCTGCCTATGGAATTTATAGAATCATCTCCTGCTTTGGCAAAAAGTAAAGCTCGCGAACTTTTGGAAGTACTCGGACTTGGAGACAGGATACATCATAAACCTGGTGAACTTTCAGGCGGCCAACAGCAACGTGTTGCAATTGCAAGAGCTCTTGCTAACGATCCTGAAATTATCTTGGCAGACGAACCAACTGGGAACCTTGACAGTAAAACAGGCACTTTTGTCATGGACTTTCTGGGTAAACTTAATCGCGATAAGGGAAAAACTGTAATCCTTATCACTCACGATACTCATTTAATAAAATACGCAAAACGAGTTGTCTATTTGAAAGACGGAATTATAATTAAAGATACTAAACACGGGTGATACGAAATGAAAAAATCAATACTATTTTTAACAATATTTGCTATGATTATCTTTTCAAGTTTAGTCTTGGCAGAAAGTACTGAAACTAATTACACAGTGTACGAAACTTGGGGCGGGAAATACGATTTTTCACATCTTCAAGTACAACAAATAAAATACGAACCTTATCCCGTTAACCCTGGCGAATATTTCACTATGTGGGTCAAGATAGAGAACACCGGGAATGTTATGACTGAAAATGCAATATTCGAACTTATTGCTAAATATCCTTTTTCACTCGATTTAAACGAAGAATCTGTTAGAAAATACGGCCAGATTGATTCTGAACCTATTGTTCTTGAGTATAAGGTTAGAGTTGACAAAGATGCAGTTGAAGGTACTAATGAGATTGAGTTTAAATTTAGAGATGATACTGTAACTTCTAATGACGCTTGGGCCATTAAAACTTTTAATATTGAAGTAGAAGATGCTCAGACTGATTTTGATTTTGTAATCCAGGAAATTAACGGTGCAGAGATTGTGATTGCACTTGCAAACACTGGCAAAAACGAAGCGTATTCTGTTATAGTGCGAGTTCCTGAGCAAGAATATTTTGAAATAGTTGGCACGGATGGCCAAATGGTTGGTAACCTTGAAGATGGCGATTATACTTTAGTTGCTTTCAATATCCAAACTAAACGTACTACAAAAGAATCTGGCGAACTTCCTTTAGATATCCAAATAGATTATACTGATACTTTAGGCGAGAGAAGAACATTTCTTAAAACTTTAAACTACAAATCAATCGTTACACTTTCTGATGGTACAATAATTCCTGAAGGACTATCAAAAGAAGAATTTGTAACTCAACGAAAGAGCAGTATGACACAATCCGATATACCTATTTACCAAGAAATTTGGTTCTGGGGCGTTGTAGTGGTCATACTTTTAATCTTTAACAAACTTTTCAAAGTATATTCTCAAAGAAAAGAAGAAAAGGAACAAGAGAAACATAGGGCTTCTAAAAACAAAAAATGAGGTTAAGTAAATCTTTTGAACTTGCATGGAACATTTTAGTACATAGTAAACTACGGAGCTGGTTAACTATTCTTGGTATAGTTATAGGTATAGCTTCTGTTGTTTCTATTGTTTCTATAAGCCAGGGAGCTCAACAATCTTTGGCTGAACGGTTCGGAGATTTAGGTGCGGATATTATAACTGTTACACCTGGTTTTTCACGAGCATCTAGTTTTCGTATGGGTGGTGGGAGCGGCAGTTCTAGTGCTAATGCGGCCGATCAGGAAGATCTTAGTGATAAAGATGTTCTTGCACTAAAAACTATTCCTAATGTGAAATTTGTTATGGGCCAGATTTCTGAAAGTAGCGAAGTCGCATATCTTGGCGAAACCGGCGAACTTACTGTAACCGGAGTCGATACCGAAGTCTGGAAAGATATAACAACTGACAAACTTAAATCTGGTCGTTATTTGACAACCTCTGACCAGTTTGCAGTTATTCTTGGCTATACCCAAGCAACATCTTACTTCGATAAAGAGGTACAAATAAATCGTCAAATTACTATTGAAGGAAGAATCTTCAAAGTTGTCGGAATATTTGCAGAAGGCGAAAATGATCGGGCAGTTATCATTCCTATGACTGCTGCAAGATCTGTCTTAGACGATGTAGGGGATGACGATTTTGATTCTATAACTGTGCAAGTTGAAGATGCGGATACAGTTAATGATACTTCTGCAATAATTGAGAAAAAACTTATGCTCTCTAGAGGGATACTTAGAGAAGATGAACGCGACTTTTCAGTTTCATCTTCCTTAGAACTTCAAACTACTATAACTGAAACTCTAAACATGATGGCGATCTTTTTAGGCGCAATTGCTGCCATTTCTTTAGTTGTTGGCGCTGTTGGTATATCTAACACTATGTTTACTGCTGTTCTTGAAAAAACTAAAGAGATAGGCATTATGAAAGCTATAGGTGCAAAGAATGTGGATATCATGTTAATATTCTTGTTCAATTCTGGAATGATTGGGTTTGTTGGCGGTCTCGGCGGAGTTATTCTAGGCTCTGTAGCATCTGGTTACATAGGTCTGTTGATTGGGGGCGGTACTGGTGGAGGAATCTCCAGAATGTTCGGTTCAACAGCTCTAACTCCTGAACTTTTAATTTTCGCATTTGTTTTTTCGATAGTGATTGGGATGATTGCTGGAGCAATCCCTGCGTACCGCGCTTCAAGATTAAAACCTGTAGATGCTTTAAGATACGAGTGAAACGAGAATCTTGAAGCTAGGAACAAAGCGACTCTGCTTTAAGATACGAGTGAAACGAGAATCTTGAAGCTAGGAACAAAGCGACTCTGCTTTAAGATACGAGTGAAACAAATCCACAACTAACACAAATTTAACTCCTTATAATAATAACATTTATAAACTATTTATATATAAATAAACTCGTGGATATCTCAGAGGTGATAGACCAGTTAAAGGATTTTGTTAGGAATGAAAGTGATACTTTCCTTGGTCTAATTGTATTCTTAATATCTGAACTAGTAATTCTTGGCTATTTATTTAACGAAGTTTTCATAAATTACGCTCAATACCATATGCTAACTTTTGGTTCCGTGGCAACCTTAACAATAATATTTTGGTTATTTCATAGGCATATTAAGTTTCCAAAGAACAGGATTTCGATTGCTTTGGCAAACTTTCATATCCTTTCTTTAGATATCCATAAACATATAGGTGGCGAGGAAAAGATGATTCTCGAAGATGAACTTCTTAAATATTTTATGAACGCTCTACATAACCATAAAAACCGCCTTAATTTTGAAAAATATATTAGCATTGTAAATCTTCCTAGAAGAATAAAAGTAAACGAGAATAATGCAAAAACTCTTGTTAAACGATTAAAAGCTAACATTCTTATATGGGGCACTGCAAAGTACGATTCAAAAGACGCCGTATATATTGAGCCTAAGTTCGACTTTTATAGGGAACCTAAAATGTCTTTCTACGAGAAAATAAAAGAACGTTTACTTTCAAAAGAGATTTACAAGATAGATCTCGAATCTGAACTTATCAGGCACGCCAGCTCAGATTTTGGAACTCTTATACATTACATAATCTATATCGCTATGCTTTTTGATGGTATTAAAAATCTTAACAGGCGAAACTATGAGGAGGCGGACCGCGTTTTTAAATCTGCCCTCAACACTTTAACTTCAGTCAAAAACCCTAACACTACACTTTACGATATTCATCTCGCTATTAGATTTTGCGAAAGCAGGAACCTTTACGAGTGGGGTCGTTATTTAGTGAAACATAAACGAAAACGTCAAGCACTTCTTAAGTATGACGAAGCAAGTAGATTACTTCTTCAGAGACAGAAAGCACAATCTTCCGACGAAAAATTATTTCTAAAAAATTCATACCTTTTCGGTATCCATAACCTTATACTTGGGGGGAAGCTCGCTCCTGCTAAAAAAAGACTTAAAACTCTTGAAAAAAAGATGAATAACGATCCTAAAGTAATCAAGGAAGAGATTGAATATCTTTCAAAGAAAGATTCAAAACGAGCAAAATCTTTGATTAAGAAATTATCGGGTAAACATCTTAAACATAAAGAAATCTTGTTTCAATCAATTGCAGATTTTTATTACAAGCACGGTGCTTTGAAAAAGGCCGAGGCATATTATACTAAAAAACTTAAACTTGATCCTAAACAAACTTACAATCCTGCACTGTTCGATGTTGATGACCATATCCACCTTTTAAAGATACATATTAAACATTCTGAATTCATCAAGGCCCAGAACGACTTGCTTAAGACTGCAATCAAAGAAATCAAGAACAAGATGGTTAAGACATTATAAGAAAACTTTAAATATGACTATTTTCAAATTCTCTTTCTCTTAAAAATGACATGCAAAAAATGTTCAAACTGTTGTAAGTACGTCTCTTTACAGATTGATACTCCTGAAGAAACTAAAGATTTTGAAAACATTATCTGGTACATCATGCATCATAATGTTACTGTGTACATTGACCATGAAGATGATTGGATAATTGAGTTTAAAACGCCTTGCAAATCTTTAACAGATGACGGGCTTTGCGATATACACCCTACTCGTCCAACTATTTGCAGAGATCATGAACCTGAAACTTGTGAAAGCAATGGTACAGACTCTCAATCTTACCAATATCTTTTCGAGACACCTCAGGACGTGATTGACTACGTGCGAGAACACACTTTGCTTAAAAACTTCAGGCAAAACAAAGTGGTAGCTCCTACATCTTCAATGTCAGTTACTATATAATCGATATCTTTATAAACAAGTTCTAAGACCTTGTAACTATTCAATGGATAGTCCGGTCTCGGCTTGACTATACTGGAGATAAAAACGTTTATTCTCCTTTTTGAAGATACCTTAAATAAATTAACACATTGGGTGATTAATATAGCAAGAATGCATTCAAGGGATCGTGGTAAGAGCGGTTCAACAAAACCTGTTAAAAAACAAGTGCCTACTTGGGTACGTTACAAACCTAAAGAAGTTGAGCTCCTTATTGTGAAACTTTCAAAAGAAGGCAATACTCCTTCACAGGTTGGTATGGTATTACGTGATACATATGGTATACCTGACATAAAATCTTTAATGAAGAAAAAGATTTCAAGAGTTTTAGATGAAAAAAAGCTTTTGAAAGACATACCTGAAGATCTTATGGCTCTGATGAAGAAAGCTATCGCTGTAAGGAAACATCTTGATGAGAATAAACAGGATAAATCCGCTAAACACGGTATGCAGCTTACAGATTCAAAGATTAACCGGCTTGCTAAGTACTATAAAAAGACGGGTAAGTTACCTGCTGACTGGAAGTACAATCCTAAAAGGTTAAGACTTTACATAGAATAAAGTTTTTTTATTTATTTCTTTTATTTTTTATTTCTTAATATGAAATTAAAACATTTTTAATCATTAAAAATATTTGTTTTATCGACATAAATTTTATCTTTTTTTAATCATTAATTATCTACTTTTTTCCTACCATCTAATAATCACTAAAAGTATTTATATGATTGATTTTGTTATTTTGTTATGGACTCGGTAACTGACAGGGAAAACATTGAAACTTCTGAAAAAGATTCTGAAAACAATTACCAAGCGTTCAAAGATTCAATGCAAAAAGCTGTCGATTTTTTTAACACTTTTGACAAAAAACTTCCTGTTCGTCTCATATCTCACCTTGACGCTGACGGTCTTTGTGCTGCATCTGTCATGATAAAATTTCTTAACACTATGAATATGCGCTATTCGCTTTCTATTGTTACGCAACTAAAACGCGAAACAATTAACGAGCTTAGACTTGAAGATTATAAGAACTACATTTTCACAGACTTGGGTTCTGGCCAGCTCTCTTATCTTAAGGAGAGACTCTCTGATAGGAACATATTAATCCTTGACCATCACGAGCCAGAGGGACAATTTGATCTTCCCAAAAACTTTATTCATATCAACCCGCACCTTCAAGGCGTTGACGGTTCTGTTGAAATCTCTGGCTCTGGAGTTGTATATTTATTCTCTAAAACTGCCACTGGTAAGACTGACTTAGCTCATGTTGCTATTATCGGCGCAATTGGAGATGTCCAGGAATCTAAAGGTTTCCGTAAACTTAACGACGAGATATTACAAGAGGCTATCGCTAACGGTAAGATTAAGGTGATAAACGGTTTACGCTGTTTTGGTTGCCAGACAAAACCTCTTCATAAAGTGTTAGAATATTCAACTGACCCTTTTATACCTGGCATATCAGGATCTGAATCTGGCGCAATCCAGTTTCTTTCTGATATAGGTATTAAACCCAAAACTGAGTTAGGCTGGAAAAAGTTGGTCCAACTTTCTGATGAAGAACTTAAAAAACTAGTTTCAGGAATCATCATGAGGCGTATGGACGAAGCAAAACCTGAAGATGTGCTAGGTCCTGTATACATTTTGACTGATGAAGAAAAAGAATCTCCTACTCGTGACGCGAAAGAATTCTCTACTCTTCTAAATGCTTGTGGCAGACTTAACAAAGCTTCGCTAGGTATTGGTACGTGCCTAGGTGATGAAAATATTAAGAAACGCGCTTTCCAAAACTTATCTAACTATAAACGAGAAATCGTTAACGCGATTAAATGGTATGATCGAAATAAGGCGTCTGAAAATATAATTAACGGTGACGGATACCTTATTATCAATACTGAGGACCATATTCTTCCTACTATCTGCGGAACTCTTGCTTCAATTCTTTCCAAGTCTCCTGATATTAAAAAAGATACTTATATTATGTCTCTTGCGCAGTTAATCGATAATACTACTAAAATTTCTTTAAGAATTGCTGGTATTAGACCTAGAGAAGATCTTGATGTTAGAGAAATTGTAACTGAGATAGTATCAAGGGTTGGCGGTGAAGCAGGCGGTCATAAGTTTGCAGCAGGTGCAATCATTCCAACTGCGAAAGAGGAAGAATTCATTGAAACTGCTAAAGAGATATTTACTAAAAAATGCATGGAAGAAGCTATATTATAACTCTTGAATCTTTCTTTCCATTTTCATGTCAGCTACTTCGCTTGCAAGAATGTGTGCACTTCTGATTATGTGTTTCATATGTGCCAGCTTAACACTCTCTTTTCCTTTACTTTTTTCAATATCTTTATCTATGTTTTTAAATTGTTTAAAGAGCGACTCTGAAATTTCAAGCGCCTCCATTACTGAACCTTTATAGAATATCTCGTATATTGATTGGAAATTATTATGTACTTTGTTAAGATGCTTTTTCAATATTTCAGATACTTTAACTTCATTACTATACCTTAACAGGTAAACATAACTGTGCTGTAGTTTGTAAAGTGCATTTATTACGTCCCAATATATATCTAAATTATGATCCTCTTTACTTCCTTGCATTATCGTCCTCATACAGAAAGTTGCATATTTATCCAGTTTTACTTTCTCTTGCTCAAAGTCTTTTATTTGTTCAGACCCAATCCTTCTTTCAAGTTCTTTTATCATTAACCATAACCTTCTTACTATATTCTCGAACTTGTCAGTTGGTTCTGCAACATTTTCAATTACTACTTTTTCATCTTTAGATATTATTTCAAAACCTAGTAAAAAACCATCAACAACTCTTTCTATTTCTTTTTTAAGTTTAGGATCTTTAGTCTTGATAGTTATCTTATCAAAACCATTTATGTGTGCTGCAAGAAGAAATTCGTAAGCAGTTGTCATGTTTACATCTTTAGATGATATTTCCTTTTTCCTTAAATCGGTGCCGTTAATAATCAAACTATCTTTTACTTCTCTGAGCGAAATTTCATCACCTGCTTTCAGTCCTCTTTTATCTGCCCATTTCTTTGGCAAGTAAAACGTGAATCCTCCGCCACCTTGTTTGATAAGTTTACGTTTCATAAATATGAAGAAAAGTAAGGAAGTATATAAATGTTACTTAGATTGATATCATTGATATCAGTTAGGAATATATGATATCTCTCTTGCAGACATAGTTACTGTGAAGTTACTACTATTATTGTGAGGTAAATAAAAAAATGAAACAATATTTAAAAAAAGGATTAATCGTAGGCGCTCTAGGTGCTGCACTATTATTTGGTGCTACAAGTGCTAATGCTGCTACGTCAATACAAAGTATACCTAACGCAAAAGTTTATCAGGCAAGTATTAACCCTGCTGACGGTTCAGGACCACTTCAAAAAAAAACTCAAGAAGTTGCTCGAGATTTAGGGTTAAATTTAGACGGTAAATTTAACAGATTTAATGTTTATGTTAATGATGCAAAACCTAATGCTGGATTATATGCTAAATTCGCGCATAATAACACTCGGGGAAATAAGTGGGTGACAAAATCTTACAAGTTAAGCCCTGCTGAAGCTGGTTTTTTTAAATCTAAGTATCTTACAGAGAGTGCTGAAACTCAAGGTGCTGTTGTAAAATCTGTACCAGTTTCAACTCCTGCTGGAACTTCTGGACAGAATGCTACTGCAAAAACCCCGGAAGTTTCGGAAGCTGAAAAAAAAATAAATTATAGACAGTCCAAATGGGAACAGTTTTGTTCGTCTATAACGGAACCTGAAAACGTATATGATGCAAATGCGCCTGTAGGTCGTCCAATTCTTAGATACAGAACACCTCATTTTCGTAGTGTGTTATTAAAAGAGTTTGGACAACCTTCTACACAACAAAAATCTAAAGCTAGATATTTACCATTAACAAATAAATTCGTTGGTACTGGTAAATTTACTAAAAGATCTGAAGTTATTAAAGCTAGGTTAGCGGATTACAGAGAGTCAATCTCTGGGTTAAATTCTGCTTTGTTTGGTATTCAAGACCTTCACGGAACTCTTGAATCTTGGACTAAGCCTTCAGATGTTAATAAGGACACTCGCCCTCTTGGAGATAAACCTTTCACTGAACTTAACGAACATGGTTTTGAAGACTGGAGAGGAGTATACAGTCCAGCTGAATTTGCAAAAGCTGCAAAAGGCAACTTTTTGGATGCTATGCTTTTGAGACAAGAACCTGTTAATAACGGTTATGTAACTGATACTCTGGTTGAGTTTGAAAATAATCAGTCATTGCCTGATCTTGTTGTAAAACCTAATCTTTTTACTCATAAAAGATTGGAATCTGATTTAATGTGGGCAAAAGAACATCAAAAAAGGTTATGTCTTGAAGATTTATTTAAACCTGATCCTGTACCTGTCGAAAAACCAGTTGCGCAACCCGCTACTGCTCCACCAGTAGTTGAAGTTGATCCTGGGACGGATAAGATTCAAGCAGGATATGAACGGATGCTGGAATTAAATAGAAGTTTAGTTAAGCAAAATGCTGAATTGATGAATCGCGTGAATGAAATACTGACCGCTCTCAGAGAATAAATTTTATTTTTTTATTATTTTAAAAACATTTAAGTAAATAACTTTCAAAACATTTATATACTACATTCTCATTAATTTTCTAAAATGCATTACAAAACAAAATCACTCGTTACGATGTTAATATTTGTTGTTGTTATGGTAGGACTTGCATTCACTATGAACAGTTTCCAGAATTCTAGTATTACAGGCGCGGCTGTTTCAGAATGTAACATTGCATGCAGAGCACCTATAGATTGTAACGACGGTAATAAATGCACTGAAGACGTTTGTATATTACCGTACGACTGTAACTCTTACTGCGAAAACACGCCGATACCTGATTGCAGTTAAGTATTAAAAGAGGTAGATAATGAATATTAGATTTGACCAGATAGCTAAAGCAGTGTCAGGAACCATTTCTGCTATTATGGACGACCGACGCCGCACTAACTACATTTCTGAGGTCGCCGGGACAAGACCTTATTATAAAGGAAAAAAACAATCTTTAACAGAAATATTGAAAGATTGGCTCACTGGTAACACTAGGTCTCGTATAAGGCCAAAGAAACCAAATTTAGCATTCATTGATCTTCACATTCATCCTTCCGAGACCACTCATGATTCTGAAGTCACTTTAACTGAACTAGTTAACAAAGCAAGGGATATAGGTTTAGATGTTATGGGTTGTGTTTGCCATGTAGATGCAACCACTCCTAATTACAACAGCATCTATAACCTTTTAACAACTAACCCTCCTGAAGAACTTCTTGAAAGATACATAGTTATCGAGAAAGGTCATCCTCTTGTTCAGTTAGTTGATAAAAAAACTTTGAATATTGACTTTAATAATGTACTTCTTAATATAAACTCTGCTGTAAGGGACAGATACCTTAAATCTAATATTTTAACTCTTGAAAATGCCGACGATTTAGTTTCTGCTCTTCCAGAATTTTTCAAGCTACATTATAAGATAAAATCTTTAAAAGATTTTAAACAATTCATGATGGATAGAAACTGTGTACATATTGTTGACGGTTACGAATTAAAAGTAGAAGGTCCTGAGAATGCAGAAATTCTAGTTTACGGATTAAATAAAGGTTTACAATATGACTTACCTCTAGATGAAGCATTAAACCAATTACCAAAATCAACTCTTAGAATAGCTAGCCATGTAGAATTTATTGACGCTTTGAAAGCTTCACAGGCAGAAAAGCTTCCGTTAAAGGAATCTCATATTGCTGCAGCACTTTCAATGTGGGCACAATGGGCACCTGCACGCGCAAAACAATTTTATGACGGTACTAAACGTAAATACAGATCATTAATTAACCAGATTTCAGAACGTCTACGTTTGGGAGAGCGAACTGAACTTTACAGAACTACGCTTAGAGAGGCCGTAAAACGTCTTCAAAGACAGAACACTATAACATCTTCAGATGCACACCATCTTTACGATCTTGGTGCGGGCTTTTTAGTACACAAAAAACATCTAGATTTTTCATCAGGTCCTGTTTTCCTATCCACTCTTAAAACTGCTCTTTACAAACGAAAACATAAATCTGTTGAATATGTACCTTCGACTTTAACTTTTTTAAAAGAAGGCGGAGCTTACAAAATTTACACAGCATGTAAACAAAGATTTTTATCTTATATATAATACAGTATAACAATCCTTTTAAAATTCTAATATAGAAAATATACACATGACACTTAACCGCCCCATAATTAAGAAAGGAATATTAAGTTTCAGTTATAATTATGAAGGATCAAGGGAAAAGGTTGACAAAAAAGTTCTAAGAAAGTACGCTAAAGAGTCCCGTCTTGCCCAGAAATGTAGGAGTCATGTAAAATATAGATGCGTTGACGACACTATTAATGGCCAACCATATGAACTCTTAAAATTTTTATCTCCACTTTTTTCAGGAATTCCTATTGCAGCATATTCTCTTATGAACGCTCTAAAAAGTCCTTTAGAAAAGGTTGCAGTTGTAGGAGGTAACAATATAAAATTACTTCTTGACAGTTTTACTGAATTTTTTAATGTTGAGCCTGGACGATTCGTGTTTGCTCATGAAGGAGACCAAAAACTCTCTCTCGGAAATTCATTCTGGCAAGGGTATAAAGCTCTACAACCAAACCCTGACGATATGATCCTTTTTGTACCTGGAGATATTCCGTACTGGTCAAACATTGCACCATTCATTAACGATCCTGACGCCGGAAATCACGGAGCTATTTTACATTGGAACTGTAAACAATCAATCTTTCCAAATCATCAAATCGATCCTGGATCTGAATTTTTTCATAGAAAGTTTCATTTTCATACGCCTGATAAAGATTTTAAAGAACCACAGATATGGATGATGAACCTGTCACAGATGGACTGGAACGCTCTAAGAATATATGGTGGAGGTCTAAGGAAAGGTGGCAGTATTGACTGGACAACCCCTATCATGTTAGTTTATGGTAATGGCGAAGAAGATGATGACCGAATCCCTAAACATCTTTTCCATGGAAACAAAATTCAAAGACTCTATAATATTGCTAAATTTATTGCTTCTGAAGGTACACAAGTACTGAAAAAGATGCTGAGCCCTGAAGGTCTCCGGGATTTAGCTTCTATTGTAATGGACGTCCCAGTTAAATCCACTCTTAACCATGACGATGTTAACCTTCTTGCAGATGTAGATTCTTGGAATGATTGGGCATTTTTTTATGAGATGGAACGTTTCGCTGCTAACCATAATTTCAAGATATATCCTCATCAAAACCTTTTCGACTTTACTAGAGCTCTACCTAATCTTAAAAAATCCATTCCGCTACTTCAACACTGGTCAGATATTGTTAACCAACATTATGACAGGTACGGCCTTGCAACGCCTTATAATAAAGGCGTTTATACATTGGTAACTTGCGGCGAAGAACAGATGTTACGAGCTTGTGAATACCAAGAAGAGTATGCTAGGAATGTTAAACAACAGTCTGAGCAATATAATAGACTCAAGAACGCAGCGCAAAGGCATGTAGTACCTATAGAAGTAATAAATTTAGAAAAAAAATTAAAAGATTAAATTAATCCTCTTATAGAATCAATATGTTCAGCCATATCAACTCCTTTCTTAGTAAGAGTTAATAACTTTAATCTACCTTGTTTTTCAAATGTGATTATTGCAGATTTCTCCATCTCTTGAAGTATCTTAACAACGTGTGAATACGTACAATCAATTGACTTTGCAAGACTAGACGCGTATATTGACCCTTTTGCATTCTTAAGATTCACCAGCATCATTGCAGGTTTTTCTCGGAAAAAAACATTAAAAATTGGTTTATTTTTCATATTTATTCATCCCCCTAAACTGTAATATAAACACTAAGTACTATATTTTCAGAGATATAGGCAGGTGTATATAAAGTTTATTATTCATTTTAAAAGACATTTTTACAATATTGAAATATATAACTCTTAACGTAACCACTATTAAGTGACTACAAAACCGAAACATTTATAAATGAGTGACCCATAGTTACTTTAGGTGGTAGAAAAATGCATCCAAAGAAATGTCCAGATTGCGGAGAATCAAAATTCTTCATAGATAAAGAAAAAGGAGAAATCATTTGTAGAAGTTGTTCTACAGTCGTAGAAGATCATTTAGTTGATTTCGGTAGAGAACGTTTTATAGATAATGAAGATTTTGCTAAGTTTTCAAGAACAGGCGCTCCATTCGATCCAAGAATTTCTAATAACCTTATCACAAATGTTGGTAATGCTAAAGACTTGAGAACTATGTCAAGGAGAACTAAGTATAAATTTATGAGAATGCGTCAAAAAAATAACTGGTCAAGCTCTTCAATTGAGGCAAACCTTAACAGAGCTTTAAGCCATCTAAAAATAATCGCTTCTAACCTTAAAGTTACTAATACTATTGAAAGAGAGGCTGCAGTAATCTATAGAGCAGCTGTTATTAAAGGATTTACTAAAGCAAGATCTTGTGAAAAAACCGTAATCGCAGCTTTATACATTGCATGTAAAAGATTCGCGTACCCGAAAACCCTTAAAGAGTTTTCAACAGTTACAGGTCTAGAAAAGAAAGCTATTGGTAAAGTTTACAGAAAACTTATGAGAAATCTAGGTATCAAGATTACACCATTATCAGCTATTGACTTTTTAGCTAAGTTCGCTTCAGAACTAAACCTAAGCCCAAAAGTTCAAACTCAGACAGTTGAATGGATTGAAGAAATGCAGAGACTGGAATTAACCTCTGGTAAATGTCCTATGTCAATTGCAGCTACAGCACTTTATCTGTCAGCCCTTATATCGGATGGCGAGAAAAGAACACAGAAACAAGTATCTGATGTGGCTCAAATAACTGAAGTTACACTTAGAAATAGATGTAAAGAAATGATTAGGGCTCTTAAACTTAAACGTCAGTTTAGGGGCAAGATTAGTTATGATTAATGTTCTATTTTAAAATAGTCCGATAATTATTTAAATAATCTCGTGGAGATTTTACTTTCCCAATGAAACCTATACAATTATACATGCAAAACTTGAACTATAAGACTTCTGTTAGAGATAAGTCTTCTTCAGAGCCAAGTATGGCTTCATATGCAATATCAGGATTAGCAACGCTAGCAATATTATATGCAACTCTTACAACAACACCTGCAAAGGCAAACAGGATTGAACCTCCAAGAAGACCTCCTGTTGTATCAGATTATCAAAGGTAATAATTATGTCAGATATACCATTAAACGAAATGTATTGTCCAGCGTGCAAACAGCGCTCAGATTTTAAATATATTGGCACTCAAAAAACTAGAACTGAACAGATAATGCTTTATAATTGCAGTAGAAAAACCTGTGGCACAACAGTATCTTTCGATAGTATAATGAAACAAAATATGGAGACTAATAAGAATGAATGAATTTGTTAAATTTTGGATGCCACCTTATAAAAAACCTACAAAAGCATCACCAGACATGGTCGAACATATTTTAAAAAATTTTGTAGAAGATTATGTAGATTTCAAATTTTTTCCAGAGGCACCAGCTGTTAAAGTTTCACAAGACTTTTTACAAGAATTACTTAGCGGTTCTGTATATATAACTCCTAATACTACAAATGACGGTAAAAATAATGGTAATAAAAAAGATCCAAATATGTACCTTTCTGTATGTTCTTATGCTGATTGTAATAGTGTACAACCTCATATTGCTCTTAATGGTGAATCTAGAAGTGATTGGTTGAAAGTTGCTAGCAACGAAGAATTTAACCAACTAGAACGTTTTTATACTGCGAGTCACGGTATTTGTCCCTCTTGTTATGATAAGATTATGAAAGAACTTAATTTATTAGATTAATCCAAAACCATATAAACCCGCTCATTTCACATTTTCTATATGATTCTTTTTCCGCACGATAAAATTAGGGATAGTCAGTCAGAACTTATTAAAGATATTCAAGAAGTTATTGAACATAAGAAACATATTATCGCTCACGCTCCTACTGGTCTTGGAAAAACAGCTGCATCTTTAGCTCCTGCTCTCGCTCATGCTATAAAGAATGATTTAACTATCTTTTTTCTTACTTCAAGACATACTCAGCACGTTATTGCAATTGATACTCTAAAAAAAATAAAACAAAAACATCAAGCAGATATTGTAGGTGTAGATATCATTGGTAAGAAATGGATGTGTATTGTTCCTGGTACTGATCTTTTAACATCATTTGAATTCAGTGAGTACTGCAAACACCAAAGAGATGAAGGTCAATGCGATTTTTATACTAACACTAAAGATAAAAACAAACCAACAGTTAGATCAAAAAAACTGTTATCTGATTTGAAGGTAACTAGTCCACATCATACTGAAGAAATGATAGATCTTTGTTTAGAGCAACAAGTCTGCCCTTACGAAATAACTACTCTTTTATCATCAAAAGCGAACATTGTCGTGGCTGATTATAATTACATTTTTAATCCTACTATTCGCGATACTTTTTTCAAGAAAACTGATAAATCACTTGAATCTTCTATTGTCATTGTTGATGAAGCGCATAACCTTCCTTTAAGAGTGAGAGACATGCTTACTCAGAACCTTAACTCTATAACTTTGAGTAACGCAATAAAGGAAGCGCAGAAGAACGAATATAAAGAAACAGCTTCTATACTTGTTGAACTTTTAAGTATTCTTCGTCAGCTTTCTGAGAAACTTCAAAATAACGAATGCTTGATCGAAAAACAAGAATTTATTGACAAGGTAAATTCTATTGGCGACTATCACGAGATCCTTGGCAACCTAGAATTTGTTGCAGGCGAGATTCGCGAGAAACAAAAACGTTCATTTATTGGAAGCATTGCACAGTTCCTTGTAAGGTGGGAAGGAGAGGATAAAGGTTTTGCAAGGATTCTTTCAAAGAACTTTAATCGAAGAGGACAATCACTTACCCTTTCTTATAGATGTTTAGACCCTTCAATTATAACTGGTCCAATAATTGAACAAACACATTCAACTATTCTTATGTCTGGTACACTGACGCCAACTTCTATGTATAAAGATGTCCTCGGCTTCCCGGATGATACTCTGGAGAAAGAATATCCTAGTCCGTTCCCTCCTGAGAACCGTCTTAACTTGATTGTTCCAGAGACTACCACTAAATATACTATGAGGAACGAGGCGCAGTACAAGAGGATAGCAGAGATTACTGCTGATATTGTCAATACAGTTCCTGGTAACACCGCAATTTTCTTTCCTTCATATTATTTGAGAGATGAAGTTAACAAATATTTCACTTTTCTATGTAAAAAAACCACTTTCAGCGAGCAACCCGGACTTAGTAAAGACGACAAACTCGAGATTCTTGAAAAGTTTAAAGATTTTAAAAAAATAGGATCGGTTCTTCTTGGAGTTTACTCTGGCTCTTTCGGTGAGGGAGTTGATTTTCCTGGTGATCTGTTAAAAGCGGTTATTGTCGTAGGTCTTCCACTGAACAGACCTGATTTAGAAACAAAAAAACTTATTGAATACTATGACGACCTTTTCGGTAAAGGTTGGGACTATGGATATTTATTTCCTGCTATGAACCGTTGCTTCCAATCAGCTGGTCGCTGTATCCGTTCAGAGACTGACAGGGGCACTATAGTTTTTCTTGATAATCGTTTTACCTGGCCGAACTATTTTAGAACTTTCCCTGCAAGCTGGGAACTGAAAATAAGTAAGGATTATGAAAATTTAATATCTAACTTCTTTCAATCAAATACTGATAATTTATAATCTTAATACTATAACATAGACATTTTTATAAAAAACCTTTAACTTCTAAATATTATGAATCTATTAGGAATTATTCAATTACGAGAAGCAGGTTTGAGAGGACCAAGAGCAGAACATATTTTTCAGCAAGGCAATATTCTTCTTGAAACAGAAGTTGGTAAACTATACAAGGACGCTCAACGCAGATTATTAACTTTAAATGGTTTCGATCTAAGAAAACCTTGGAATACTTTGTTACGGAAAGATAAAAGCGAATTTAAAGAACTAAGAGTTTATGCTAAATTATTAAATAAAACAGCGACGGAAATGTACAAAGAAATGGTTGATTTAGGAATTCCTGAAGATGCCATTGCATTTGTTCTTCACGAGCATTATAATGTTAATGACATATCGTATACGGGTCATGCTACAACTATTAAACATAATGATGGGAAGGGCCATGTTATTATTTGTTCTCAAGAAGGTTTAACTGAATGTCAACCTAAGATGCCTTTCAAATGTATTACTCCTTTTAACAGGTCTGAAATGATGGTTGACGAGACTAAAATTAAAAATGGTTCAAGTTCTATGTTTGAAGAAAAATATATACAAGAAATATGCAACGATCTTTATAAATTACACTCAGAATCTGGACAAATGGCTTCTCAAGTGAAATTTATGGTTTATTTTAGACAAGAAAAGCTAATTTATACTGATATGGGGCCGTTTAATCTTTAATCAAACTATATTAGTTTCATTACTCTAATTGCTTTTGTTATATGAAAACAATTCTATTTTTTAACTTTTTAAGTCATTTTCTCGTGTCACCTATACAGTACTAACTCAAGAATTCTATGTGTACAGCCATTGTAAACTAGAATACTAAAAAATACATAAAGTACACCAGTATACTAAATAGTAACATTTATATATTAGTTTACTTATACTAGTAGTTATCACGATAAAAGAAGCTAGGGACTGCCCAACTTCTACAAACCACCCCTCACACTGCAGTCCCCGGCGTTCTTTATTTTATACTCAAAAAAGAGGTGAATTCCCGGGTACAGATTCAATCTTGAATCTGTGCCCGATTAATATCACAGCTCAGAAGTTGGGCCTAAAACCAAAAATCAGATTCAAAGACAGAGACTAAATATTTTGGGCTAAAGTAACTGGTTGAAGTCTTCTATCTGCAAGTTTTGGCCATAATCACTAATATCGCAGGTCAATTAAGTTGACCTGCTTATTTCCCTTTTCTCGCAATTGTTGATGGAGCCCTTCTTCCAACGCAGGGTCCATTACTAACTACGAAACCTGCTTTTTTTAGATTATCTCTAACCACTCTAGCACAAGAATACGTTGTAAGAACAGATTTATCTTTCATCTTTTCATAGATGTCATTCAGAAACTCATATGACCACAATTCAGGGCACTTTTTTGGAGAAAAAGGGTCTAAGAAACACAAATCAAACTTATCTCTAATCCCTGTTATACTCTTTCTGGCATCGTCGATAATGAGTGTTATTTTTATATTATCTTTATCTATACTTATGGTCTCTTTTTTCTTTATTTTTTCTTTATTTTCTTTAATCAACTCTTTTATTATTTCATATTTAGAAAACGTATTATCATCAATATCCTGAACTTTTAATATAATCTCGGGATCATTCTCTAGTGCAATAATATTTACTTTAACATTTTCATCAACAGAATCTAGTAACGCAGCTGTGTTATATCCTAACCCAAAACAAACATCTAAAACTGTAATTTCTTTTTTTTCTTTTATCAATGAAAGACAAGGTTCGACAAACTTTTTCAAAGATTCTTCTTTTGCACCTGAAGTACTATGATAGGTCTCGTCTACACTATTGCTTCTAAAAGTAGTGCTTCCATCTGCTGTTTGAACCTTTTCCATTTTTATATATTAAATTTCATTTTATCTCTTTTTTCTTTTTCTGTTTTAATAAAAAATTGTCTTTAGATATTGTTGATTTTCCAAGACGTCTTTCAACACTTTCTCTAGCATCATTTGCAGCTTCCCCACCTTCTTTGGCAGATTCTTTACATTCTTCAAATCCTTGAGAATCTCTTTCTTTTGTAATCTCTGTAGTTGTCTTCTCTCCAAGCATGGTAAATATTAATTCCAAATCAGTCATATGGTCTCGTAGATTGTGGTTTTTATTTCGTAATTGCTTAAATTCTTTGTATTCACCAATAGTTTTACCAAATGTCGCCTTACTAATTTCATTAGTTAATATTGCAAAGTCTTTTTTATTTTTAATATCTCTATTCCTCCATTCGTCTGTTAACTCTTGTCTAATTGCAATACCGCGAAGTCTTTTATCTATCCATTTTTTAGGATAACCTTTTAGCTCATAATATTCTTTAATCCTATCTTGTCCAAGTTCGGGGTTTTCAATCTCTTGAATACGTTCATATCCTACCTTTGCAAGCCATTTCTTAAAAGGTTCGGCTTTTTTAGAGGGTATTGATTGGATTATTCTAAATAGGGATTTTGTGTTGGCACAATCTGTTTCTCTTAGTTTTCCATCTGGTGCTTTTAATTTCAACTGTACACAATTTGTGGACAGTTCAATCCCTGCATCTTCTTCTCTTTTTTTCAACATAGACCAATAATTTCTGGGATTATTACTATTAGTTAAGATTTGAATTACATCTATTACTGAGAAATGCCATTCATCATTATACCAAACTCTTCTAATTTTATTATGCTCAAAAACAATAATTTTGTTCTCCTTGTCCATGCAACCACCTATTCTTATATTGAATTAAGAACTTTATAAACTTTATCCGCATTTGTCCAGTGTCTTGTGGCTTAAATTTATTAAAAACATAACTTTCACAAATTCTGTTAATCCTGCAAAATCTATATCACCAATCAATATTATTTAACTCAAATCCCAAAAAGTTTATAAACACCTTTCTTACTTTTTTTAAATTAAAATGAAACCATTAACAGCATCAGAGTTAAAGAAAAAATATCTTGATTTTTTCAAGAAAAAGAATCACGCAATCATAGAAGCGGCTTCACTTGTACCTGAACATGATCCTACTGTACTTTTTACAACAGCAGGCATGCATCCATTAGTACCTTTCTTGATGGGTCAACCGCATCCTATGGGCAACAGATTAGCAAATGTACAAAAGTGTATTAGAACTTGCGATATCGATAATGTCGGAGATCCACACCATCTTACTTTTTTCGAGATGCTTGGTAACTGGTCACTAAATGATTATACTAAGGAAGATGCCATCAAATGGAGTTACGAATTTTTGACAGAAGAACTTGGTTTCGACCCTGAAATAATATCTGTTACCGTCTTTGCTGGAGATAAAGACGCTGTTAAAGACGAAGAAGCTGCTAAAGTTTGGCTCGCTCTAGGAATTCCTGAAGAAAGAATTTATTATTTATCTAAAGAAGAAAACTGGTGGGGTCCTGCTGGAACTACTGGTCCTTGCGGTCCTAATAGTGAGATGTTTATCGATACCGGAGTAAAACCTTGCGGTCCTAAATGCGACCCTAGTTGTAATTGCGGTAAATACTTTGAAATTTGGAACGACGTTTTCATGGATTACAATAAAACTGAGGGCGGTAAATTCGTTAAATTAGACCAACACAATGTTGATACCGGTATGGGTGTTGAACGTACAGTTGCAATGCTTGAAGGGAAGAAAACTGTATACGACTGTTCAATATTCAAATCTTTGATAGAAAAAATTGATGAAATAACTCCTCCAAGTGTTGGCCAGGACGACCATTATGTACGTATCATTGCTGACCATATGCGCGCATCTGTTTTCATGCTCGGAGATGAAAGAACCATAACTCCTTCTAACATTGACCAGGGATATATTTTAAGACGGTTCATCAGAAGAGTTATCCGTTCACTTAAAATGCTTGACGTTGACCTTTTCAAGATAGATGCAACTGTCGAGATAGCTAAAGTAATAATCAACCAATACAAAAAAGATTATCCTGAACTTAAAGATAAAGAAGATTTCATTCTAAAAGAATTAAAGAAAGAGGAAGATAAATTCCAAAAATCTCTCGATAAAGGTTTACGAGAGTTTGAAAAAATGGTCGCTAAAGACCAACAGATAACAGCTGTTGAAGCTTTCCTTTTATTTCAAAGTTATGGTTTCCCTATAGAAATGATAGAGGAGATCGCTAAAGAAAAAAATGTACCTATTGACGTTAAAGGTTTTCATAAAGAATTTGAAAAGCATCAGGAACTTTCAAGAAAAGGTGCAGCTGACCGTTTCAAAGGCGGTTTAAGTGAAGCTTCTGAAGTAACTGCTAAGCTCCATACAGCTACCCATATTTTGGGTGAAGCTCTCAGAAAAGTACTTGGTAAAGATATTAAACAGAAAGGTTCAAACATTACCCCGAAACGTTTAAGGTTTGATTTCAATTTTGATAGGAAACTAACGGACGAAGAAAAGAAATCTGTCGAGGATGAAGTTAACCGCGTTATAGATTCGCATTTAGAAATCGCAAGGGAAGAGATGTCTTTTGAAGATGCAAAAAAGTCAGGCGCACAGGCAGAGTTTGGAACCAAGTACCCACCTAAAGTTTCTGTATACTCCATCGGCGATGAATCTAAAGAAATTTGTATGGGTCCACATGTAACAAACACTAAAGAACTCGGCCATTTTAGAATCATTAAAGAAGAAAGTTCTGCTGCCGGTATCAGGAGGATTAAGGCTGTTTTAGAATGATTTAATTATTTATTTCATTTCTTGTTTTGCTCGAGCGTTATTAAACGGTCGGGAGGATCAAGGCTGTTTTATAATAATTCTATTTTATTCTTTTAAACTTTGCTTAACTTAAACTAACATACAAAGTAGTAGTCTCTGGATCCTTTAATTTAGGGAGGTCGATATTACTATCAAATAACCCTCCAATCATAATCTTACCTTCTAATATTTCGCCAATCACTGCAACATCAGCATCAAGCTCATCAATATATCCTTCATCAACCAACTCGTTCATCTCCTGGCCAAATGTTCGTTGAAAACCTGACCATCTATACCCTCTTCCTTTTGCTACTGCACCAAGAACTAAAGGTACCCTTCTTAATTTACCTTTCAAGAGCGCTGCATCAACTGTAGTTTTATCTACTAATCCTCGTCTTTCATAATCCATTAACGCGTTTCCGTATGTTAAATTTTTAGAACAAACATTATGATAACGACCATTTTCCACCTCTCTTATAACTCTTTGTACAAGATGTTCTGATTCAAGTTCGCTTCTCACTACTTTATCAATAAATGTATCCTTTTTGTTTGAAAATTCAATCATAATTAATTATATACTGAAAACATCATATAAAACTTTCGTAATGATTCAAATAACAATAAATACAAAGTTAAATTTAAATAGTGTAATTCTTTTTTAAGCTACATCGAGGTGAAATTATGAAAAAAATATTCTTAGGATTATTAATTACTTTATTGATACTTGCAACTGCTTGTAGTGATAAGGGATCCAGTGATGCAAATCTTGGTATTGAAGAGTCCGATCTTGAAGAACAACAAGCACAAGACGATTTCAGGGAGGAAAGTAACATTGACATTAACAAAGACACAGCTTATGAAGACATACCTGCTGAACTTTTAGCTAGATGTGCAACGCCTTTCCCTGATGATGCCGAAAAACTAGGTTTCTCTGACAGCGTATATTGGCAGCGTATATCAACTAGCAAAAAAGTAGGTCCTTTCATGAAATGGGTCTATGGTACTGATAGGGAAGTAAAAAACTGGTTCTACTGCTTTAACTTGGAAGGGGAGGAGCACGGTCCGAGGATTGAGTGGTACAAGAACGGTGAGATTAAACAACACTGTGAACTTAAGAATCATAAACTTGTAACATGCGAATTTTTCTGTGAAAATGGTCAGATGAATGCTCAAAACTTTTATGACGAAGATGGCAAAACTCACGGAATTGCATATAGATGGAATTGTGATGGGACTCCTAAACCTTCTGACCGTTATGAACACGGTAGTTGGAAAGGAACTGTAAAATAATTCCAAAATAATTAAAAGAATGAACTGAGCTTACTCTGCTCTTTCATATTTTTTATCATTATAGAATGTTTTAAGATATTATTAATATCAAACCCAAACTTTTTCTTTACTAATGCCCAACAATACTTTAGCATTAACTCTTTAGAACCGAACTCTAAACCTTTCCCTGAAAGAGTTTTTCGGCCTGCCTCTCTTGTAACCCATACACCTAAAGGTACAGCATATTCGCCTGTGATAAATCTTAAAGCAAGAACTGAACCTTGCTTTTTCATCTGCTTTAATTTTTCGAGGATAGCAAGTCGAACAGTGTAATACCCTCCTGCACAATTCTCTGCATACGTCTTTCTACCGGTATGAGGTTCATAATCAGTTGTAAACTGTAAATCATATGAAGCATTCCAGCTAGCCTCTGGCATGTACGATTCAAATAATTCATATCCCCACACTTCCGGAAAAAACATTATAACATAATAATTACCTAAGTAAGAACCAAAATACGCAGTATAATTTACCTTGTTAGAAAAATCTTTAACTTCGGATATCAACATCTTTCCTACATTATCGTCAACTGCGGTAATTGACCATCTTGTTGGAACTAGTTTTCTAGAACTACCAACACCAAGGTTACCTACGCTTAATAATTTAGAAAGAAAGTTTTCATCAAAACTTTTATTGTAAAGATACCTTATAGCTTCAGTTGATTTAAGGTCAGTATCCGAAACCACTTTATCAACCCTTGTATCTACGCCAGGGTTTGAAGTAATCTTCGCTTTCTCAAGTTTTCCTGCCGGACCCATTGGCGTTACATTAGGACCTATATCCATTCTCAGCCCTGGCCTCTCCTTAAGATTGACCTCAACATCTACAGGTTTTAAAGACATACCAATCTCTTGCGATATATCTAGGAATTTGTTACTCTCCATCACACCGCACTTGAACCGGGAATTTACAAGAGCACTTCGATAATCAACAATCTTTGGAATGTTATAACCCTTGTCAGACCATAACCGTGGTGCGTCATACTCTTGACTTTCCGAAACACCGGGCGGTGCAAGTATCCCCACATTCAAATACGGATAACCAACCCGACCAACAAACACTGAAGGACTACCACCTTGAAAATCTTCTTTTACAGCATCTTTGATCTTAAACATTGCATTATTCTTTGCAATAATCGGACAAAAAGTCCTACCACAATTAGCAGGATTTTTACCTTTACACTTTATACATGGTATGTTCATAT
>JAYENX010000023.1:0-5952 GCA_034722435.1 Nanobdellota archaeon | reverse complement strand
ATATAACTTCATTTATAAATCTGTATTATTTGAACTCCAAATCTTTTTAAATAACGTTCTAAATATACGTATATAATGTATAGTAAGTTAATTAGAATTCAATCATTCACCCGAAGCAATCTTGAAATTTTGTTAAAACGTATGTCTGAATATTGTAATGCAGACTCTGAACTTGTTGAAAAGTTTACTCTTGCAGAAGCAATGGGTGATGAAACAAATCTTGACGAACTTTTAAGCGAAGATCCTCAAAACGTTCTACACTTTCTTCACGTTGTAAAGAACTCAGAACCTTACAAAAATTTAGTTAAATCATTTACTACTAGACACATTGTTGAGGAAGGTATCGGTAGAGTGTTTGCAGGTTTTGAAAAAAAATATGAAGCAAAAGCTAATGCTGACTTAATTGATGCACTTGTCTGGGGTCATGACGTTTTTAGATCTGCGGACGATGAAGAGTTCTTGGTTTCATCTTCAGATATTGAATACCTTAACTTTTGGGACCGTGGAGAATCTTACCGCGACCGTACAAGAGCAGTTGGCAAGACAGAACCTCTTCGTGAAGAGACTGTAGACTTTTTTACAAAACGTGGTACAACTCCGTTTCAACTTCAAACGTGTAACGGCGTTCATGTAAACTTCTTGATAAGAAAAGGTTCAGAAGCTTACGACCTTCTTGTTGCTAATGGCCATCCTGAAAATTCTTTATGTATTAAAGATAAATATGGTATTGGTAGATATGCAAACCCTCCTTTAGATTCTGAAGGACTCTGGAAACCTATAACTATTAAAGATGGTTATGCGTGGTCTGCTCTAGGGATGTGGCAGGAATGGCACAACATTCTCGCAATTCAAGCAGTAAATGCCAGACGAGCAATTGACCCTACTATTCTTCCCGTAGTTGTAAACGGTGTAACTCCGGGAGTTTCTAATCATGAAGATGCAAGAGGTCCTTTAGAAGCAGTATGTCAGGACTGGTCAATATATACTGATCCTATTTACCAAAGAGGGAATCGTATGCCTGGTTCAACACATCAAAAACTTTTGATGGGTGCTGAATGGATGGGTGGCGAAGATTTTGCAAAGAATACTCCTACCAGGATAATGTTGTCAAGAACAATTCCGTTTTTAACAATGATGGAGACTCAACAAAATGCGAGGCTTGCTGTCGATCACCTTAACAATTATGATTGTAGAATGCCTGACCTTTCTGAACAATTTGTAGATTGGTGGCACGAATATGAACAAAGTTCATTAGCAGCTTTCCATAGATGGTTTTATTCTGTACCTACACCAAATGCTCAAGAGCGTCAAGGATTGCTTGACGATTTTTATTCTGATTTTCCTTGCATTTCTCATATTAAGGAAGACTTGCATAACCAATTAAAAGATGGTACGCAACAACAACACCTGGTTAGATTTTTACTAGCTTGGGGTATGCATCCTAAGATTGCTGGTTCTATCATGTCTGCAATGTTTGAACGTAATCCCGAAGTTTGGTCTAACTCACATACTTATAACTGGTATCAAGGTTATGATCCTACAACTAGAGGTATATCATTGACAAGGCAGTACGCTGGATTAATTTTTTCTGATGCTGACGGATTATTAGATTTCAATTGCCAAACTCATAAAGAGAGAACTGAGTACGACCCTTCAAGCAGACGTTGTCCTTCTTATGCGTATGATGTTAACTGTACAAAAAACCTTGAAGAGGTAAAAAATCAATTGATTACTAGAGTTGAAGAATTTCATGACGAGGTGAAATCTGGAAAATGGTCTGGATAGGTAACAACGTATTTTATCATAAAGGTCGCGAGATACGTGATAAAGTTGCACACATATTTCTTAAAGATGGTGAACAATCTAATATTACAGTATTTGCAGATATTGACGCTCCTGAAGGAATTGAAGCAAAAATCTTGACAGATGTAGGTACTTTTGGCAATGTATGGCGTTCCATCCCTATGAAACCTGTCGAACGAGTTAATCATCTGATTAGACATAAAGCAATCATTCCTGTAACCCAAAACGAAGTTTTTGATATGTTACTAAACATTACTGATGGTACTACTTCAATATTTCAGAACGAAATTCATTGCCCCGACACTGACGGAGACCGCCGCGTAGTTGTATCTCCTGAACCTACTAAAAACCATACTATTTATTCAGTATGCCCTAGAACATTTGCAGCTACTGAAAAAGATGGTAAGTTTGTTTCAGGAACTTTCAAATCTGTAACCGAAGATCTTGAGTATATTAAAAGTCTAGGTACAACTGTTCTTTATATGCTTCCGTTCCAACTACCATCTACTTTCAGAGACTTAACGCGACCTGGAAATTTAGGAAGTATTTATTGTATTAGAGACCATTTTTCTATCAACCCTGAGCTAGGAACTAAAAAAGATCTTCAAGAACTTGTTGAGACCGCCCATAACCTTGACATGTTAGTTATAACTGACATGGTATGTAACCATACAGGTTTTGACCATCTTTGGACTAAAGAACATCCTGAATGGTACTTTGTTGTTGACGGTAAAGTTCAACCTGCTAGTGAAGGTGAACGTGTATGGGAAGATTGTGCACAACTTAACTTTAAAGAACAGATTCCCGAACTTTGGGAAGCTATTGCTTCAATCACTCCTTACTGGATGAACGAAGTTGGGATTGATGGTGTACGTCTTGACGCTAGCCAAAAACTTCCTCTAGACCTTTTAAAAATAATCAATAACCGTGCTAAACTGGTTAAACAAAACTCTTTCATAATGGGCGAAACTCTTTGTCCTCTTCCTTTAATTAAAACTATTCCTTTAGACGCTACTTATGTTTCATTTTATTGGCTTACTAACGAAGCAGCTAATGCGCACAAGTTCACTAAATATGTTCAGGACGTTGCAGAATGCGTTCCTGATCAACTTCCTATGATGGTATTCACTGAGAATCACGACGTGCCCTCAAAAAAATGGGCACACATAGGTACCTGGGCACCTGAAACCATGATTTCAAAATGGGAATCTAAACACCTTGGCGGAGATTTTAGTTTAGCAAAGAAAAAAATGTTACAGTGCGAACTTATCAACAGAACTATTTCCGGTCCAACTTTAAACTTTTTACCTATGATGTATCAAGGAACTGAATACGGTGAACCGTGGAGAGGACATTTTATGGACCCAAAAATTGCGGATGGTACTGTTAACGCTTTACATCGTGAATATCGTGTTGATGAACATCATCGCGACCTTGTCCAAAGTTTTCAAAGACTTGATTCAATGCTTAAAGAATATTCCTTTTTAAGATCTGGTGAAGTGCATTACCTGACTGATGGTATTTTTGATAATAACGTTCTTGCATACTTAAAATCCTCTGCAGAAGGTTCGGCTTTAGTTGTTTGCAACCTTTTTAGACGACCACAGAAAGTACAAATATCTCTTGATCAAAGTTCGCGTAACTACATCTTTTCAGAACTTTTATCCGGAAACCTTCACGGTATTTATCCAACAGATGCTGGTGTAGAACTTAATTTAGATTCAGTTGATTCGAGAATTTTACTTTTAGAAACTATTTAATATAAATTATTTAATTTTAGGATTGAACCATATTCTTCCATTAAGCTCTTTAACTGTGGCTAAATATCTTATTGGTCGTGAGTCATCGCCAAACTCATAAAAACCTGCTTCGTCATAACCTTCGCTACTTATTAATTCTTCAGCAGTGTGCGGTCTTAGATAAAATTTCGCATTCCTTATCCTTTGTTTGAACCTTTCAGCATCTGCAGGGTTTTTAATTCTTCGATCTGCTTCTGCCAAAACTTTCCTTTGCATATATTCATGTTCTTGCGCTAAATGATCAAGCCAATCATTTGCATGTATCTCTGAACTTAGCATTACCCCTTTCGCAACATTAAATACTTCAAGGATAAACGTTTTATCTAGCCCTGCTATCTGTATCACGTCTCCCAAGTTAAGCTCTTTTTCAGGTACAAACGTTTTGCTACTATATTTAGGATAAAACATTCCTTCGGGTAACCTTCTCATTCGCATACCGTACCTGATAGGTTTTACAGGGTCATGAGTTGAAAAATGATCGCCCCTTTTATTACATCCTGCAAGATGAAAATAAAAAATATCGTCTCCGTGTACTCTCATTAACCTGTTAAGTATAGGCTCTTTTTCATAAAGGCCCGGTACAGCAACATAATCTCGTTCTAAAAACTCTTCAAAGTCAGGGAATATAGCTTCCAGGAACGCATTTTGTTTCTGGCCAAGTATACACTGCGAATTAACGTAATGGTTACTATCAACTAACATCATAGGCATATACTTTGTAATCATTTCATTTCCTAATTCTAAATGATTTCCTGCAATCTCTCTATATATTTGTCTTGTAGTGTTAAGCCATCTGACATGTTGCGCAGGAGTATTAATCATGAAATTCCCTGGTTCAATATTTTCTATACATAAATGAAGACTTTTTCTTGGATGTTTCGCAGCTCTTACTACTGCTGGTGGAATTTTTAACTCTCTAATGATTCTAGCTATTTTTCCAGAATTCTCATAATATGTACTATCATCATCACTCTCTCTAATCTCTTTGAACAATCCTTGCATACTTTCAATTCCTGTTTTCTGTTCATTAGCATGTTGTGCGAGTAATTTTTCAAGAGCAACTGCATTGTCAATATAATGTTCAACTATTTGCCATAAACTTTTCTCCATCGCAATCTCGCGATTTCTCATTATTTTTTTAGCTTCTTTCCCTGTTTTTGGCCAACCCCTTTTCGAGGCAGGAACCGATCTGTTAACCGTGCCCGGATGAAGAGTTAATGCATCTGCATTTAACCTGAAACCAAAATCCATGCTAGCGTTTACTTCTTGTGTGCTATATTCTCTGAACGAATCATCTTGTGATTCTGCAATATCTACATCAGATGCACGAAGATGTAAAGACATAAACTCATTATTTAGAATAAACCTTTCAAACCCTCTTAACGACATAAGATCAAGATTAGCCCATATTCCGCCTTTATTTTTTGTGAACGGGTACTCAGTTTCAAGAAGGTGCGCTTCAGACTGAAACTCTGTAGTTCTAAGATGCCATTCTCCAAAATTTTTGAGTTTATACTCCAAATCTTTTTCATAGAAATCTGATTGCGTATTATACGGGACGCCTTCTACCCCTTTTTCTCCATGGTCCCATATCGCAAATCCTAATAATCCTCTTTTCATACTTTTAATTGTATTTAACACCCTTAAAAAACATTTATCTACTACATAATATATTTTAGAAAATAGTCATGTACGCCATTCCGAACAATATTGCTGATACTAACATCATAACAACCCATACTAGCTTGTTCCATTTCAACACTTTTCTTCCGTCGAAGTTACCAACTGGGAGCATGTTAAAAGCAGCCAATAATCCGTTAAGCATAAACCCGTATTCCATTACCGCAGGTATAAAATCGCCTCTCAATATAAGACTTAACCCGTAGAAAATAAGCGCTAACACGATATTAGTTAACGGTCCTGCTGCAGAAATTTTACCGTTTTCTTCCCTTGTAATCCTTCTTCCGCCTATCATTACAGCGCCTGGCGCGATAAATATAAACCCGCTGAACGCTATCAACACAGCTATGAATAACATACTATCATTACTTCTGAACTCTGCCAGGCATCCATACTTTTGAGCTAAAATTTTGTGCGCGAACTCATGAAAAATGAAACCTATCCCTACTACTAAAAGTGACATTACAAATGCAAACATAAATTCAGTTGAAAGAACCCTGCCCCCTGTAAACGCAACTGAGAAAGCAAGCGATATCCCTATAAGCGCTTTAACTAAATCTTTAATCTCAACATTGGATACATAATAATTTCCAACCCTGTACCGTTTATAGTTTACATTTCTCTGCATAGAATGATTCTTAATCTTAGAGTATATAAATCTAGTGAAGAT
>JAYENX010000022.1:0-42025 GCA_034722435.1 Nanobdellota archaeon | reverse complement strand
CAACAGGTTTTACATCTTTAAACACTGCATACATCTCTAAAGCTCTTGTCTTTGTTCCAAAAATATCCATAAGTTTAACGAACATATTGAAATTAATTATATTTAAGATTAAAAATGTTGTGGTTTTTGCAGTAACATTTATATACACTTTCTTTACTACTTTTATATAAAATGACAGAAGATAAACTAATTCAGGAAAGAATTGATAAACTCGGCAAGATAAGAGAACTAGGTGTTGACCCTTATCCCTACACTTACGACCATAAACATCACTCTACAGACATTCTTGATAAATATCACCAGCTAAAGGTTGGAGAAGATGATAAAAAAGCAAAGTTATCAGTTGCAGGACGTATTCTATTGAAAAGAGACATGGGCAAAGCTGCATTCGTAACTATCCGAGACCAAAAAGGAGATCTTCAACTTTATTTCCGTAAAGATGACATTGGAGAAGAATCTTATAAACTTTTCAAATTGCTCGATCTTGGAGATATAATAGGGGTCACTGGCCACATCTTCAAGACAAAAAGGGGCGAACTAACTATTTACGTTAAAGAATTATCATTATTAACAAAATCTTTAAGACCTTTACCTGAAAAATTTCATGGTCTAAAAGATGATGAGATCCGTTACAGGCATAGAGAACTTGATTTAATTATGAACCCTGATACGAGGGAGACATTAAGAAAAAGGTCACTTATACTGAAATACATTAGAGATTTTATGGAGGAGAAAGGTTTCTTGGAAATGACTACTCCTATTTTACAGACAGTATACGGCGGTGCGAATGCAAGACCTTTTGTTACCCAGATTAATGCATGGGACATGCCGATGTACTTGAAGATTTCACCTGAACTATTCCTTAAACGTTTAGTAGTTGGCGGTTTTGAAAAAGTTTATGATATGAACTATAACTTCAGAAATGAAGGTGTTGATAAGACGCATAACCCTGAATTTTATATGCTTGAATTTTATCAGGCATACGCTGACCGTGAGAAAGTTATGGAACTTACTGAAGAACTCTGGAAATACGTTGCCGTGAAACTTCTTGATACTACTGAAGTCAAGTACGGAGATACGATTCTTTCTCTAAAAAGGCCTTGGAAACGTTATACTATGAAAGACGCAATCAAAGAATTTGGAAAGATTGACGTTGATAAACTCTCAGACGAAGAATTGTTTGATCTAAGAATTACCTATAATATTGACGTTGAAGGGGACCTTAACAGGGGTATGATGATTGAACTTTTATTTGAAGAACTTGTAGAGGATAAATTAATCCAGCCTACACACATTCTTGACCATCCTATTGAATCAACTCCTTTATGTAAACCTACTAAGTACAGCGATGAACATGTTGAAAGGGTTGAACCGTACATGATGGGTTGGGAGATAGGTAACGGGTATTCAGAACTTACTGACCCGATTCTACAAAGAAAACTTATGGATCTTCAAGTAGAACGTGGCAGAGGAGGTGACGAAGAAGCACACCCCATGGATGAAGATTTCATGCAAGCTATCGAAACAGGTCTTCCACCTGCTGGAGGTATGGGTGTTGGTGTAGAACGAATGATTATGATCCTTACAGGCGCAGAAACTATTCGTGACGTTCTTCCATTCCCTATAATGAAACCTGAACAATAATATTTATTATTTATTTTTAAGAATTAAACTAAAAACTCACCTTTTTTCATTATTATTTTTCCGTCTACTTCTATTGTAGTTTTCAAAAGAACGCAATCAAGATGTGCTTTACTATTCCAGTTAGCTCCTGTTACTTCAGAATACCCGTGACCCATTGCTACATGTATCCCTGGGAACTTTTCATCCTGAACCATTATACCTACTAATTTTTTCAAACCTATATTTGTTCCAATTGCAAACTCTCCTATCCTGTTCGCATTCTTATCAATCTTAGAATATTCTTTTATCTCTCTTAGAATTTTTTTATTCTTACACTCAAACTTTACAACTCTGCTATTTTTTATATACATTATCAGAGGCTGATTTTTCATAATACCATATTTGGCACCGAAAAAGTCACCCAGCAAACCATCAACAACTATGATGCCATTACAGTTCTTAGCACACGTAAACACTTCACCGTCTGGAAGATTGCTCCATTCACCCATCTTGAAAGAACCATCAACAGCAATCCATTTATAGTCTGGTGAAAATGTAGTAACAAAATCTGTCCCTGCAGAGGTTGTAACTCTTATCTGTTTAGATTTTTTTACAATCTTAGCAATCTTGGCAGTCATCTTTGCAACTTTTTTATAATCTACTGCCATCCCGGTTTTCATTATTTTCTCATTAACACCTATCATGTGTATATGCCTGATTTTCTTTTTAGCAGCTCTTTTTGAAATTATGTTTAGCATAGGATTTCTAAAACTCTGTATCTCTCCCTTTTTACCGCCTGCAACATAGAAACTTACATCTGCATGATTTAATGCCATCCCTATCTCTTTCGGAAACTTTAAAGGGTTTCTATCAGTCCTTTTCCCATAATCTTCCATAACATAAAGTTGAACATTATTAGTGATTTTCAAAGCTTCTTTAGAAATCATTGAACCAATTTTAAACGTTTCAATATCGGTTATTACAACAACTCGTTCTTTAGAATTAACTTTCGCACAATTCTTCACTGCTTGCTCTGCGCCATACTTTAATGTTTTCATCTCTGTTACCTCTATGAAAAAATAATTACTGTTTTAGTTTATAAATGTATATGTTTTATAATAATTTAGAAAATTTCATCCATCTGTGTTAATGAATACTGTAGTTAAGAATTCTTATTAAAATTTATTAAAAAGAAAAAATAAATTAATACCTATAATGCTCAGATTTATATGGTCCTTTCACAGGCACGCCAAGGTAATCTGCTTGTTCTTGTGACATTACTGTCAATTTAGCGCCTAGCTGTAAAAGGTGAAGTCTTGCAACCTCTTCATCAAGTTCTTTAGGTAACATGTAAACACCAACTTCGTGTTCTTTAGTCCATAACTCAATTTGTGCTAAGGTTTGGTTAGCAAACGAGTTACTCATGACAAAGCTAGGATGACCTGTTGCACATCCTAAATTAATTAATCTACCTTCTGCTAATATATAGATTGAATGACCATCTGGGAAAGTATATCTGTGCACTGGACACTCGCTTCCTTTAATCTCTTCTTTCTTAATTCCTGGCCAGCTTTCAAGCTCAGCCATCTGAATCTCATTATCAAAATGTCCAATATTACAAACAATTGCTTGATCTTTCATTTTAGACATATGCTCAGCAGTGATAATGTCTTTGTTGCCTGTGGTACTTACATAAATATCCGCAATAGGTAAAGCATCTTCAATAGTACACACTTTATACCCTTCCATGCAAGCTTGTAATGCACATATAGGATCTATTTCAGAAACTAAGATTCTAGCTTTTTCATTTGCCATTGACGCAGCTGAACCTTTACCAACATCACCAAAACCGCATATCATTGTAGTTTTCCCTGATATCAAAACATCCATAGCTCTTTTAATTCCATCGTTAAGTGAATGCCTGCACCCGTACACATTATCGAATTTACTCTTTGTAACGGAATCGTTTACATTTATTGCTGGGAACATTAACTCTCCTCTATCAAGCATCTGGTAAAGCCTATGAACTCCTGTAGTGGTTTCTTCACTAACTCCTTTAATACCTGCAGCAGCTTTAGTCCAACGCTGGTTATCTTTTGCATACTCTTCTTTTAGGCAAGCTATTAACTCACGAAAGTCTTCACCCTCTCCGCTATAATCTTTATCAAATAATGAAGGATCTTTTTCAGCTTCTGCACCTTTATGAACCATCATGGTAGCATCTCCGCCATCATCAACTATTAAGTCAGGTCCTTGACCATTAAAATCTAAAGCTCTCTGTGAACACCACCAATATTCTTTTAATGTTTCGCCTTTCCATGCAAAAACTGGAACACCTGCTTTAGCTATTGCAGCCGCTGCATGGTCTTGTGTGGAAAAAATGTTACAGCTAGCCCATCTAACATCTGCACCTAAATCAACTAATGTTTCGATTAAGACAGCTGTCTGTATTGTCATGTGTAAACTACCCATAATCTTTGCTCCTTGCAAAGGTTTTGAATCTCCATGTTTTTTTCTTATCGCCATTAAACCCGGCATCTCTTTCTCAGCAATTCCAATCTCTTTCCTTCCAAATTCAGCAAGATTCATATCTTTGATTTTATAATTTTCAGTTTCGTTCATATTAACACCACCACCTTTTTCATTTGTTTCATTGTCATCATTATTATTATTATTATTATTAGCTTCATTATTCTTTTTAACATCATTATTTTCTTCATCATCATTAGTAACACTATTGTTTTTACTAGTTGGTTTGTTATTTTTTAACACTGAAATGTCAATCTTCTCTTTCAATCTTCCGCCTATACCATTCACAACTTTTGAAGCTACATAACTACCCATTTTTCCAGCCATTTCAACATTCTCTCCGTTAGAAAGTGCATAAAGAAAACCTGCTGCAAACATGTCACCTGCACCTGTAGTGTCAACCGCATCAACAACAAATCCTTCAATTCTGTAAAGTCCACCTTTTGTTTTTACAAAGCTACCCTCTTTACCTATTTTTACAACTGCAATATCAACTAATTTAGATATCTCTTCAACTGCTTGTTCAGGTTCAAGACCTGTCAAAGCTTTTGCTTCTTCTTCATTAGCAAATACAATGTTAATAAACTCTTCAAGTATCGTTTTAAGGCTTGCCACATTTCTTTTAACAAGTTCGGGGTCAGCCAAATCCAAAGATATTTTTACGCCATGATCTTTAGCAATCTGCATTGCCCGAAAAGCAGTCTCTTTAAGTAAAGGTTCTTCAAGTTGATACCCTGTTAAGTGTAAGAATTTACTGTTAACTATTTCTTCTTCAATTATTTCCTGTTTCTGTAAACCGCAAGCCACGCCTAGGTGTGTCACCATTGTCCTTTCAGTGTCAGGAGTTATAAGGCTGATAACTTTTCCAGTTACGCCCTCACCTATTGCTAAACACGGTTTAACATTACTTTTAATCAAATCATCTTTATAGTATTTTCCGAACTCATCCTGTCCAATCTTTCCGAAGAAAGTTACATTTCCGCCAAGATTAGCAATACCTGCTAAAGTGTTAGCAGTTGAATCTCCTGGAGATATCTTAAGACTGTTTTTATCAAACGAAGAATATACTAGTTCGCTTTTTTCTTTATCAACAAGGTGCATAATACCTTTTTTAAGTTCAAACCTTTGCAAGATATCTTCTTCAACATTCACAAGAATATCTATCAAGGGATTTCCTATACCAACTACGTCTACCATCTAACAAAAAACAAAATCTTAACTTTATAAGTTTTATTGTTCTTTATGTTATAAATCTAAACATTTTTAAATAGAAATCCATTTATATGTCCTGAAATGAAAAAAGAGGTAATAGCACTATTATTGGTCTTATTCTTGGTAGCGAGTTGTACATTTAAAGTAAACTCTGATGATATTGCTTCAGACCCTGTAAGACCTGATTCAGCATCAGCCAGAGTCTTCAAGCTAGAGGATAAAGCCACTCTTAATAGCGTGGAGGCACCTATAACAAAACAAAGATCTGTTGAACTGTATAGATATAATAAAGGAAGTTCCGGCCCACCACATAACGATATATTTTATGAAGAACTTGCAATAATACATTCTACTAGCTTCAGTGTTGTTAAATCTCTTAAATCTATGGATGGTAGAATTTATCTGATTAACGATAAACCCGTAGTGTCAGTCCAAGAACTCGCACCTCACGACCAAATAATACACTATTATCATTTTCAAGACACTAACAAACTCATAAGAACTAACTCCTACGGACTCGCAGAGGCGTATCTCAACAACAAATTAGGTATTGAATAAAGATTAACCATAAACTTAATTTCTACTTTCTAGAATCTCATCTAAGATAGGTTTCAATTCTGGAGAACTAATTCTTTGTTCAACATAAGGAAAAAATTCATTTAAACCAGTATACTCCATTCTTTCATATAAATTTGCCTGTAAAGCCATCTCAAGTTTATCTATTTGTTTTACAAACTTTGCTTCAGGAGTTTCTTGATGTTCATATTCTAACCAAATATCAACATATTTTTTAGCATTTGGCAATCCTGAAAAAACTTGTTGAACACTTTGAAACTCTTTTTTAGCTTTATCCTCAATACTTATATCATCTGACGGAATTATATCTCCCGCATATATTTCTCCCATCTCATGAAACAATCCTAATTTCATTACTCTAAATGAATCTAAATCGGGTCTATATTCTTCAGCTATTATATACCCTAATAATGCGACTCCAAAAGAATGTTCTGCAACAGTTTCACAATCTAACTTAGATACTCCTCTTTTTAGCCAACCCTGACGATAAAGGTTTTTTAACTGTGCATATTCAAAAAAGATTTCAATTATAGGATTTATCTTTTTTGGAAGTAAATTACTAGTATGCATGTTTTTAGTTTTCATTATTTTCTGTTGATTGAAACATATTTATAAAATAATCTGTTAAATAATTTAGAATTTATTATGTCCAATCTCAACAACAAATTAGGTATTGAATAAAAAGAAAAATAAAATATCTAATTAAGCAACTTTGTCTCCGTAAGCTTTTTTAAACTCCACTTTAGAATCTGATGGAGTTTCAAAAACATATTTCTTGCCAACGGTTTTGAGGGTTACCCTGTAATTAGTAGTTTGTTCGTAATTATTTATCATTCTGATTTTCACTTTCTCTACCGCTGAATTCGCTACTTCGAAATTTTTAGGATTTTCAGTTAATATTTGTTCAGGATCCATATTTCTATACTTTTCAGCATATGTGAATGCCGCTTTTAACTGTGCACCCCATTGACCAAAGAATCCTTTCCCTTCTGCTTTTGCTTGTTTTCTTACTTCCGCAATTTGCTCTTTTAACATGGCAGAAGTTAGAAATGCAAAAATACTTCTTGATTCTGTAACAACTAATGTATAAGTTTCAACTGAGAAACCTAGTAACTTCTTTATTTTTAAATTTGGAACAATCGCTATTATTTTTTCAATTCTAACCACCTCATTATGTTATAAGAATTTTTTAATAATCAGTATATATATTTATCGAAATGTTTAATCTCAGAATTTAACTTGACTCTCTTTTAAGAATTTTATGTGCACGGTTTAATTTCTGAAACGTTTCAGTATCTCCGTTCGGCATATCAGGGTGGTGCTCTTTTGAAAGTTTTTTAAACTTTTTATGCATCTCATCAAAATCTGTAGAATCTTCTTCTACACCGAGAACCTCTCTAGCTTCTTTCCTTTGTTTAAGAATATCTTCATCTTCTACAAACGCCTCTAACATTTCTTCCTTAGTTATTTCGTTTTCACTTAAGAGTTGAATATAATGATCAATAACTTTTGCAATCATTGCCAAGTTTTCAACAAACTTTCCAGAACCGTTATAGCTAAACAATAAATGTTCATCCCACATGTACCATGAAACTGTAGCTTGTGCTTTTTTCATAGCAACAGTTTCTAAAGGAATCTCTATATCGTCTTCAGTTATCCCAAACAATTTAAGAGAGTTAATTATATTATTCTTAAACTTCAAAGCTCTTCGATTATACGAATCACGAACCTTTACTTCCTTGAACTCATAACCCTTAATTTTAACCATAAAACACAATATTTAACAGCTCATTTATAAAGCTAAGTGTATAAATCTCTTTTGTGTCAGATTATTGAATATTTGTTAATGAAATCTTTAATATGTGGATTACATTAATTATTTATATCATAACGATTTTCTTCATACAAAATGGTAATAGAATTTTTAAAAAATGCATACAGAAGTATTATGTGTTATGGAATGAATCCTAGAGACAGAGCTTATTGGACTTTAAAACAAGAAATTAGCGGACATAATCTTAATACTTGGCCTGTAAGAGAAGAAGCAAATAATCCGTATTGGATGGGAGTTACATTAAACTGGTCACCTGATATTACTAAAGATGGTAACTGTGAAATAACGCCTAATCAGAAGACAAATATAGGTATAGAAGTTCAAAAAGTAAAGTCAGCTAGTGAAAAAGTAGCTAACAGCTTTGGACTTGAATCAATGGTAGATGGTCCAGTATTCGCTGCAGGAGGCTGTTTAGTTGTGTATGTTGGTATGCAATCAACTAAATAATCTTTAAGAATTCTTCATCTCATAACTAAATAGAAATACTTCTCCATATCGAGGGGATCTGTATTAGTTACATTAACCTTACCTTTAACTGTTAATTTAGCTTCTTTAATGTGTGCTTCGAACTTTGAAGGGCAGATAAAATATTCTCCACCATAATCTTTTCTAAAGACTATCTTCTGCATATCTTGGGCCATTTTTATTTCTTTAACATCGTTATCTCTTTTTGCATCTCTAATCCATTTATCCATTGACTTTTTCAAAACTTGATCCCTTTCTTTCATATTTTTATATTCGGCAATAAAATTATCTCCGCATAAAAACATCCCATTCTTGTTAAGTATACTTTTTACAAGTTTCAAAACTTTAGACTTATTCTTGAACGCAACATGATGAAATGCAGTTGCCATGATGACAATATCAAACTTTTCTTTTGACTTATAATTTTCAGCAGTAGACTGAACTATTTTTATTTGAGGATATTTCTTTTTTAATTTGTTTAACTTTAAACAACAGTTTTTGTCAGGCTCAACAAGTATTAAGTTTAATTTAGGAAATATATTTAATAACAGTTTAGTGAACCTTCCAGTTCCTGCACCGAACTCTATAATCTTCAGACTGCTTTTTTCTTTTAACCTATTAATCACAAAATCTAAAATAATCCTTTGCTCAAGAGGTTTATGTTTCATGTACCCATCATATTCATCTAAACTAAGATGTTCTGATAACTGAAACTCCTCTTTAAGTTGTACCATAAGTTAATTAGTTGTATGTGTGTTTATATGCTTTACTTTATATCTTGAGAATTTGATATTACTCAGAAGGGAATCTTTTCAGATACTCATTAAGAATTAGTTTATGATCAAAACCTAGATTTAATTTCAAAATATCCTTTTTATCAAACCATCTATATTCAGAAACATATTTTGGTGTTATTACTGGAGTCTTTTCGATAGATCCATAAAAAAATAAAGTAATTGTTGGAACTTCAAATTTGTCTTGATTATATCTAAAAAAGTTTGGTTTAAAGTTACAATTAATATCTGCCAAGACTTCTATTTTTACTGCTTCTATAGGATTTGAAGTTGTTTTAAATGCACCACATCCTCCAATAAAACACCAATAATCTTTAAATGGTTCTCTCGCTCTTTTTATCAATAAAAGTTTCTGATTCTTTTCAATAATTGCGGCAGTTACTAATAATGGTTGATTCATATTGGGATAGATATTATACGCCATTATAAATATAACTATTCCCTTCTTGAGTCGTATACAATTAATTTAGAATTCTAATCTTTTTTATGACTATAACCATCATGATAATCTTTGTTAAACTTTTTTCCAGTTACGAACGAAGCGAAGTTTCAAAAGGGTGGCAACTGAGAGGGGGCAAATCCTGGGACTTCAGTTTGTTTTTCCACATATATTATAACGTTTAAATCTTATCAAAGCCCTTTATTCTAAAAGCCCCTAAAATCATTACAATTAACAATTTCTAAACATTTATATACCTCAACATCTGGTTTCAGTTTATGGTTTCAAACATGAGAAAACTAGTAAAACAAGGTTATAATAAAGGTAATTATGAAAAATTCTATAACCGTGAAAGTTCGAAACTAACTTCTTTCGATAAATTCATGTGTGATGAATTAATTTCAAGACTGGATAACAATTCTAAGATTTTAGATTTCGGTTGTGGAATTGGTTTACCTCACGATAAATACTTTGTAAAGAATAAAATTAGATTAACAGGAATCGATATTTCAGAGAAACATATAGAATTAGCAAAGAAGAATGTTAAAGACGCAAAATACATGGTTGGAGATTTCTTTAGTAAAGAGATTAAAGGAAAATTTAATGCTATAATTTCATTTTTTGCAATATTTCATATACCGAGGACTGAGCATAAGAAATTATTCTCAAGAATGAACTATTTATTAAAAAGTAAAGGTTACATTCTGATTACTTTAGGTGCTGAGTCTATGAAATGCGCAGTTAATCCTGACTTTGTAGGAGCGCCTATGGCCTGGAGCTCATATTCTGTTGAAAATAATAAAAAACTAATCTCCGAGGCAGGTTTTAAAATACTTTTAGTTGTTGAAGATTATAGAACTGAAAGACATCTATGGATACTAGCGCAAAAGAAATAATTCTGCTTTAATTCTCTCCATTTATATATTACACTTAGATTTATAATAAAAACATCAAAGAATAAAACAATAAATTTATTAAACTCATAAATTCTGTTTTAGATTATGGATATTGTTGAAGAAGTAAGAAAGTATGTAAAGGAAGAGTGTCAAAAAGAAACTAACTTTTTTGGAATGGCCGCATACGATCATCATTTTGTTAGCATGGTAAAATATGCAAAACAATTAGCAAAAGAAACTGGTGCGGATATTGAAATTGTAGAGTTGGCGGGTTGGTTACATGATATTGCAAGTATATTGGGAGATTATGATAACCATCACATTTCTGGAGCAAAATATGCTGAAGAATTGCTAACAAAATATAACTATCCTAAAGAAAAAATTGAACAGATTAAACATTGTATCATTGCACATAGGGGAAGTAAAGATATTCCAAGAGAGACAATTGAAGCTGAATGTATAGCCGACGCAGATGCGCTGTCTCATTTTGATAATGTTAGTTCTTTATTTAATTTGGCACTAGTTACAAGAAGATTAAAAATTGAAGAAGCGCAGCAATTTGTTGCAAGGAAATTAGAACGGTCGTGGAATAAACTTACACCTAGGGCAAAAGCAATGATTAAGCTAAAATATGATTCTGCAATGATTTTGTTTAAATAATTTCAAAAAGAAATAAAAATAAATAACTTATCCTAATATTGCACTTACATCAGGCACAACATCAGCTCCTGCATCAGCTTCGAACATAACCTTCTTTTCAAAACCAAACCAGCCTGCTACAATGTTAGTTGGAACTCTTCTAACTCTAATGTTGTAATCCTTTACAGCTTTATTGAATATGTCCCGTTCAGTCTTTATCCTGTTCTCTGTACCTTCTAACTGATCTTGTAAAGTGATGAAAGCTTCAGTACTTTTCACTTCAGGATACGCTTCAAACACTAGATTTATTGCACTATTAATCTTTGTACCTAATATTTCTAAATCTTCAGGTGTTGCGGACGTACTTAACCCACTTCTCATAGCAGTTACTTGAGTCTGTAAATTTGTCTCGAAATCTGCACTTGCTTGGACTGTACTTATTAGATTAGGAATTAAATCAATCCTTCTTTGATAAGCACTTTGCACGTTTGCCCATTTCTCACCAACACCTTCATCGGCAGTTATCAAACTATTATAGCTACCCCATAACCATAACAATAAAATTAAAATAATCGCAATAGCAACTATAATGCTTTTTTTTGTACCTGACATCTTCTTTTTCATTTTTCCATTTCCTCCTTAGTAATTTCAGCGAGCTTTTCAAGCTCTCCAGCATCAACCCACATACCGCCACACTTTTTACATATATCAATTACTACATCTTTCTTTTCGAGTTTGTCCATGTGAACTTCGCACCTTGGACAGTTAAGATAATGTTCTCCAGTTTTTTTATGTATTTTCTTTTTTTTCATTATTATCACCTTGGAATTATTTTAATTATTTTCTGTTTACATTTTTCAGGATGTTTCAACAAATCAGTTTCCCAAAGTCGAAGTACTGTGAAACCTTCAAGTATAAGTCTATTATTTGTCTTTATATCTCTTTTCCTATTTTTAATTTGTGCTGGAGTCATTGGTTTTGGATATTTATTGGGATTGCTGTGCCAATAATCACCATCAGCGAAAATAACGCAGTTTGGAGGTAAAAATGCATCTGCTTGACAGATTGTACTTATTGCGATGTGTTTATGAAATTTAGCATCTAATTCTTCCAGAAGTTTGAATAAAATTATTTCAATTTTTGTGTTCTTTTTTGGGAATACCTGCTTCAAACGAGCTTTTCTTATTTTTTCTATTGTTTCATTAGAATAAACATTTGTTTTATTCTTGTTCCAAGGTATGATTCCTTTTTTAAATTGTGTTTTTCGAATTTTTGCTCGTATTTCCGGTTTTTGCATAGCTTTTTTTGTAGCAATCGAGATCTTTTTTCTGAACTCTTCATTAAATTTCCTTCCTTTATTCCAAGCCTTCACTAATCCTTTTGTTCCCATATTCCAAGGCGAAGCACCTTTTTTGAATTCAGTTTTCGGAGATCTTCTTTTACCAATGTGCCAGAAAGCAGTTGAATGCGAAGGAATTCCAAATTTCTTCTTGTACCAGAATAAAGTTTCATATGGCATTCCAATCTTTTTAGCTATTTGAGGCAAAGATTTCTTATTTGTGACATATTCTTTAATAATAAATTCTTTAGTTATATTCCATTTATTTGATTTCTTATTATTTTTTAATTTCATTTCAAATCACAATCTCTTTAATGTATGAAATCTTAGTAAATTGTTTTCTATATGATGAAAACGATAATTTGAAAGTTGAATTTTTTTTGATAGATTTGAAATAATTAAATTATAATCATCCAATCTATTAACATTTTATGTCCAGTACTAGAATTTTCCTCCAGCGCCGCCACCGCCGAATCCTCCGCCACCGAACCCGCCAAATCCTCCTGACCCGCCCCGACCTCCACGGTTTCCAAAAAGAATTATCGCGCCAGCTGCAGCATTGAAATATTTATTCTTAAATTTTTTATTTTTTAAAACTGCTGCCAATATCGGAAGCACAATAATAATTATCCATACAATGATATAAAACCAAACTATCATATCATTCTCTTCAGGTTCTTCAACATAATACGCGGACTCAAGATCCTTAGCTAAAACACTGCGAACAGATTTTGATGCTTCGACTATTCCTGTCCCATAATCTCCTGCTCTAAAGTTAGGTATGAGGTACGTTCTTCCAATCCTACCAACTTTACCATCATTCAAGTCTCCTTCTAAACCACGTCCAACTTCAAACCTATACTCTCTATCTTGCAAAGATACTAACAACAATAAACCATTATTCTTCTCTTTATCACCTAAAACGCCTTGCGCTAAATCTAAAGCATAACTTTCTATGGCTACTCCTTCTAAAGAATCAATTGTAACAACTGCAAACTCTGCAATGTCTGCATCATATAACGATTTCAGTATAGAATTAAGCTCGGCTTCATCCTCTGCATCAATTATGTTTGCATGATCATTAACAAATCCATTAACCGAAACTTTCGCAGTTGCAAACTGTAAAATCAACAACATAACAATACCGAACAAGAATAACTTATTAAGTTTCATATTACTTATTTTATACTTCTATGTTTAAATATTTACCTGTATAACTCCCTATTTAGTAACATTTATAAATAACTCCCCTCTATTTTCATCCATGACAGATAATATAATTATAGGATGTACAGAAAAAGTTATGGTCTTTGGACCTAAAAAGAAAAAGACAGTAACTGCAAGAATCGATACAGGTGCAAAAACAAATTCAATTGATACTGTATTAGCAGCAGAACTTAATCTAGGACCTATAATTAAGACATTACAGGTAAAACAAGCACTCGGAGTCGCAACAAGACCGGTAGTTGAAGTAGTTATTGAAATTGCAGGGAAAAAAATGAAAACTCATTTCACTCTAGCAAACAGAAGTCATATGAATTATAAGGTTCTTGTTGGAAGGAACCTTCTTAAGCACGGATTTTTAATAGATCCTGGCAAAAAATAATTTAGGGGGAATTATTTTATGAAAGCAGCAGTAGTATGCCTTGGCGCGAAATCATCACTTTGGACAATTGAAGAGATGAAAAAATGTTTTGACGAAGTAGATTTAGTCAAGATAAGTAAGATAGAAGTATTCTTTGGCGGTAAAGGCCTAGAACTTATGTACGATGGTGAAGAATTTCCTGAATACGATTGCGTATATGTAAAAGGTTCTTTCAGATATGCAAACCTTGCAAGAGCTGTAAGTTCTATATTAAGAACGCGCGGAACATATCTTCCTCTTAAACCTCATTCATTCACAATTGGGCACGATAAACTTCTTACGCATGTACAACTACAAGCTGCAGGAGTTCCTATGCCAACAACTTATCTCGCAGCAACTCCCGAGGCTGCTAAAGAACTTCTTAAAAATGTAAATTATCCTATTGTTATGAAATTTCCTCAAGGAACTCATGGTAAGGGTGTCATGTTTGCAGATTCATACCCGTCTGCATCTTCAGTTCTTGACGCTATGACTGCTTTGAAACAACCTGTGATAATCCAAGAATATGTTGAAACTGGCGGCGCAGATATACGGGCTATAGTTATCGGAGGCAAAGTAGTTGCAGCAATGCAAAGAAAAGCTATCAAAGGCGATAAACGAGCTAACATCCATGCTGGTGGTTCAGCTGAAGCTTACTCTCTTGACGCACATACTAGAAAAATTGCTATTGACGCTGCAAAAGCAGTTGGTCTAGGAATCGGCGCTGTTGACATTATTGAAGGACCTAAAGGACCTTTAGTTATTGAAGTAAATGTTTCACCAGGTTTACAAGGTATAACAAAAGCTACTGGTATAAACGTGGCTGCAAAGATTGCTAAATATCTATATGATGAAACTAAAAAAAAAAAAAATGTTTCTAAGGAAGAAAAAGCTTCAGATGTTTTGAAAGAAGTAGGAATACACGCAGCTGGTCAAGAAATCATAACTAATCTACAATTAAGAGGCGGCAGGATTTTACTTCCTGAAGTCATTACTAATATCACAAAGTTTAATGATAAAGATGAATATGTGATTAAAGTCGAAAGGGGAAAATTAGCGATTAAAAAGTTCTGAAAATATACTAAATACTATACTAGTACTCTAACCCCCTCATTTCTTATGTAATCTGTACATAGGAGCTCTAATTCTTGATAATTCGGATTCATACATCTTCTTTTATTGTTTAATTTCTATATTGTAGATAATTTTATATAAGATTATTATATTATAAACCGATTATGCATCCAGATGAAACTAAATGGTACTTAACTGAAGTATTAAAGGATGAAGATAATCTTTCTGCTAGTATTTGTAATGTTGTAGATGGACAATATTTTGTTGAGAATTTCGAAAAAATCAACGCGACTAGAGCTTGGCGAAGTCTTTACAATTTCGGATTAGTAAATAGAATACGAAAGAATTGGATTAGCGATGAAGAAAGTCCTAGAGATTTTCATGCACTAGCATTCTATAGATCATTTAATGAAGATAATGGTGTAAGACATCCTAACAAAGGTTTTGGAGATATGACTAAGCTTTGGATTGAACAATATCTCTGTGAAAAAGGATACATTGCAAGTACACCAATTACAACAAAACTTCATTCTAGAGGAAAATTAAAAAATCGAGCTCTTAATCTTGACAATCTTCATCTTGATTAATTGGTTTAAGATTATTTATATGCTCATAAAATATTCTTTTTTTACCATATCGCTCAATCTTTCATCGATACCATTTTCATCAAATATAACTGGAATAGTATTCGTAAGATCAGATTCATAAGCTGCAAAATGTAAGTGTGGTTCTGGACCTATCCAACCACTCTTCCCAGTAAAAGCTATTACTTGTCCTTGTCTAACCAACTCTCCCCTCTTAACTACGACACCCTTTAATCTAAGGTGCGAATAAACAGTAAACCCTTCGTCTTGATGTTTCAACAAAATATAGTTAACTCTTTCTCCCTGCCCTCTCAGTAAATCAAGACCTTCGTAACATGTACTAATATTATCCTCAAGACCGAACACTCTGCCTGAACGAGAAGCGACCACTACACTTCCAAAAGGCATTGCAAAGTCTGTGGCAAAACTGTCATCAATAGTTATACCTTTTTCATAATGTTTAGCAAAATGACTATACTCGCCATGATTGCCCTGGAAAATGTCAAGCTTACCAATGAACGGTAATCTGTACCCTCTTTTAGGTTTTGGATTTCTACCAAGTTCAACACGCGTTATTCTCATTTAAGTTACGAACTACAGAATTAATAAAAAGATTTCCTTACTTAATTAAACAATGCCCAGTCATTTCCTCTGGTTTAGGAATACCCATAATTTTTAGTATAGTCGGAGAAACATCACCGAGAACTCCGGAACTTCTTAATTTACAATCATAACCCACTATTGTAAATGGAACAAGGTTGGTAGTGTGGTCAGTATGCGGTATCCCTTTATCATCCACTAACTCTTCAGCATTACCGTGGTCGGCAGTAACAACACAGACATACTTGTGCGCTTCACAAGCATCCACAATTTTTCCAACACACTCATCAAGAACTTCAATAGCTTTAATCGTAGCATCTAGGTTTCCTGTATGTCCGACCATGTCAGCATTATTAAGATTGATTAATATAAAACCATACTTTTCAGAATTAATAGCTTTCATGACTCTTTCAGTCACTTCATATGCACTCATTTCTGGTGCTTGATCATAAGTTTTAACATTCGGCGACGGTATAATGACCCAATCACTCCCTTCAAACGGTTCCTCTTTACCATTATTAAAAAAGTAAGTTACATGTGCATACTTCTCAGTCTCGCTTATACGTAACTGTTTAACTTTAGCTTTCTCAAGAACTTCACCCATTATATTTTTCAAGTGCGGTCTTTGGTATACTGCATCAATTTTATAATCCTCATCATAAACAGTCATTGTAACAAAGTAAGGTTTAGATTTTTTAATTCTTCTAAAACCATTAAAATCTTTATCAATAAACGCTTCTGTTAACTGTCTTGCTCTATCCTGCCTAAAATTAAAATAAATAACAGCGTCTTTATCAGTAATGCCATGAAATCTTTGACCTACTATTTTTGGAGATACAAATTCGTCAGTTTCGTTATTATCATAAGCCTCTTTCAGAGCACTTAATGCACTTTTATGATACACTCCTTCACCAGTTACTAACATGTTATATACTTTCTCAGTCCTTTTCCATCTTTGATTACGGTCCATTGCATAGAACCTGCCAGATATTGTTGCAATCTCTCCAACACCTTTCAACTTTTTCTCTAACCTTTTAATCAACTTTTTAGCTGATTTTGGAGCCATATCTCTACCGTCCAGAAATGCATGAACCATAACTTTAGTTCCATATTTTTTTGCAATGTCAATCAACGCAAATAAATGATTAAGATGCGCGTGAACACCACCTGTACTTAAAAGACCTATGAGATGAAGTACCCCTTTAGTCTTTGCAGCTTTTATCAAAACATCATTTTCAAAAAACTTGCCAGATTTAATGTCATTAGAAATTATTTGAAATTCTTGTTTATATATCCTGCCCGCTCCTAAATTTTCGTGGCCCGCTTCAGAATTACCTATCACTTTTTTAGGTAAACCTACGCCAACACCTGAAGCTTTCAACTTTGTATGCGGGTTATACATCCACAACTTGTCAAGATTTGGAGTATTGGCTATCGCAATAGCATTTCCTTGCTGTTTCTTTCTTAAACCATATCCGTCTAAAATACAAAGTAAAATATTTTTCATAACCCAAACCTCTTAACATTCTCGCTAATTCTTAACAATTGATTATATTTTGCAGTTCTTTCACCGCGACAAGGAGCTCCAATTTTAATTTGTCCGCAACCAAGAGCTACGGCAAGATCTGCTATAAAAGGATCCTCTGTCTCCCCACTTCTATGTGATACCATAACTTTCCACTTATTATTCATTGCAAGCTTAGCGGCATCTACAGCCTCACTCAGTGTACCTATTTGGTTAACCTTTAATAGCAAACCATTACACAGTTTTTCACGAACAGCCGTTCTTATTCTCTTTATATTAGTTACAAGTAAATCATCGCCCACTATTTGAATATTTATATTCTTCGTCATATGATTAAAACCAACAAAATCGTCCTGATCAAAAGGATCTTCAATAGATATAATTTCTTTATACTGTCCTAACAACCTTTCATAATAATTAAGAAGTTTATCAGATGTTAACTTTTTACCTTCAATATCATACAATCCTTTTTTATAAAACTCTGAAGCTGCAACATCCATGGCATACCTTACTTGCTTACCATAACCTAATTCATCAACAGCCTTCTCAATCAACCTGAGCGCTTGTGTAGGTCTAGATATCGGGGGTGCAAACCCTCCTTCATCACCCACATTAACAGCATTCTTTCCATAATTTCTTAATATTATTTTCTGCAGTTCATGATATACCTCTGCAGTTATCTTGACAGCCTCCGGAAACGATTTAGCACCTACAGCTGCAACCATGAACTCTTGAAATTGTAACTTATTACCTGCATGCCTACCCCCGTTTATGATGTTCGAAAATGGTACTGGGACTTTTATTTTATTTCGTTTTCCAAGATACTCGTACAACTGTTTACCGCTAACTAAAGCAGCAGTTCTTGCGCATGCTAAACTTACACCTAACATTGCATTCGCGCCAAGTTTTGACTTGTTCGGTGTTCCATCCAAGGCAAGCATTTCATCATCAATATCATCTTGTCGAAGAACATTCATACCTATAACTTTTTTAGAAATAACTTTGTTAACATTCTTGATAGCTTTTAAGACTCCTTTTCCAAGATAACGTTTATCTTTATCCCTTAACTCGATAGCTTCATGTATTCCTGTTGAAGCTCCGCTAGGAACCATAGCTCTTCCTACATACTTGCCAGCAGTTACCTCTACCTCAATAGTCGGATTCCCTCTTGAATCAAGTACCTCTCTTGCTTTAACTTTTTTTATTTTCATGGTTTATCAAGTACATTCTAAAATATGTTAAATATGGCAATATTATCACAAGACCAAATATTAGCATTAAAATATAATTCCACCCAGCTATAAGCTTTGCGATTTTATCAAGCCCGATTAAGATTAAAAAACCTACTACTCCGAGTATTAAAACTTTCCAATTCTTAATATTAAACTTTTTATCTATCCTTGAATAGCTGACAAAAAGAAAAACAAAAATAGCGAAAAGTATTATCCAGAATAATATAAATATTCCTTCGCCAGCAACAATATCTCCTTTAAGTGTAATCCCTAGAGCAACCCTCATCACTGCAAACATTGTAACTAGAGCAATCACAAAATATATTATAGATTTTAAAAAAAACTTTTTCAAGAAATCATTAAATTTTATCTTTATTTTGTTAAGTTTATACGCTGTCCACCAGCTCACAGACTCAAGACTAACCCATAATATGAACATCAGTATGAACATTAAAATTATATTAACAATTATTGCATTAAAACTGCCCGTAAACCCCGGCATCTGTTTAAGATTTTCTATAAGTGTAGAATAACTAAATATCCCTGGTGCAATCTCAATTGAACTACTTCCAATAATTTTAACTATATTCTGTAACTCTACAGCCACCCTGTTTCTTATGAACTCAAACACAAACCCGAACAACAATATAAATATTATATCTGTAGCTACAGGTAACAATACAAATTTATCCTTCATATTCTGGAAAGTTTTTTTGAACATCATCTTGGCATTAACCCTTCAACAGTTTTTATATCCCAACCATAATCTACTAAATACTTTATTAACTGTTCTCTGTCAACCCCTTTTCTTAATTCATCAATTATGTAATGTCTTAACTTTTCAAGCTGTACAACATCCTCAACATGTTGTTGTTGCCATCCTTGATTAGTTAACTTTTGTTTAATTTTATCTTCATCATGTCCCTCTTTTAATGAAAAATGTATAAACCTGTGCGGTTGTTCATTAGGTGCATGTTTTGTATATCTATACTTTTGGATAAGAACAATCGCAATAAGTCCAATAATAACAAACATCACAACGTACAAAATCCATGCATAATTTTTAGGTTTAGGCGGTTGAACAAATATAGGTTCAGAAGTCTCGGGCGTAGTAACTACTGGTACAACCTCTCTAACTTCACAATCTTTTTGATCAATTGGTTTATCATCGTTAGTACCGCAATTATTAGAATCAATGCAATCTCTCGTCTGAATATTGTTTATACATGCCGACCAGTCACTACATTTCCAATCAGTAATACACGCTGCAGCCACTGCACCTGTAATTCTACTATCCTCAATTTCAATATCTGAAGAAATCTCAAGATCTATTCCAAGATCAGCCCCCCCGAGATATGTAATGTCATAAACCTCATTACCATTAACTATTATACTTAACACATCTCCAATAGTTAATTCTTCGCCATCTATAAATACTGGTTCCTCATAACCATATCGAGCATCTTTAGTGGTTGTAGAGATTAAAACATTTCCTCCTTTCATAAAATCTACTTTAGTACCATCAGAAATCAGGTTACCTCCCTGGCTTAGAGTTCCATATATTTGAACAGGATACTGAGCACTAACAAAAACTACAATACCTAGCATTACCACTAAAAAAGTTAATAGATTTCTCATAGTCCAAAAAACGAAATTATGCTACCTGTTGCTGTTACTTCAATATAAGCCCCTACAAACAATACAATTGCAGCAACCCCAAATATTAAAAGTCCATCATGTATTATCCTTTTAAATCTCTTCGACATAAGTTTCTCCCTTATAACGCCTTTAGATATTACACCACCTGACACAGCCGCAAGAAAATAACTTGAAGCTTCCGCTAACATGTGCGGAAATACAGCTATCATTGTTAATATAAAATAAAAGTAAGGATTTTGATGACTTACTGCTGCCGAGTTCCGCGCAATCAACCCAAAAACAACCCCCCATACTGAAGCATTCCATGTAATGATAAATATTGAACCCGCACCATAAATAAACGATGCTACTAATACTAATAACAAAATCCAAAAATTACTAAAAAAGATTTGGGCAAACGACGCTGTTACAGATGTTTGAGCCATACCCTGACCTATTACTCTTGCCTGCTGCGAAAATATCATCGATGTGGACATAGATGGCATAACTAAAGTGAAAAATGAATAAGTAAGTAATATACCTAAGAACAAAAATAAATAAATTTTTATTATATCCCAATGCTCTACAAATAACTTGAACGAAAAAACTTTTTCCCTTGCTTCTTTATTCTCTTCCAGACTTAACAACCTATTAAGTGAGGGCAATAATAATAACGACGTAAACGCGATAGAAACCAACCCAGGATTATTTGGAAATATTAACAATCCTGAAAAAATACCTAGAACACTATATGAAACACCCATAAGAAAAGCATAACCTTTCCTTCTCTCAATCCACGATATAGGGTATATTTGTTCAAGTACCATTATTTACCACCATAGTCCCCAATAATATCAATAGGATTTATGAGGTATTTATCATTGTCTAATAACTGTGCTCCACTACTTCCAAATTTAGAACTAGGAGCTGCTGTTGTAATTCGTCTGTTATATATTTCAAAATGAAGATGTGGAGGATCATAGTTAATCTCTGCTATTTTATCTCCTTTTTTTACATTTTGTCCAACTGCGACAGCAGGATTAGTAACATGTACATAACATCCAGTATATTCTCCGCCCACACCCTTATGTAAAACATAAACAACAGTATTTGAAATACGTATTACCTCTCCATCAGCCGATGCATAAACTGGTGCATTATTTCTATTAGTATAAATATCCATTCCCCTATGAATTGATTGCCATCTGTGGGTATACATAGTTGCACTATATCTATCTACATCATATGGGTGATTGAAAGGGTCCCATTTTGAACCAACAGTTCTTAAATCTTCACGTTTTATTGGTTCATTCCAATCAACCCCTATTTTAGAAACACTTTGTAAAGTTGTACTTGTTGTTGTTCCTCCTGCAGGATTTGAATTTATATCTTCGCCATAACACACTTTACTAAAACAATATTTATACTCAGTACCTTCACAACTAGACGTTTTATCAGATTTAAGAACTATCTCACTCCATCTCCTGAAAAGTTCAACATATGAATCAATTTTGGTATCTGGTTCATCTTCAAAAGCATCTAAATCTAAATCAAATTCTCCAAAATCTTCATCCGTACTATCTTTAACTAACCTTTCATTTTGTATTCTATCAACAATAATTCTGTGCCCTTTTCTAGTAATTCCTTCTTCACTTATGTAAAAAAATTCTGAACCTTTATAATTGATATCCTGACCTTTGTACTTAAAAGTCGTACCATCATAATCACCGCTATTGAATGTAACGCTATCCCATTCAGCACCCAGATATTTTCTTTGCCCTGAACCGTCTATATAGAATAACAACTCTTTATTACCTTCTGAATCTCTATATATCTTAAAATTATTATAAGTATGTTCCTTATTAGCTCCATACTTTAGTAAGCCAAAGTTTATACTTTCAACTGCTCTGCTAGAGCTAAGGTCAACACTAAGCATTCCATCTTCATTACAATCACATATCTCTGTAACCTCTCCTTGTCTACATAAAGGATATTTATTGCACGAGGCTTTCTCAGCAACCTTTTTAGTTGTACTATCATATATTTTGTAACAATACTGGTTACCTCCCGACTTACCGCATTCTTTGACACCGTCACCATTACAATCGCACTCTCCATACGCCTTTCTACCATCAGTTGTACAAGTACTTCCTGAGAAAGAACTTCTCACAGTCACTTCAACTTCAATCTCGTCTATCGACTCAGCATTAGGCGTTCCTGTTGCGTCTGTAGTGTGTAGGCTTAACTTAACTTTATATTTAGGATTTACATGTGTCCTTGGAGGTTCAAATGAAAGAATTTCTCCAACTTGCCTTTTATTTTTTGCATCTTTTAATATAATCGTCCCTGATCCAACCTGGATAACCAAGTTTCCATCAGGTATAATGCCTCTTGTTGAACCGCGCACATACGAAGATGTCTTGATTTCATATTCTTTATCAGTAAACTCAACTTTCACTGTTGCAGTCCCAATATCTCCGCTTACTAATGCAAGATACGGGGAAGGATAAACTTCCCAGAACTTTGAACTTGTTCCTTTATTACTATTAAATATACCTGTAGACGTGCTTCCGAATTTAACAAAATCTTCCTGTTTAACTACATACCCTGGAACACCCCTTTCAGCAAAATCAGTCTCTAGATAATACCGTTTATCTTCGCGCATGTTAAACTCTAACCTTCCACCCGTACTATCTATTCTGTCGCCCGCATCATTATACACTTCTGCCCTTAGCACAACATTTCTGTTACTCTCTCCTTCAGGACTATACTTATCAATTCTTCCTTTAAACTTGATAGGGTCACCAACCTGGAAAGTTGTTTGTAATGGTTTAACGTCACCAACAAATTTAGCATAACCATCTGTACCGAACCCGAATAAACATCTAAACTCGTTAGAAATAATGTCAAATTTACAACCTTCCGATGGAAGACCGCCTGTTAATCTAAGATCTTTAACAACACTATCAGTAACAGTCTGTCCTTTCGCATCTTTATATCGCCATTTTACTTCGATTTTATCGAACCTATACTGAAGATCTTTCAGTAATTTTCTTATATCTGACGAATCAGCATCGTCCCAGTTACTCTCTCCTTTAGTCAACCTATCTCTTACAATATTTTTCTTAATCTCGCCGCGGCCTTCATAACTACAATCGCATCTACCGCCTGCAAAACCGTCAGCATCAGAGCAAGAGTTATCATTACTACATATCAAATTAACTTCATAATCCATGTCAGCTCCTGCAACAATACCTAGACCTGCATGATACATTATATTGGATCGTCCATTCAACGGATTAAACCCGTAATATTTATACTCTGTAGGGAACACAAACACGTCAGGTTTTATAGGTACTGCTCTCTGTCTGGTCTCTTCCAACATTGTCTCAATATTAAAGTCCCAATCATGATTAAAAGCTCCTAGACACATCTGATGTACAAGTTTTCTATCATTAAATATGGCATCAAATGTAAGAGTACTTCCGTACCTTTCTCTGATATCTTTGTTAACTTCTCCTCCTGCAGAACTTAAAGCTGAGAAAAATCCTGGCACACCCGCCTGTATTCTTGTCTCTCTAGGTTTACCTTCAAACACTTTAAAACTGCACCTTATAAGATTAAACACTAAATCGCATACATGCTCAGCTATCAAAGATTTACAATACCCTGCCCTGAACTCGTCATTTATTAGAAGGTTCTGGAAACATCTTTTCAACTGTTCACTTACAGTCTTAAGATTCTCCATATGCGAAATAATTCCTGGAACGCAAACTGTTTGAATACTTGACAATAACCCGTCTGTAGATTCAATCAACCATTTACCGCTATTTTCTTGGCGTTCGAATTCGGTCTTTAACTGGTTAAGTTCTAAAGGTCTCCCTGTTGAACTTGAAATTATACTTCTACTTGTTTGATCAGGCACCCACCACGACTTCTTTTCTGCAGTTGTCTTCTTATAAAATAATACACCATCTTTATTTACTGCTAACTCAACATTCTTAGGCGAATCAGGTCTTTCAACTGGCGCTTTCACAGGATTGTAAAGAACAATTTTATTTTTTCCCATTACATCTAAAGGAACTTCGCCATATGCGCTTGCTAAGTTAGGTTCAAAATTATAATAGAACCAGTCTCCGTACCTTGTAACCGTATTTGTAGATTTTAATATTTGTTCTTGCTTATCTTTAGAAGTTCCTACCGGTACAGAATCTGTCACTGCCCATGACTTATCTTTCCCATCAAAAGTAAACTCACGATTATCAATCCATAACTTTCTAGAATCAACACTTTTCTTTGCCTCTCCGCAAAGGCTACTTATTGTATTAAATAATCCGCCAGTATTCATGTTAGATCTTACATCATCAGGCGCAGACAATTTCGCAGATTTTTCAAATATTTTATTTTGTTCTGTAAGAGTTCCAGGTCCCCACAAAAACTCGTACTCTTTTTCACACGTTTTATACTTATCTTTCTCAGAACCTTCCAGTTTACCATCTTTCATATCATTTGCAAGACTTGTGATAGTATTAATGTCACAGTTACTCTGTAAACTAAAACCGCTATTTGGCGCATAGTAAAGTTTTGTTGTAGTTGTTTTCTTTTTATTTTCTTCATTAATTCTTGAATAATATTGAACTGTAGGTACTGTAGGACATGTATATCTATCACAGATCAATGCCATTTCATGTTTAGCTTTTTCAGCCCCTTGTTTAGCCACCATACAACTTTCGCAAAGCGATTTAACATCTCCAGCAGGGAAACCGCTGTTAAGGCTTGACGATAAAACATTACTACAATCTTCAACATCTTTAACAGCTTTGGCAGGTTTCATTACAGTTAACGGTATCCTGTTCTTGAAAGGGAAACAAGCTCTTACCTCTTTAGCTCTGTCAAATATACTTCTTAACTGCATAGCTTTACAACCTATAAACACAAACTTTTCAACCTTTTTCAAAGGATCTATCACTTTATCAAGAACCTCGATCGTACTGTTTAAGAACTTGATAGAACTTTTTACAAACCCTTCTGGAATTTTTGACTCATCAAATGTTTTATCAACCAAAATTTCAATTGTGAAACATGTAGTCTGCCTTGCCGATACCTGTTTTCCAAATTCATCATACGAATATGGTATATCTATCTCAAGAGGAAACTTTAATGTTTCAAATTCTTCAACATCATCAGTCTTACCAAGATTTATTGTAACATACCCTTTATTTTTTAAGAAATCTTTATGTATGGTTCCTATTAAATCCATATTATACTCTTTACGAAGCTCAGAACTTATCTGAGTAAACTTTCTTATGGTTGGTCTGCCAGATATCTTTGCCTTACTAGCATCGCCACCGCCTTGCCAGACAAGATCAATCTCAAACCCTAGCATACCATACCCTCTCTGAAGATCTATAGGGGATAACGCTCCAGGATTTGGTGGGGATATAACTATGTCCCAGTCTCCACCTTTTCCACATAATTGATAATAAACTGTACCACTCTTCTTTGGAGATTCTCTTCCTGACCTATCAACAGCATGAACTTCTATAGTGTTAGCATACCTTTCAGCAAGTTCTATCCTTTGTTCCATTGGCGGGATATTAGGACCTATATCTCCTGTACTAACCACTTTTCGCTCAAGCTCAATCTGTTGCTCCCACGTAAAATCTGCTTTAGTTGCCGTCTTATACGTTCTTTCATTAACTTTAATGATAATTTCTGCTTGCTCAGTAGCTTTCCCTCTTAACCTGATAATCTTCGATATTGACGGACTGTAAGAAGATATACTGATAACTTTACCCTCTCTATCCACCATATCGAATGAAGGATCTTTACTATCAGAATATATTCTTCTCTTAACTTCCCAGACATTCCCTGCTCTATCCCTTGCAAGAATGTGTACATCATTATCTCCTTCACTAAAAGTAAGAGTCTGACTAATCTTATTACTTGTATTGAAAGAAACTGTTTTATTTCCTACTTTGATAGTAAGCTCTACAGGTTCATTTACTTCACCGTCAAGCTTTATACTTGCTTGTTTAATTGACTCTGGAAGATTTTTCAAACTTATATTCGGCGCAATTGTATCAATAGTAATTGTATACTCTTTCTCAAACTCTTCTCCGTATGTGTCGATAACTTGTAACTTTATTTTATTGACATCTTTTTCCAGATTAACATAATTAAAACTAAAATCTCCAGTACTTCTCGCAGTTCCTGCTCTGATAAATCTGTCTTCAAGGTAAAGTTTTACTTCAGAACCCGGCTTAGTTTTTCCTTGGATGTTAATACTATTCTTATTATAATATTCCGGAATGTAAATCTCAGTAATATCTGGCTGACTAATATCGCTTCTCGTTGTAAACTCTTTAATCTCTGACTCTGCATAATCTGCCACGACTTTATAGAAATATTTAGTTCCGTTTACTAAACCTGATAATGATATTGTATGATTAGTTGCAAGAACATTATTCGATGCAGACAATTCAAGATTTGAACTTAAACCGTATATAACTTTACCGCTTGTATCTTTATCTGTCTCCCATTTAATGTCTACTGTATTCGTCCCAACATTTTCTACACCTATATTATTAAACAAAACTGTCGGTTTGGTTTTCCCTATATAATAATTACCGCCGTTATCATTTCTTTCTATATTACTGCCATCGCTCGATTCTACAACTACAAAATATTCAGTATCAGGCTGTAAACCTATTAATTTTATTGAATGTAAAGATTGAACTATTGAACTATACTCAACACTGTCTAAAGTTGTTTGGCCAAACAAAACTTTCGAATCAGAAGCAATATCGCTTGTCCAGTTAACCTCTATAGTATTTTCATCTACACCTGTAACTGATACACTACCGATTGTTAAACCATGCGCCATTGGTACAACTAACAAAATTAATACAAGTATCCCTATTGTTGATTTCTTCATATTAACTCCGGTTTCAGCAATTGTGCGTATAACCCTGTCTCGATATAAGTGATAAGATCAACCATTTCATCATCTCCAGTTACTGCACCATATATTACAGGGAACTCAACCTTTTCATTATCAGCGACATCGCTGTATGAAACATCCCACGCAGTTTTGTATCCGCCCATGTAAAGCTCGCCCTTAGTAATCATTAAATTAACATCATAAGTAACATCTTCTAACAACAATAAATTAATTTTATCATTCTCTCCATTCTTGCTCCATACATAAAACTCAAAATAATCTTCATCCTTATTTTCTAACTGTATCAACACTTCTTCGTCATCTGATAGTTCGAGTGCAGTCTCTAAATCTTCTTTAAGATATTTCTTTATATCAATTTCAACTTTTTTATACGGCTTAATAGGTATATTTATTGCTTCTCTAGTAGATATCTCGTCTAAACTTATATGGTGCACACTCTCAAAATACCCTCTATTAAAGAACTCATCATATTGCGGGTTAACTATAAGATGTCCGCCTGTACAACTTGAAGGAAGCGGCGTCTTTAAAGATACTGCCAAATCATCATCAGTCAATCCTGTCTCACCAAGATCGCACCTGAACACTATACATTCAAATGAAACATTAGCAATCATTTCTTCATTCGTGACAGGGTCTATAGCACGTATATCATAAACTTCATCAGTTTGCGTTTCGCACATATCAGTATCATACCTTGGCACTTCAAACTCAGGTTCACCAACAAAAACTCTGTTACCCTGGTTCTGTTTTATTATTACAGGTGTACCAAACCTAAACACATACCCTTCACCATCAAAACTAGTACCCTCTCTTATTATGATTTCAACAGGATATTCAATATCGTAAGTAAAATGGTACATGTTCATGCATAAGAAAGACATATACTTAGCAAAACCTTTTCCACTATTACTTTTCAGGATATCTCCATCACTAGGTCTAGCATTTAATAACATTGACCAATCTTTATCATATCTAAACCCTACCGTGATATCTTTTTCATCCTGGTTTATGGCATCCATAAGAAAATGATTCTTTTGATAATCTTCATCATCATCAAACTTTTCATACCTTGTTCGGTCAACACGTAAACGCGGCATGTTATAATATAATGTATCTTTCAACCTAGTATTTATCGCTCGCTCTGACCACGTTAATCTATGACACGTGTCAAACCTGAAATCTGTCAATGGAACTTCAGGGTCGAGAGCCATAAGGTCAATAGTTACAGTCTCGAGGAACATATTTTCATTTTCTTTTTCCATAACTTGTTTAGCAATTTCATAAGCTTTTGATAACTTTACATCTGCTTCGGTAGAGAAAAAGTTCCATTCAAATCTTTCATCTCCTTCAACAATTTCAATATCTTGATTCATAACAATACTAACATCATTTTTATTAATCTGTGTGCTAAACTTAGGCTCAGAAAGAATATTTACTGTTAAAGCCTCTATTCCTGTAAAGTTCTGAATACATAATTCAATATTCTTGTTTACATAATTATTAAGTTGTTCTTCAATCTCAAAAATTTCAGGTATTCTTAGAACACCTGAATAGTACCACATTGGCGTTTTAAACGGACCTGCAACTTGTAAATGCCCAAACGGACTCACTGCAAGATCTTCGGGAATTTCAGTATATCCTCCTTGGATACCTGCTAAAACAATTGCATCTTTCAAAGTATCTTCTAAACACGCTTCTACAAACAGTTTCACAGGCACAACTTCATCAGGTACATTCATGTCAGGACCAGGAATTGATAATTGTCTAAACACAAAGAATAAACCTACAGCTATCAACATAATTATGCCTATGACTATAAATAACGTTACCTGTCCCCTCTTTTTTTGGTTAATCATTTTTACTCGATACTCTAACTTAATTTTCTATACTCTTCAATGTACTAACTTAACAATATACAATTTTAACCATGTACAATATAATACTACTAATATAAATGTAAACATGATTCCTATATATGATTCTGCCATAAATATTGGCAACGAATAAATATATAAAAATATTAACATAATAATACCCATCAATATTAAATGTACGCATAATTTCTTGATATCCATTATTGTCTTGATAGTTTCTTTAATATAATGTTTTGTACTGAAAAACTTGATATGTAATATATTTGTAACATTGATTAAGTACGTATAGATTGGAAGGAATATTAAAATATATACTGGAAGCATCACCAGACTAGAAGCAACCTCTCCTATTCCTGGAACAATATACATCATAGAACTTCTCAATAATAAAAATACTACTAAAGTGTAAAGCCCCATTATAATTAAAAAAATGATAAGATAAGGTAAGTTAAGTAAACTAAACCTTAACATTTTCTTAAAATTATACTTTTTCTTTAATATCTTGGCCCATATCATACCACGCCAAAAGCTAAAATTAAATAGTATAAACACGCACAATATAATTGTATAAATTACGATTGTAGTTATTGCACCTTGGAACGCTGTTGATTGTGATGCAAGAACACTTTCAGGTGCAAGAAAATCAACACTATCAGGCATAAGTCCGCCAACATTTGCAATTGCTAAACTATAAATATAAATGGCTAAAGCCGATATCGCAAAGAACGCATAATCCATTCCTGCAACTACCCAGAACAATCTTTTTTTCACATTCCTAAAACTTTCTTTAAACATATCTTTCATGGTTCTATGGTTGGAGGAGTATATCCTTCAGGTGTTGTCTCGCCAGGCGTGTCCGCAGGTTCTGTATCCGGAACTTCATCCAATATATCTTTCCCTACAGTATCAATTACTGTATTACATATTTCCTCACCGCTCAACGGCCAGTTACCTTGTAATTTGTACGTTAAACATATTTCTGTATATTTTTCAGGGAAATAAAGCAGAATCGCGCTTGAACCCAATCTGCCCGCATAATTAGGTACGTCTACACCATTATCTTTCCCTCCAATTTTATAATCATCATCATATAACTTTTTACCGTTCGGGTTAAGTTTAATATTAAATTCTATCAAATTACCATCTTCTTTACCTGCTTCGCCAGTATCAAACGCGTACGTTATCTTGTACAAGTATTCTGTTTGCTCAGTTTTAGTTGTATCATTATAAAATGTTAATTCACTTCTTTCAGCTTCAATATGTGCTGCAAGAGTTCCCTGTCCGCCATCAGTCATAAGAACTCCTTGTTCAGACGGTTTATCCACAAACTTGAAACCCGTACACACACTATCTTCCCAATTACCTTTCAAGAAATCAGCAACTTCTCCAGGTCCAAATAATTCATCAGCCCACTCCCATGCTTCTTCTTCTTTAAACCCTAACAAGCTAGTGAACTGCGCACCTTTCTGTGTCCAAGCATAAAGACGTTGCGCTGTTATCGGAACCTTGCCAGTTTTAGCAGCCTTAACACGCCTTTTTATATCGTCAGTTCGTCCCTTAATCCATTGCGTTCCGTCCCAGTATTCGAGTTGCATGCTGACTGTCCCGTCTTTATTCTTAATAGCTCTTGCCACTGCATTTCTCTCAACACCTTCTGCATCAAAAAACTGATGACCCGCAAACTCTTCAAACTCCTTTATCAAACCTTGATACTGCTCATTGTTTAAAGCCACTAAACCTTGATTAGTCTGAACAGCCGCTAACCTTGATATTGTACCATCCTCTTTATCATATATATCCGTAATTCTAAATGTATTACTATATTTGGTATAAGTTTTAATATATTCTTTCTCTGAAGTTGTTTTATCTTTTAAAAAGTTTTGTGCTGCTTTATACTGCTTTTCTTCACTATCCCTAAATTCTCTTCTTTCTTTTTTCAAAGCTTCTTGTGCGTCTCCTTCTGCCTCCCTTATCCTCTTATTTAAATCATTTAAATATTTACTCGCCGCATCTTTAATAATTGCAGAATCATAAATCGCTTCGCCCGTCAATCCTTTCTTAGTAACCTTTGCAGCTGCTAAAGCCGGCGCTTTATTCATCGCAGCTAATAACTCTGACCTGCTACTCGCCGTAAATAATATTTTACCTGCTTTATCTCTAAGAACAAACTTTGGCCCCGATATACCTGTCCCTGCTTCGCCAGACACATAAAATGAATCTCCCATGACATTAGTTATTTGGAAACCCTCTCTATTATTTTTATCGTCTCTATAATAATCCCCTATAAAGAAATCTGCATTTCTCAATTCTTCGCCTAACAGTTTATCAACTTCACTTAACTGAGCACTATTTACTGTAACCGCTCCAGGCGTTGGAGTCGCAGGTTTAGCAGTTGGCGTTAACCCGGCAGCCTTTCTTTCAGCATTAAGAAGTTCAACTCTTTTAACTTCTAACTTAGCTTTTAACTCTTTTTCCATTTGTGCAGTCATACCTGTGGTTACTTGTTTATCAATAACTGTTTTATCAATATCTCCCGTCTTTTGATTTATTACATATGTAACTTTCACATCCTTTCCATCAATTTTCGTAACAACCTCTTGATAATACACTCCGGTTGTACCTGGTTTTGTATATTTTTTAATGTATGCCCTGTCACTAGAATAAAAATCAGTTCTTTCTCCATCTGTATATACTCTACTAACAGGTTTACCCTCTACACTAGTTTCAAGATATTGTTCTTTACTTTTTTCTCCATACAAAGTAACTGATGTAACTCCTGATTTAGAGGTTGAACTTTGTTGTTTTTTAAGAACATATTTACCCTTTTCATAAGTATAAGTATTTGTTACCCTTATACCATTAGTTTGAGTATAACTTATTTGAGTTGTCATAAAATCATCAGATGTTGTTTTTGTCGCTTGTGGATCTTTTTTCTGTAGATTAGTAAAACTTTCGATAAGTCCTGTGCCACTCATTGTTTGTAACCTATACACAGCTTGTGCCGCTGCAGACGGAGTACTACCTCCCGAAGCAGTTGATGACGAGATCGCTGTAGCGGGTGTTGGTTTTGGCGGTGTCCAGATTCGAATATTATTAGGTGAAGTTGGATCTTTTACTGTTAAAGTATTTGTAATTTCAGTAGCATCTTCTGTACCCACTCGCCTATAATAATTACCCTCATATTGCCAAATTTGAATGATTGAACCATCTCTTCCCGTTACAATACTTTCAAAGTTACCATTCGGAAGATTACTAGGCTTTGTTATAGCTCCAATTACCAAACTACTTAACAAAATCATACACAATCCGAATATAACTAACTTCTTCATTTTACAATAATATCCTTTGTGACTGTTCTTCTGGTATTAGTAATATCATCTGTAACCTCGAACTCCAACTTATACTCTCCTGGTTCCAGACTACTCGAATCTAACACTCCTGAATATTTCAATAAACTTTTATCATCCATAAAATCATTAATACTCACAACATTACCTGTGTGTGTTGCAATTGAATAACCGTCTGCATCAATCATTACTACATTAAAACTCGAACTTACCAAATACTTATCTCCTTCTTGATATGTTGGATACCCAACCGATTCCAAGTACATGGTTATAGGCTCACCGATGTTATATTCTTCACCTGACTTTTCAGTGTACACAAAATCATCTCCTACACTATTAGCCAAAACCGCTTTATTAATCTGGAAATTATCAATATTAATATCCTCAGTTACTGTTTCTTTATCGCCAGTTAAAAAAATAACCAATCCAATAATTGCGACTATAATTATCACTATACCTATCAAAAACATAAACCTTCTTTTCCTGATAACATTTTCTGGTACAGGTAATCCCCTGAATATTTGATCAACCATTTTATTCCTCGTCTAATATACTACATACTGAATCATCAACTGTCCATGCGGATTTATCAGCAAAATTCTTCAAATCCTCAGTTAACCGTTTTATCTCTGGAACAAGATAAACAAATGTACATGCCACATTATATGCTGTTACACCCTTTTTAGCATCAGTTACAGCTTTTGTTTTACATGCTAACACTTTCGACATGACGAACCCAGTCACAAGACTAAGCGGGTGCGAAAGCGCATAATAAAATTGTTGGAACACTTTCTGAAGCGCACCTGCAAACGGAATTATGCTAAAAAGGTTACCCCATACAAATGTACATGTTGCATAACTTTTCTGATACTCGCATACTGAAATCGGAGTACCTGCCGGCACCTTCTTCTTTAAACATGATATATATTCACAATTGATTTTTCTATACTTTCTAAGATTATATATTATTCCAGGTATACATCCAGTGCTCAGACTTAATGCCAAACTCTCTTTAGGATTTTCTGGATACTTTGATAAACTTCCAAAGAAACCAAAATTCTTAGTCTTTTTAGCATCCTTAAAATAAAAAGAACCCATACTAGACCCAAATATGTTCTCAGTATTTTTCTTATTACACGATATAAACTCGCACCATTTATACACGTGCTTCAACATACCTTGCTTAGCACTATTAGTTATTGATTGCAGTTTTGTATTCTTAGCTTTCGCAGCTTCTCCCCACGGAGTACCGCTCATTACATCAACAACCTGTCTTACTGTGGCAATCAACTGAACAATTGTACCGTATAACTGTGTAATCTTACATATTTTTTCAAAAATATCCATAACTTTACTCAGTGTACCAAACACACCATTATCGCTTAACTTAAACAATAAATCATCTTTAGCATCATCAATCTTACCATTTATTTGTTCTTCTAATATTAACCCTGAATCATATAACGGAACTGAAAGAGTAACATTCTCAATCTCTGCACCGGTAACTATTTTATCATTAACTATAGATATTATTTTTAATGTACATTCGAAATTTAATTCAATAACATTTTCTTCAGGCATATGCGGCACAATCTCAAGATTAATCCATTCTTTAGATGACCCCCTAACAAGTTTCCCACCCATGATCAAATCAGAATCCTTTCCTTCACATCCTTCTATTTCCAAAACTCTGAGTTCAACATTACTAACCCCTGTCCGTTGAGGAGTAATCTCAAAATAAACTCTTTGCGGTATAAGGTGCATCGTAGCCTTGTCAAGTTTCCCTGGTGAAGCTCTAACATCATCAACATCAATTGACCAGTAATTAGGAAGCGAATCTTCCTGAAACAAGATATCTAAAGTAACTGTTTGATTAACAGTGTTTCCTGTTGCATCCTCAAAAGTAAACAATATATCCCTGTCCCATGCAGGTTCTTCTCTTGATACTGAGTTAGCCAGTCCAGCATCTTCCCATAGACAGATTGTAGTGAAATTCTCTACCACTGCACATTCTCCCTGTACAACTCCAACACCAGATATAACATTCGAAAAATCAGCATAACCTGTAACAGGTAGTTCATCTGTAATCTTTGCGATCGCACTTACATGCCTACCACCTACCAATATTCCTTCAAGACTTCCTGCCTCAGTTATAGGAACAACTTTTAACTCTTCGATTACAGGAAGCGTTCTATCAATATATATTGTTGCCGAAGTAATCCCTACAACAGAATTTTGTGCGTCGTCCTTGCTACCATCTACAACATTTAACCTAAAACTATCTTTAGCTTTGAACGCAGAATCAACATTAACATTTTTCCATATACATACCCATTCATCTGCACCGGTTTGAACACAATCATCCGCAAAAACTCTAAGATTATCAAGACCTCCTCCTCTTAAAGATGTCATGTCAAGTATCATCCGTTTATAGCGAAGCTCGCCAAACCTTGAAAAGTTTTGATGAAACCCTGCACCGCTCTCTCTAATCCTTGCAAAGATTGTATTATTATTGTCAGTAATGAAACACATTTGTTCATCGTCCACCATTTTACAATTATCAGTACCTAAGAAAAGTATCTCTGGAGCACTATTATCAACAAGAAGATTCTTTTGTATCTCTTTAGTTTCGCTATACCCTGCTTTATCAATAACTGTAACGCTGATTTTAGGACCTTCTTCAGATATAACTAAATTAAGACCTGTCCAGTTACATACATATTTAGTATTAACAAGATTACACCCTGTTGCAGGCACATTACTATAATCTTCAATTACGCTGAACGAATTAAGCTCTTGCAAATTTGCAAACGCTTGCGATATATTTTCTTCATCAACTTCAACTGTAAGAACTGCATTAGTAATTATTCTATCACCTGCACTTGTAGAAATGTAACCAAGATCGCGTTCATTAACGCGTATATTAAAATTATCCCCTATTCGCGGAGCATTAGTATCTATTAATAGAAGCTCAGATGTAGCAGTGGTCTGAAGACCCACCCTATCATGCGCAACAAGAGTGATTGCTTGTACCCCTGTCTGAGGTATGTGCACTATACTTTCAATATTATTTACTGAACAATCTGAAGTGTTCAACAATTCTTCATACGCAGGGTCAGCACCAGGGAATACTACTTTCATTATACCTGCACACTTCCCATTACAATCAGCATCATCGCAAGCTTTATCTCTTACATTATATTTTACAGAAACATTTTCTCCCACTTGACTAACCTCTAAAATTTCAATCAAAGGCCCTAGACCATCAGAATAAAGTGTACCTGATTTTTCATCAACCGCAGTTGTATATTGTGTTGGCGTTGTAGTTTCAAATAACCTTACAGTAAACGAATGTTTACCTGGCGCAAAATCTCTTGTATCAATAAATTTACATCTATACTTGGTAGAGAGAGGTTCTTGTACACAATCTTCAGTAAAACTCAGGAAGTTAGGTGCAGTTCCAATTTTCAGTTTATCCTTCGTCACAGCACTTCCATCAGCATTTTCCGCAACCACTTCAATAATCGCTTGATCATTAGTATTTCTTCTATAACCCTCTCTTTCCGCTGTATTAGATATGCCATCAATTCCATGAGTCTCAACACTTACAATCCCTGCATACGCATCAGCAGTAACGATAGTCAAACTTAGTACAAGACATATCATGAATATTGCTATTTTATCTTTCATATTTCTATCCTCGGTTCTAGATACGGTCTATTAACTTGAGTATACTGTTCAAGCTTCGACATATGATCAAGGTCTTCTATAGCTAACATATCATTTTGATAAAATCCTATGGTATAAAATTTAATATGATCTGCTCTATCAAGGTCATTAGCTGACACAGTCCAACGTCCAGACAGTTCTTTCATCTCCAGACCACCAGACTGCCATTGTTCCATATTAACTTCTGGTATTGTAAACTCAACAGAATCAAAGAATCCACCTTCTTCTCTATGACTTTCAGGTATTCTTAAAGGTCGATAAGAAAATAACAATATGCTTACATCGTATGTTCCTGGATAAAGTTCAACATCACTAAATTCATTTTTAGACGACATTTCACCAGAATACCTTGAAATAGTTGTATATTCTGTTTCGCCTTCTTCAGGAACTCTTGTAAAAGTTAATATCGCCTCTTCTTTGAAATCTAATCCAAGTTCAAAATTATTGAATGCCCATCCTGGTTGTCTAATATAATTTTTCTTAAGGATTTTAAGTTTTACATTCCTAGATTTTTGTAATACTATGTCTTGTTCATCATCTTCATCTAAACTTGTTGAATATGCTTTTGTAGTTGCTAAATAATTAGGATGATCGATGTTTAAAGTTCCAATAGCTACCGGGAAATTATCTGCATACTCCCCACTGCCGTCAGTTGTACCTAGGGGACATGCATCATCAGATGCAAACGTGATGAACGCTCCTACTACCGGTATACCCTCTTCATCTTTAACACTTATATTAATTAACCCAGAGTTACGTTTATCGTTATCACAAAGCATGGACGTACCTGAAACTTTTGATATATCTAAATTTTCAAAATTAGATTCTAAACACCTATTATTACGAATATTTTCTTCAAGAGCAAACTTAAAATTATAACCTCGACCCCCTAAAGCTGTAGGGTCATTAACTGTAACAATTACGGGAAAGCTAACATCATAACCAAAATCATACTTTTGCATTCCAAAACCTAAGAACGGCACACTGAACCCGTCAGGTTTTATCATGTTACCTTTACCCATATCAAAATATATATCCCAGTCAGATAAATAATCAAAATATACAGTATAACCTGTTGCGTCAAGGGGAATTATCATGTTAGAATACATTCTATTAATCATATCGCTATTAGCTACAGTGTCAGGCACTCTTAACTGTTTAAAGTTTAAAGAATTCTCCATTTGTAGAAGTGGAATATAGCTCTGGAGAAGTTCCTGCATTTTCTCTTTTACATCACGCGTAAACCATATTACAGGAGTACTATCCATTCTCATTTCCGACATTGGCGGAAACTTATTTTTTTCAACACCAGAAAAAATAGATATAAGTTCAATAACGTCATGTTCAAGGAAACAATACTGCGCTTGCGTATCTGTAATTGTTGATGATAAATCATAAAGCGCAGGCAATGCGATCTGTACTGTTGAGCTAAACTGAGAAATTTTTGCCTTTGTAGAGCCTGAATCGATTTTTAGAGGTAGTTTAAAATTATACACTACATTATTTCGTGCGATTATCGAAGTTATTTCTTTCTCGCCTTCTACTACAACTTCATACTGTGGAAAACTGTTAAAATTTCTAAAACATTGGTCAATATTATCAAGAACATATTGTTCAACCATTGATTGTATGCTCGGATTACCGTCCTCAATTCTAAGAGGTGGTTTCTCTGAACCAAACCAACAAGTACCTGAACAATCATTATCGGCACCTAGATGAAACCAATACGGAACTAAAGACGTAAATTCTATTGCATTTCCACTTGTAGGATCATTCTCTCTATAAATCAATCCCCACGACTCAGGATCAATGTATCCACCTTGTTCACCCGCAATTTCTAAACCTCTAGTGGCAACTTGCTGCAGACACTCTTCTACAAACACTTTCACAGGTGCAACTTCTTCAGGAACAATCTCAGAAATACCAACAGAGGGCTTAACAGCAGAATAACGAACATAGACAATTATACCTACTGTTGCCAGAATCATGATACCTATAATTATAAATATAGTTATCTGACCTCTTTTATCAATAATTATAAACACCCCTGTTTAATTAATTTATAAAGAAAAATCAGTTTTAGCTTATAAATGTTTGGTTTTTTTGTATATAATTATAGAGGATTATGTCAAAAGTTATCTAACCTTACCATCCTTAACTTTCTCAGAAACAATCTGTTCATGTTCGGTCTCAAGCACTGTGCCACAAAAATATGCAGTTCCGCGCTTACATTTAATCTCAAACTTCATAAATTCATCAATAGATATTTGATTCTTGCTAACTTCAAACCCTTCCGCAGTTACCTGATCACCTGGTTTACTATCCGGCGCTACTAAAACACCAACATTTTTATCATCATCAACAGCTAACAACATACCCTCGCTTGTCTCTCCGCGTAATTCTGCAGGTTCAAGACTACATACTACAACAATCTTTTTCCCTACTAACGCATCCTTTTCATAATACTTTCGCAACCCTGCCACTATTTGTCTTTGTTCATTTCCTAGATTAATTTTAAAAATATAAAGTTTATCGGCTTTAGGATGTTCTTCAACCCCAATTATCTCTGCAACCCTTATATCGGGTATGGTATTATCTTTCTTTTTACCTGCATATTTCTCCCTGAACTCTTTAACCTGCGAATCTTCAAGCTTTGAAAACAAGATTCTTGCCTTGTTCAATGTATGGCCTGGTTTAATATTCAATTTACCCAGATCTGCCCACGACAATTTCTCAACATTAAGCATTACCCTTATCCGTGTAGCTGTCATTGGAAGATAAGGTTCTATAAGAATCGCTAAATCTTTCACAACATGACAAAGTACGGCTATAGTCCTGTCAGCTTTTTTCTTATCATCTTTAACAGCTTTCCACGGTTCTTGCTCCTGGAAATATTTATTACCCAGACCAGAAGTTGCCATAATCTCTCTTAACGCTTCTTTTATCTCAACATCTCTTAAAAGGTTAGTAATATGTACCTCTTTAGCTCTTAACTGTTCAACAAACTCATCATCATGTTTAGTTAACTTATATTTAGGAATCTTACCATCATAAAATCTGTTAATGAAGGATACAGTACGATTAACTAAATTACCAATGTTAGCAACTAATTCGTTGTTAAGCTTAACCTGGAAATCGTTCCATGTAAATTCCGTGTCAGTTTTTTCAGGTCTATTGACCATGATATAATATCTCCAAACATCAACATCTATCCCAGTATCTATAGCATCATCACCGAACACGCCCGTACCTCTACTTTTACTGAACTGTGCATTTTCATAGTTAAGATATTCATTTGATTCCATTGTATGAAGCAAAGTATAATCGTCTCTAGCGCCAATTAAAAATGAAGGAAACAATATAGTATGGAACGGGATATTATCTTTACCCATGAATTGTACAAGTTTAACATTATCAGGGTTGTGCCACCACATATCAAACTCTCTTTCATGATTCTCTTTTAGTATAGAAATATACCCTATAGGTGCATCAAACCATGAATAAAAAACTTTATCTTCGTACCCTTTTTTAGGCACAGGAATTCCCCATTTAAGGTCCCTGGTTATACATCTTTGCTTTAAACCTTCCTTTAACCAAGCATATGTTAATGTCTTAGCATTTTCTGCCCAATGTTCAGATGATTTATCAATCCATGCTCTTAATTCGGGTTCAATCTTTGGAAGATCAATAAACAAATGAGTAGTCTTTCTAACAATTGGAGTACTACCGCAAGTTTTACATTTTGCATCTTTTAATTCTACAGCGTTCAACAATTTCCCACAACTTTCGCATTGATCGCCTCGAGCATATTCATATTCGCAGTGTGGGCAAGTACCTTCTACAAATCTATCAGCTAAATATTTCTTATCATGCTCACAATATAATTGTTCAAGAGTATCAGATTTAATATAGCCATTTTTATCAAGTTTATCAAATATGTCGAGTGTAACTTCCGCATTAACTTTAGAAGACGTTCTACCAAACACATCAAAACTGCACTGGAACCATTCATAAATCTCTTTATGTATTTCAAAATATTTATCCACTAATTTTCGCGGTGTCAAACCTTCTTCAGCAGCTTTAACCTCTGCAGTCGTACCATGTTCATCAGTTCCACATACAAATAAACAAGGAACCTTTGTTGACCTAAGAAATCGTGCATACACATCAGCAGATAAAATGCATACCATAGTACCTAGATGAGGCACATTATTCACATACGGTAATGCTGAGGTTATCAATACTTTTTTTGGCATGATTAATCAGAATTCAGAATTTATATATAAATGTTTATAATTTATTTATTGACTAACAATATCTACATAAGTTTTAAATAAATACTTAACTAAATAATAAAATGCACGAATTAACAACTTTTGAAGAAATTCTTAAAGAACAATACATTTTAACTGACCAAGAAGTTCGAAGTAACCCTGGTAACGACGGTTGGTATCATAATGTTTTATTTGATTCACAACATTATTCCAATATAGACGCTGAAAAATTGGAGGACGTACTAGCTAGCATAATTAAAAATGTAGTTTGGATTTCTCAATCAAATGTTTATGTTGTTGAAGGCGTAATAAATGAAATTAGTCATTTCGCAGGTTGTATCCAAAACTCTCTTCATTATTTAAATTCAAAAGAACGCTGGATTCAAAAGAAAAACTCAAAAAAAGAAAAAAGAAATTACAGTGACCCTGAACAAAAAAGATTACTGGAAGATATTACTTTCAAATATAAAGAATTTCTGCGTATAGCCCAAAAATCATCATTTAAACCAGAAGATCCAGATGCATATTTAGAATTTAAGAATAAAATTAAAATAATTAGTTCTTTGACTGACTCGAAAATTGATTACTCTAGAGGTGACCGTCCAAAGAAAAAGATTGCCGAAACTGATTCTGACGAACAAATCGTTGCAGCTGCATTATTTATGTCGATATTTGAACAAAAACCTTGCGCAATCGTAACTAAAGATTCCGATTTAAGGCGTATTTTAGAAAACTCGTGTTATATTCTTAAAAACGGATTCTTATTACCTTATGAACAAGAGTCTTTAATTAACAATCCTGTCAGAATATATTTTGTTACACCTAGACAAGACGTTCTAAAAACTGCAGACACATCCTCAGAAAAATCCACTCAATACACTACTAACATTCCTGAGTCTACAAAAACTAAAATCCTTCAACAAATAAGTTAATTATATATTACCAAACTTATAGAATAAACTTTTTTTATAATAATAATAATAAAAAAATATAAGAAAGATAAAAACTATTTCTTCTTTTTCTTCGGTTCTTTCATCTTCTTAGTAATGTCTATATTACCATCACAATGAGAACATTTAAGCCGAAGAGTCTTAACAGCCGCAATACTTTTTCTTTTAAACGGAACAATTCCTTCAACCTCTTTCTTACAATGAGGACAGGTTCCTTGAAATTCAGCTTCTAAAGTTTCTTCATACTCCTCTTTTTCAACCACG
>JAYENX010000021.1:0-42254 GCA_034722435.1 Nanobdellota archaeon | reverse complement strand
TGGGAGAGGAGAGTTAAAAGACTTTGACGCTCATCATATTTGCTCTAGAAAGCATATGTCTACCCGGTGGTATCTTAAAAACGGCGCGTGCCTACACAAGGGTTGTCATCGCTTTAAGGTGCATATGGATACACTATCATCATCTATCCTTATAGATAAATTAAAGAAAAAGCGCGGGAAGGTCTGGTGGAATAATTTAATTAAAAAATCCGAGAAGACAAAGAAGTATTCTATTCCTCAATTACGATTAAAATTAATTGAATTAAAAAGTATTCTAACTAAATTAAAAAATGAAAAAGAAAATAACTTATAAATCTAGTTGCTGTGATGCTGAATATAGAATAGAAAGAATAATGACTACTCTCTCAAATGGCAATGAATGTAGAACGAGAAAATATACATGTCTTAATTGTGGATACCGGTGTCATATAATAAAGGTCAAACACCGAAGATCTACCAAAGATTCTAAATAACATTAATTTATTCTTATGCTTAAATTATTTTGCGATTCATGTAGAAAAGAAATAGAACCTTTAGAAATATTTTTTCAAATCAATCCATCCAAAAGAAGGAAAATATCTATAGCCGGAAAGTTAGAAATGAACGAAGAACTCAAACAGGCGCATCTATGTCATAAATGTTTTACTAAACATATTATACCGATATGGAAAAAATAGAACTAACTATATCTATAATCATCCACCTGTTTGTATATGCTACCTTTTTTAGCTGTAGCTATTACTTACATAAAAGTCGGAATAATTAGTTCAATCGATCTAATTAATAATAAATAATTATGCAGGATTCTCTTAGACAAGAAGTAATAAAGACAGTTAAGAAAGATTATACTGGTTATTTTAAGGAACAGGAAAGACAATTATTAGACTTTATTACTCATGCTATAGAACGTGCAAGGGAGGCAGAAAGAAATAAAATAATATTCGAGATAACAAAGACACTTAATGCAACAATAAAGATAATTAAACAACAAAGAAAATCTAATTATTAAATAAACAAAACTATGTTAAATCAAATTCAAATGTTTTTCTTTTGCTCTGGCCTAGTCGGCCTAGCACTCTTATTAATCATTATCTCTTTCTCAAACATCCGCAGGATCAACAAATCTATTTCTAATATAGACAGAGAACTATTCCACCAAGCACTCCACACTGGCTATATAAAGATTAAATCCGGATCAATAGACGCTCTTACTGAAAGGAGTATTATATCTCAACGTGGTGATTTTTGCATGCATGATATTGTCAAATTCGTTATCCCTGCCGGCGATATAGTAGAAGGCGAGATCATCGGTATCACAAACTTCTTTGTCCTTAGTGATAATCACTTCATCATCAAACCAACTATTCTAGGGAATCAGATCCAACACGTCCACACTAAATCTATCGTAGAAAAAATGAATTTCAGAAAAGAGAAAGAAGTACCTATTGATCCTAATTCAACAAGTGATCCTAAACCAGAATTAAAAAGTGAGGATGTCGACTCACTACCTAATAAAAATAATTAAATAAAATTATGATAACAATTCTACTTATTTTAACTATACCAATAATTTTCTCTTTATTTTTTTTATTTGTTTTAATTTCTTTCTTTAAAGAGAAAATTTTAACAGGAACATTTCCTCATCACATAAAGATAAATAACACAGAACTCGAAAGAATTAAAAGAATTAAAGAAATGCTTAATAAAGAAGAGACTCGAATAGAAGTCCAAAAATACATAAACACTAACCTTGTTAGCTGTGAGAAATGTGAGTGTCTAATCAAGAAGGAGGACGCTATTGAGGGTAAAAAGAAAATAATGAAGAGTTGCATAACATCAGAAGATTATATCCATACCCCATACTATTGCCATAAATGCGCCCCTAATAAATCTAAAAAATAATATTATGGTTTTTCATTTTAATATAGACGATGCTATTATAGACTTTACGGATATACATGAGGAAAGTAATTGGTTATCAATTCTCCACCATCTAAACTATACCTTAATAACTTTTGGGAAACAGAAACCTCAATGTAAAATATCTTTTGGTGCAAATGTTCAAATCAAAGGTCATCCAAATAAGCGAGCGATAGATTTCAAAGAGGGTAGTGTATTCTATGTATTCTACAAACTAATTGACAAGGTTCTTGATCAAGCGACTAAACCTAAAGAAATAAAACCAGTAGAAACTCCACAAGAAAAATTTGTTTCATCAGTAATGAAAAGGAAATCAAAAAAGATAACTGAAGCATAAAAAAGTTATCAACATACCCAAGATTGACACAAGTCAATGGGGGTTTTATAATTAAGATAGATAGTAAATTACTTAACTTATGTCACGAGAAAAATATCCAGACATGGACTTCTTAGAAAACGAAATGTCCGATTTTATTATTTCAATTATTAAAGGAATCGTATATGAGCCAGACGAAGCTCATATCCAGAACGTCACAATCGAAGACGGCCATGCAATATTCTATCTTAAAGTTAACCGGATTGATCGCGCTAATGTAATTGGATTGTCAGGTGCTATGGTTAAAGCAATCAATAAGATAGCAAGAATGAAAACTTATATTAACCGAAAATCTATCCCTTGTATTGTAACTATTGTAGATATTTAAATTTGAAATAAATTTGAAATAAATATGAATAAGACAAAGAAGATATCTCGCCAACGCAAGAGAGCCACTAAAGATAATAATAGAAAGAAAAAACATAAAGCTTTATTAGCGCAAAGAAAGAAAAGACAAATAGACGCTTTCAGAAAAAAATATTTGACCAAGAAAAAGATGACATTCTGGTTCCGAGTTAAAATATTTTTCTACAATCTAAGACCCAAGAAAATCTTAGCCAGGATTATATTACTATGGCGAAACTTCCGGTGCAGTATAGGACATCACTACTGGTCCAGGACTCCTATCCGAAACAATCAACCGTCGATGATATGTTATCACTGTGGAAAAAAATCAGGTGATCTATGGAAAACAGAAACCAACAAGCTTTAATAATTAAACAAAAAAACCAAAGCATTATAGTTTTTAATAACTTTGATGATGCGATCGAACGCGCATACTATGGTGCCTCAGCTTTAAGTAATGCGCGTTCATATGCCTTATACAAAAATAGGAAACAACAAGTATCAAAATAAAACTACAGGTAAAGTAGTTACCTTGGCTCAGATTAGAGCGGCGCATGCCAATAAAACTAAAAGCAAGAAGTAGTTAATTTATGTTGACTACTTCTTTTTATTATTATGATGAAAAATTATGAATATAAAAGTTGAAGACATATTAGATAGAATGGAAATGAGTAGAATGGGGAAAGAGAAAGAGATTGCAAAATACACACCTAATCCAAATAAACACAACCCTGATGATGAAGACTTGTCTGATATCTATTTATGCTCTTCCCTTAAAAGCGCAGTTGACCTAGACGGGACGTCTAACTACTCCAGGGTACACTAAATAACCCCACACAGGCGAACCTCAGGCCTTAAATAATCATTAAACACTTAATTATGCCTAGAAAACAACATCCAGAGGATCTTCCTACTTATTCCGGATCCACACCACTCCGGTCATTAAAGCAAGAATTATTTTGCCATAAATATATAACTCCGGGTAAAACATTCTCAAATGGTAGATGGTCATATATGTTCTCGTACTTTATAGACTGGATAGAAAAGCATTTACTCTTAATGAGAGCACTAGAGAAAATGAAGAATGTAGATGACAGGGACATAACATGCAATACGCTTAATTCCGAACTAGAAAAAAAATTTAATGTATGCGATGTCGCAAGCAGTAATATATTAAGTTTTATTAAGGTTCAAGCCAGGATAGAATACTTAAAAGTTAAATATCTTAAGATGACAGATGAGTTAGCTGATGCTGAACTAGCTTCAGTAATTAAACAAAATAAAGATCTATCAAATAAAATGGCATCCATCCGCGAGTATAATAGATTACGCTCTCGTGGATCAGAGGGAAATGTAAACATCGTATTCAACGATGAACTAAGAAATTTTAATGATGATGATTTATATGAAGAACTTAAAAGACGGAAATCTAAAGGAAGTAAGTGAAGAAAGAATAATGGATATTATTAAGCTAAGACATAATGATAACCCTCATCATTACTATCAACCAAACGGAAAAGTTGAAGAGTTTGTCAATTTAGTTGGTAAGAACGAAACATTCATATCTCTCTTTGTTGCTGGAAATGGTATCGGAAAAACAGCTGCCGGAATGAACATATTAGCTAACATATTCTGGCCCGGCGGTAATAAATGGTTCAATAAAGAAAGCTTTGAATGGGAACACGATCTAAACAATAAGAAAGGAGTTAGACCTGAAACTGAACTACCCTTATTCCAAGATGATTGGAAATTCCCTAAACGAGGATGGATTGTATCTGATCCTAACACTATTCAATCAACGTTCATTCCTGAACTTCAAAAATGGTTCCCACGCAATCGCTACAAAGGCAAGAAGCGGGGAAAGAACTTTTTATCTCACTTCACAACTGACACCGGTTTCGTCTTTGACATTCTATCCTATGAGCAAAGTGTGAAAGAGTTTGAGTCTGCTACTCTCGGATTTGTCTGGTTTGATGAACCACCACCAATTGAAATCTATAAAGCTGCTGTTGCTCGTATGCGTCAAGGTGGAATAATCTTTATAACTGCTACCCCATTAAAAGGCTCTGGTTGGATGTACGACAAGATTTTATGCAATACTGACCAAGAAAAGGGTTCAAGAGGGGCTGTACAAGCGTCTGTCTGGGATAATTCAATCGAGAGAGGTGTTAGAGGCCGACTCAAGAGCAGTAATATCGAGAGAATGCTGGCTGAATATGATGAAATAGATCTCTTAGCTCGTGAAAAAGGATTATTCCAACATTTAGCTGGCTTAGTATTCAAGAAGTTTAATAACAAAGTCCACGTTGTAGAACCATTCGATGTTCCGGATGACTGGCCAGTGTGGCATGCTCTTGACACTCATCCACGTGTTGCTGATGCTGGACTATGGCTCGCAGTCAGTCCTAAGAATCAATACTTCGTTGTAGATGAAATTTCAGTTGAAGGTGGAATAGAAAGCTTAGTCTCTCGGATCAAGACCAAGAACACAATGTATAGAGTAGTTAAGATGCTTATTGAACCTGCTGCATTCAACTTTGACAAACACACCAATGAGAAACCTTTATCTACTAGACTCGTTCACAAAGGATTAACCTATCAACCCGGCAGTAAGAAACGTAGAGCAGCTGAAAGAAGAATAAGGGATGCATTTGATTACGAAATAGCTGGTAATGAAATGGTCTATCCACCTGAGTTATTCATCTTTAAAAACTGTATTAAAACAATATATGAGATCCAACACTACCAATGGGACGAATGGCGAGGAGTTATCGCCGGACGCAAGACTCCTAAAGAAGTTCCAATGGATAAAGATGATCACTTCATCGAGGATCTTGGACGTATTTTAACAACTGAACCAAAGTATTTTCCGCCTGAACCGAAAGGCGCTAACAAAATACCATTGGTTCCTAATAATGATCCATATGATTAAAGTATTAAAGAAGTTAGAGTTAGAGCACAAAGGCCAAAAGGTTGACGTTTTAATTAGACATATAGAATTTGAGGGTGCTAAAAAGTCAATGGCAGAATTCTTATTTGTTTTTAATAACAAACCTTACGGTGAGTTTGCAGAGATTATTGACGCTAACGATGATCTAATTAAGGAAACAGTTCTTTTACTTGAATACAAAGTGAAAGAGGTTTTAAGTAAATTATAATAATTATGCCTAAACTTTTAAATAGAGCATTCGTTCTAAAAAAACACGAGCTAAAACATGATGGTAAAAAGATTACAGTTTTAATCAGACGTATTGGAGTAGAGTACTTTGAATATCTATTCTGGTTCGAAGGAAACTATTACTCTGATTACTTTATTGTTCGCCAACCTTGGTACAAAATGTTTAGTCCATTAAATGACGAACATATCAAGAATATAATTAACATCTCTATCGAGAAAGCATTTATAACATTCAAATCATTATGCCAGACACAAAAGAACTAGACCTATCGGTCACAAAACAAGAACAAAAAGCTGGTATCTTTAACGAGGGTTTTAAAAAGAAACTCTTTCATCAGATTGAAACTGAGTTCAACGAAGCAGATCAATTCTCTAATAGCAGAAGAGCTAAGATATTAAAGAGACTCAAGCTTTATAACAATCAAAAAAAGAGTGATGGCATCGTAAGCGATCTAACTCTTTTTGTTGGTTTTAACACTGTTCTGGCTGAATTATATAATGATAAACTGGGAGTCCAGTTTCTACCTAGAGAAGAAGGTGATGAAGACCATGCGGCTAATGTAAACGCATGCGCTAACTTCGACCATGACGAAATGACAATGGATAAGGTTGAGTATACTTGGGACTGGGACACTTTATTCTTTTCCAGGGGAATAATTCTAAATACCAATTTTGATGCTAAGAAAATGCTACTCAAGCCGGTTGTTCTTAATCCTATTATAACTCTAACTGATCCTAACGCTGAGTATATCAACGGAATCAATGGTGATGGCGATGCTAACTTCTTTGGTTTCTACAGACTGATGTCAAAAGACCAGATGAAGAATAACCCTAACTTCTTCGGAATTGATAAGCTAGTAAAGAACCCGGCCACAGGACTACCTGATATGGTTTCTAATCTCATGCAGTATCGTGCAGAGGCTCAAGGCAATAATTATAATGAATTTACTGGAGCTAAAAACAATCGCAAATACGCCATCCTTTACTGGATGACTAAGATTGGAGGTAAAAGGTATCTTATTGGGAGTACCAATAACCGCAAAAACATAGTCTATTTCCGCAAGATTGAAGAAGAATATTGGCCAGTAGTTGAAAGAAACATATTCCCAATGGGCCACAACCTTGACTCTGTTTCTGTCCCTGATTTATTAGAGGATAAACAACGCATGAAAGCTGTGCTAACTAACTTATTCCTGAAGAGCGCTCAATCTGATCTATACGGCTCTTATGCCTTTGATAAAAACAAAGTCCGACAACAAGACATTCGTTTCGATACCAATATGGCTATCCCAACTGATGGAGCACCAAGGGATGCAATAACACCAATTCAAAAAGCTAGTCCAGGTGGTCAAGTAGTAGCTATATTAAATATGCTCGATCTATCTGCACAGAAAGCATTAGCTACTCCTGAAACATCTCAAGGAGTACAACCCGGCAAACAAAGAACCCTTGGCGAGACTGAACTAGTTGAAGCCGGTTCTAATACTAGACGATCATTATCTGCTAAAATATTTAGTTGGTCCGCTAAAGAGTTCTGGAGACAGTGGTACGATAAATATACTAGGTTCGGATCTAAAGGTGATGAGAAAATGGTTCGTATTGCTGGAACATTAAACTATTCATATAAAAAGATTAAGATCCCTAACGACATTAAAACAGAATATCCACTAGATATTAAAATAGAAAGCACTTATCTAGCCGCTCTTAAACGTAGAAAAGACCTACAAGAGTTTGGTTCATTTGCTAACGCGGCTATGCAAGACCCTATGACCAATAGACGCTTTGTTTTAAGACGCATGGCACAATTAAGCAATATCTCAAAAGCAGACCTATCCCTGATGTTCCCTAAAAGTATTGACGAACTTACCGCTGAGGATGAGAATGACTTAATCAAAGAAAATGAATTACCAAAGATCAACGTCTATGACGATCATCTCGTTCATCTTGAAATCCATAACTCTTGTATAGACAATAAAGCCAAGGCAGTTCATATGATGTCCCATAAAGAAATGATGAAAGTTGTTAAACAACTAGGAATGCTACAAACGCCTGAACAAGCACCTTTGAATTATAAACCTACTGACTCCCCACCCCAGGGCCAAACACCTGCTACAGCGCCAAAGCAAGGCCCAATATCGCCAGATAATCAACTAAACAACCAAGAAAATGCCATTAAATAATAGCCAAGACAAATTAAGCGATAAAGACAAGACCAATATCACTAACATGGAAGATTTATTAAAGCATCCGGGATGGATATTATTATGCAAATCTCTTGATGCTTTAGCTGAACGCTCTACACATAAATTATGTACTTCTAAATTTCCATCACCCATAGAAATGGAATACGAACAAGCCCTTTTAAAACATTTTATTGAGATGAAGAATTACCCTAGAAAATTTATAGAAGAACTTCGTAATAATTGTAATAGGAAAGACTCAGTCGAGAGTTTTGATCCTTACAAATAAGTAGTGATCCCCATCACTCAAACTTGGGAGACCCGCAAGGGACTTCCGCTGGAAGAGGGACTCGTCATCCCGAATATGCCCAGCGAGTAATCAACCCATAAATATGACAGAAATCAAGCCAGAGGTTAACTCTGAGACCGGAACTCCACCGGAAAAAAAGGAGGGTACTCAACCTGCCAGTGCTCAGGATAACACTGAGAAAGAAACTGGGAGTAAAACCGAAAAAGAAAGCGAACAGAAAGATGTTAAAGAAGAAAAAGGTTTTGAGTACAAAGAACCAGTTGTTCGTAAGTCAGTTAGTGATTACGTCAAAGAACGTCAAACAGACAAACTGAATAGACGATTAGATAAGATTGAAGAGAATTTACAAAAGAAAGATGACGAATTTGATTTCGATACTGACAACAAGAACAAAGACAAGAACAAAAAGGAGACCAAAGGTCAACCAAACGTAGATCCAGCTTATCGTGACCAACTTGAGACCCTAACTGTTGATCAAGAAATAGGCAGACTATTCACTAAGCATCCTGAAGCCGAAAAACTTGAAAAACATATCCGCTCTAGGATGAAGTTATGGCCAGGTATTCCTGCTAGAGATGCATATTTCGCTCTTGCTGGCGAAGCTAACCTAGCCAAAATGGCTAAGGAAGACAAAGTCAATCAAGCAAAATCAGAAAACATCTCAGGATCAGACGGAAAAGGTACAGAAAAAGAAGGAACAGCAGAAATGTCTGACGCAGAAATACTAAAGTACCATGATAAGCAAAGGAAGAACGCTTAATTAATTTAATTTATCAATATGGGGAATACTACAATTAACGAAATCCCTGATTCAGTAAATAACTATTATGATCGCATAATGTTAATTAAAGCTAGAGCTCTTTTTGTACATAAGCAATTTGCTCAAGTTAAAAAGATCCCAGCTAACTCAGGGACCAAAACCATTAAATTCCGCAGATATTCATTTTTATCTCCGGCAACTACTCCACTCACCGAAGGTGTCACTCCAACTGGCAGTCAGTTGACTGTCACTAGCTTGACCTGCTCAACTTATCAATATGGTGATTATATTAAAATTACCGACGTTGTTAAGTACACTACCTCTGATCCAATCCTTAATGAAACAGCAGATATTTTATCCTATCAAGCACGTGAAACCTACGATGAGTTAACTAGAGATATTTTAGCAGCTACTACTACTCAACAGTTTGCCGCCAGTGCAACTTCAGAAGCAACTGTTGCTAGTGGTATGAAATTGAACTTGGAAGAAATCCAAGAAGCTGTATTAACCTTAAAAACTGCGAAAGCAAGAAAGATGACTAATCAGATTAATGCTGAAAACAAATTTGGCACCACTTCTGTACCAGCCGCTTATATTGCTATCGCTCATCAAAAAACCGTCCGAGACCTTAAAAATGCTGATGGCTGGACAGATGTCAAAGACTACGCTGGCCAAATCGGTATCTATGAAGGCGAAGTTGGTTATATTGATGAAGTTCGTGTGATTGAAACCACTGAAGCATACGTTGGCGCAAGTGCCGGTGCAAGTAGCATCGATGTCTATCGTACTATTATTCTCGCTATGAACGCCTATGGTACAGTAGAAGTTGATGGACAATCCTTGCACAAGTACATTACTCCAGCAGGTGGCGGATCTGATCCTTTACATCAACGCACTACTTATGCTTGGAAAGGTGATTTTACTGCTAAGATTCTTAACGACGCATTTATGGTTGCCATTTACCATGCAGTATCTGCATAAACCTAAATTCTTATGAATTTATACAATACTAAAACAGCTGTTTTAAGAAAACTAGCTGAATCCAAAGGAATAGAAGGTTGGGAGAGTCTTGAAAGAATTCCTTTGATCAAGGCTCTATCCAAACCAGTAGAGACAAAAATCGAGGAAACAACTAATAAACCAAAAGAGGAAAAGAAATTAACCCCTTTAGAAAAGCTAAAGAATAAATATAATATTCCTACTAAAGAATTTTCTCTTGCGGTCAATAGTGCTTTAAAACTCCAGAGCAAAGACTTACCAGATAATTGGAAGGAACAAGATGGTATCTTTGTTCATAAATATCCAGTCGGATCTAAGAAAGCTGAAATAATGGATAAGGAGCTTAAATCTCAACCGCTTAAGCAAGTCTATATTCCGAGAGAAATAGGTGATAGAGGTGATACTGTAAAAACAGTTACCTTGAATGGCTACAAAGTTGATATTCGCAAGGGTATCTATGCTTATGTGCCGGAACAGATTGCCACAGTAATATTTAACTCAGAAAAACAGACTACTCAAGCATTTGCAGACGCTAAAGCAAAACATTCTCGATTTTCAGATGAGTAAACGTAATTAATTAATTAATCATTAGATTTTATGATCATCAATCCTGTAGGTGGTTTAAATCAACGTGAACTTTTAAATCCGTTGAATAACCATGTCATGAACTCTGGTGGCTTAGCAATCAAAACTGGGAGTTCTGCGCTAGTCAAAACTGCTAATGATGTATATTACACTTATGATGGAGTGTTATATGAATTAGCTGCATGTGATATGGCTGCATTAACTTCTGGTGGTGTCCTTTCAGACGGTTATAAAAATGTTGTTGTATTTACTGTCGATGTTGATGGTAATAAATCAGCACATTTTGGAACCGCTGCTACCACTATTGCTGGGATCACTTGGCCAACTGCACCATCCGCTGATGACGAAGCTGTTATTGGTTGGCTCTTAATTGAGAATGGTTCAGGATCTGACTTTACTTTTGGCACAACTGCATTAGATACTGGGAGCGTGACTTGTAATTATTTCAACGCAACCTTTGCTTGCTGGCCATTTAGTTAGTAATAATCCTGTCTTTAATTTTTATTAAGCTGAGAGCGTGGACAGGGCGCTTCTGCTCAGCTTACGAGGTATAGTTATGAACTATGTTGGAAGAATCGTGAGAGAGCTCTATCTGCGTCTAATGCAGCCAGAACTGGCCTCACGAAGTCCTAAACCTCTCTTACTCACTGGTCGTGTATTCTGGGTAATGAATACTAGTGATCAAGGTTATGAGAAGTTTAAAAACGAACACCCAGCTTATTTAGACGAGGCTGGTGGTGTGATCGAAGCTGTCTATAATAGTGCTTCTGCCGGATATGCTGCTATGACTAGTAATCAAAATGATCTTTGTATCTTTGGTGGACATGGTACTCATACTTTAACTAGCATGCTTACCATTTCTAAAAATAGATGCAACTTCATGGGAGCTGATGGCGGTGGAAGACAAACTGGACATGGCGCTAAACTTAGCATGGGAGTTACGACTGCCGCTACTGATTTAGCCCCAGTCAAAAACACCGGTGTTAGAAACTCTTTCCGGAATATTAAATTCATGAGTTCTAATACTAAAGCTGAAAGTCTTTATGGCCATATCGAAGCTGGCGAGTTTGCACTCTATGAAAATTGTTCTTTCTTAAAGACAACTGACCTAGATCAAACTGCTGCTGCCGATGTAGTCGCAGAAGGCGATTCAACTACTTGGCGTGATTGCGAATTTGGAGCTGCTACTGTATTAGTTTCAGTCGCTCGAGCAACTGTTCTTGTTGACAAGATCGTTGGAACGACTGGAATGTTAGATAACAACTTCATCGGATGTAATTTTGTTAAGTATTCAAGTTCAGCAGATGCTTTATTCTTTAAAGTGAATGCTACCGGCGACGGACAAAGGTATTGTTCATTCAAAGGTTGTCACTTTAATAATTGGTCCACTGCTGCTGCAGGTACTGCAATAACCAACGCATTCAGCGCTGGTTCCGGTAATGAACTTATGTTCAATATCGATGCAACTAATTCCTTTATTGGATGTACCAATGTTGCTGCTTCACCTAACAACGTGGGTATCTACGTATCTGGTGCGGTTCCAACTGCTGCAACTTCTAATTTAGCTGTTCAAGCTGCTTAAAATTAACTTATGAATAAAAATAGTAACAAGAAATCCAAGAAAAAACTTAAGTCAGTTGAGAATAAAATCGTCAAAAGAGAAGACGGCGAAGATATTCTTGTAACTACACTTAAGGATGGATCTACTACTGAAAGTATTTTATAGCTGAGATACAGAACCTAAGCAATAACAGTTTAGGTTCTGGCCTGAGTTATCAAATTATTTAATAAACTAAACTAAAAATTTATGTTTGGAAACAACAGAGTAAAAGCATTAGACGCCAAAGCCGCTAATGGCTCTGGTATAGTCATCAGAGGTGAGGAGTACAAAGACTGTAACTTCTCTGTATCAACAGCGAGTAGCGCTAATTTAAAGCTTTCAGTTCAGATTTCGGACAACGAAGCATGCCCGGACTTTGATTCTGCTGCTGCTGTAGATAATGAATGGGATTATCTACAGGTTTTTGACGCAGAGAATGGAGACATCATCGATGGTGACACTGGTATTGTTTATTCCGGCACAGACGCTGTTAGAAACTTCGTTACTAATTCTAACAACTTCCGGTGGATCAATTTCAAGGTTTCTAGCTATGTTGCCGGAGCTGTTACTGTTAACGTCAAATTATTTAATAGGTAAAAATAGTCTTTATGTTTAAAGCAAATAGAGCGCCTAAAATTAAAAAGAAGGTTGTTTTAGAACAACTATCCGATACTACTAACCTAGCTAAACAAGAATTAGCTAATATTGGGAGTAAGATAAAAGAAGAGAGTAATAACCTTTTTACTCTTTTTGCTGAAGGGGATAGATTAATTAAAGGGAACATCTCTTTAGCTAATAATAGTAAAGAAATAAAGAAAGCTATTGCTAATGAAACCAAGAAACTAGATGGATTAAAGTTAAAAACTGCGCAAGAAGAAAAGAATCTTAATTCTATCTTAGCCGAACAGAAGAAGACTAACGATGAAAACTTTAAGACTCTCAATAAAACTCAGAAAGAAACTATCGATCAACAAGCTATTAAGATCAAGGATCAATATTCACAAATCAAAAGTCTAAATGAACCAATCAAGAATCGAACCAGAGTAAGAGATAATCTTATTACCGAGATAACTAATATCACTAATAATTTCGCATCCCAAGAAGTGGAGGCAATAAAGAAATTGAATTGGTTAAATAAAGACATAGCTAACAAATCAAAGCTATTAAAAGAAATAAACCTTGATATCGCTCTAAACCGCGAAACACTGGATCTCAGTAAAAAGAATATTCAAATCAGTAATCTCACTAAGAAAGATATTCAGTTAATTATCAATCAAATGAATAACGATGTTAAAACACTAACAACCCGATTAGATGAGAAGAAAGCAGAAGACAAAACTTTAGACAAAAAGAAACTAGATCTACACAATAAAGAGCTAAGAATACAGGAAAGAGAAAAGAGCGTTACAAAATTCTATAAAGAGGCCGGCGTAAAAATAACACTATAAACTATGGGAAGATTACCTACAAAAATAGAAACTAAAGTCCAGGGTGGATTAGTTCCACAGTCCACTCCTGCTACAGAAGAAAAACAGGACGATATTATTGATGAAATTAAACCTCTTGACTCCATTATCACTACTCTTTTAACTCTTACAGACGCTGATACTGCCTATAAGTGTCCTGCCTCTGAAATGTCTAACAGACGAACAATATCCTTATATAATGGAAGTGATACAGATATGTATCATGGAGATAGCAGTGTGACCACTTCAACAGGTGATCTACTTCCAGCTGGGGGACACTGGAACGGCGAGATTAAAGCTAATTTATATATTATCTGTGGCACAGCAGGTAAAAAAGTTAGAATAAACGAATACAAATAATGAAATATACAAAATATAAAGACAATCAAATAATAAAAACAACCCGTGCAGGAGATAAAATCCTAAAACTTAAAGACGAGATTATCTCTATCAAGCACAATCTCGGAGCTGTTAGAGCTCAAATCCAAGACCTTTCACAAATTAAAACCAAGCCAGACCAAGAAACCCTTGACCTCTGGAACGCTCAATTTTCCGCTAATGAAAGCGAACTTATAGAAAGAGAAAATGAATTAAAAACAGATTTAATTGACTTAAATAATCTGTAATGGCAAATACGATTACTTTAAAAGAAATTCCAGCACCTGCTAATCCTTCGGCGACATTAGTTGCTGGCGGTTCTCTAGTGGATGGGACAACATATTATTATAGGGTAGTTGGTTATGGTCCAAGCACAGGACATTATGGCGGTAATAGTGGTAAATTCTGGTGGTCAATCCCTTGCACTGAAGTTTCAGCTACTTGTGATGCAGTGAATAAAAGTATTAAACTTTATTGGGATGACCCAGGCGACTGTGTAGCCTATATGATTTACAGGACGACTGTTTCTGGGGACTATGCTTTCACTTCTGCTCACCTAGTTAAGGCGAATGCCAGTAGTTCTGTTATGTATGCCGCTCGTGAAGGATACGAAGCGACTGCGTCTGGTGCTGGTTGGGAGTGGACTGATGACGGAACAAAAACATTAACAACCGCTCCTTTAATGACTGATGGCGTTCCTTGTTTTGAAGTTAAGAATTTAGACACAGACGAACTTACACCAGAAGATTTATATGACTGGGCTGTCACGAATGGTAAAACTTATATTTTTCAACTAATAGAAACTGTGACTGGTGCAGGAGCTATCGGACTCAAGATGACTGCGTCTATGAGAACCCCTGAACCTGTGAATACTACAAATAGAGTCACCTTTGTAATTCCAGAAAGATTTGTTTTTATTCAAATATGGGGAAAGCATTGGTTTATGAATTATTCGCACATTAAGACTGGAAATAATACTACATTTCCTACTCGTGGTGGTATCTGGATAATGGCAGGAGGACACTATTGTGGCTGTTATGGGAGCGTGACGATGTATGAAGCAATGTTCTGTGGCTCAGCTGTCCCTACATACGATTTACTCTTTTTAAACAGGTCTCACGGAATGCACCTTTATCCTCAAACTGGGTATACTGCCACCCTTTATGATACAATTTATGACCCTGAAACTCTCGGCAGAATAACAGGGTCAGGAGAATATGATTTTAAAAATGTTTGTCTATATCCAGGTAGCACAGAAGGATTTGGACCTTATAATATAATTGCTTTAGATAAGATTACGGTTAAATATGTTCTCGGTTGGCATTATGCTGTCCGACAAGCAAAGATTACTAATTCAGATTTTGTCTATGGGTGGACTTACGACGTTAATTCTTATAACTACAATAACAACGATAAACAATCCTTTTTAGATAATTGCACCTTCCCCAGTGGCGGAGCACCTACAAATAGAGCATATGTTCGTGGTGGCATTTATACTTCTTGGATATGGCTATACGAACGATACCCGTTAGATTTAACAATTGTAGATAGAAATGGCGATGCAATTCAAGGAGCAACAGTTGAATTAAGAGAAGGTGATGATACTGTTATCTGGCAAGACGAGGGTGAATATGTTAATTCAACTATAACTACAACCACGACCGACTGGACTGTTAGCGATGGCACAGCATTCACAGTTGGAAAGTATTACAGAATAGTTAATGAAATAATCAAAGTCACTGCTATTAACGGAAATGTTCTAACTGTCACCAGAGCCCAGAAAGGAACTACCGCAAGACCATATTCTGCTGGTATGTGGATGTTCTTCGAAGAAGAAGAATTAACCACTGACGCTAATGGTGAAACAGATAGAATATGGATGTATAAGAGAAGTTGGAAAGTTGACCAATCAGCATACGGGTCAATTCAATGGGTCGTCCCTGATGTTCACAAGAATTATACTTTACTTACCTTAACAGTTAAAAAATCAGGATATATAACTGAAACATTAAAGTTTGACCCATTTGGAGAGAAAGATTATAGAATAGTTTTAAATAAAGTATTAGACATAAACACTTCAAAAAGAATTAAAATAATAACTCAATAATTAATTAAAAAAATCTATGAAGAAACTTTTAACAATCGCAGGATTAAGTATCATAGTCGCAGGACTAATACTTATTCCACTTAAAACAGGTATAGCACGCAGAACTTTTAGTGGTTATTTTAGAAAATCCACTAACGATGCATACATCTACCCAGTAGACAATCAGTCAGGTACTCAATACCAAATACGGGCAGATGACATTTATGCTGAAACCTTTGAGGTTGGAACTGTAGTAGAAGGCAAAGTCCTTATTGACGTAGATGACGCTGAAGCCCTCTTAGTTAGAGCAGACGGCGATGCAGGCGATCATTTCATCGTTGACACTGTAAACAACGATATTGAGGCACTTGTCCCAATATCTTTTAAGCCATCATCAGCCACTTCAACTGCTGTCACGATCGATCAAGACTTTAACTTTAAGTCTATTGATATTGACTCTGAAGCAACTTCAGCTACTGGAATAGATGCTGACTTTCAAAACACTTCAGGAGATTTAATGCAATTAAGCGTTAATGGTTCAGAAAAATTTGCTTTAGACTACGCTGGCGTATTATCTCTCAATGGCACAGCACTAGGATCTACTTATCAAGGATTAGACGCAACGCTCACAGCTCTTGCAGGGCTCACAATCGGTGCTAACGAACTAATCTATGGCACTGGCGCAGACGCTTTTTCTATGCTGGGAGTTAATTCTACAGCAACAAACAAATTCCTAAGACAAGTTAGTTCAGGTGCGCCATCCTGGGAGGCTTTAGTTGCTGGCGACATTCCTGACATATCTGCAACCTATCAACCTTTAGATACTGACTTAACAGCGATCGCTGGATTAACTTCAGCCGCAGATAAAGGCATTCAATTCACTGGTTCAGGTACAGCAGGTGTTTATGACTTAACTTCTACAGGCAAGGCTCTCTTAGACGACGCAAGCACTTCCGCACAAAGAACTACTCTTGGATTAGTTATTGGGACAAATGTTCCAGCCATAAACGAAACCTTATACATTGGCACAACTGGAATAGCACTAAACCGATCATCTGCCACACTTAATCTAGCAGGTATAGGCACTCTTGGAGTTGGAGCAATAACCACTTCAGGAGATCTTACATTGGGAGCTCATTATTTAGGCAGAGACACTGACAACACTATTACCTTTGCAACAGATAATCAGATAGCATTAAAAACAAATGGAACTACTGCTATGACTATTAATAGTTCTCAACAAGTTGGGATTGGCGAAGCATCTCCTGCTTATCTCTTAGAACTTACTCACGCAACTCCTTATGCCACTCTCCACAATTCAGCTCACGAAGACACTGACGGCGGAAGAGAAAGTCAAATTATCTTTAGAGGCGAACAATCTGGTGGAGAAGAGTCAACTCTTGCATATATTGAAGGATCTCACGATGGCACAGGGGATGACGAAAAAGGACAAATTAGAATGTATACAAACAATAACGAAGGAAGTCCTGCACTAGCAATAACCATTGGTTCAGACCAATCAACCACCTTTGCTGGTGATCTCGTTCTTAATCCTTACACTAGAACAATTAAAATCCCAGCAACTGCCGCAAGGGTAGGAGCAACTGCACCTACCTTTCATACAATAACAAATACTCGTGGTCTTGCATTTGACGCTAATGCTGAATTAGCCTTTATCGCTACTCCTATTCCTCAAGATTGGAATGGCACAAGCGATATGACATTAATCACAAGTTTTGCCCCGCAACCAATAGATCCGGTCGCCAATGGAGAAACAGTTAAGTTTGACATTTCATACAACTCTATTGCTGAAGGCGAAGCAGTAGATAATGGAACTGAAAAGACTGCTACTGCTACCTATACACAATCAGGAGGGGATAGCACAGATAAAGAAATGATATTAGTAAACATAACTATTGATCACGACAATGTTGATCAACCATTAACAGCTGGCGATGCTCTATTCATTAAATTCAATAGAGACGTATCTACTGATACTTATTCTGGCGATGCAATAGTTCAAGCGTGGGCATTACAATATACATCAGTCGCAGTACCTAAATAATTTAATTAACTAATATAATTTTATGCAATCAAAGAAATTTACACTCAACAGACAAGACTTGATTAAACTTTTAACTGGTCTTGGACTCGCAATCGGTGGTGTTATATTAACCTACCTACAAGAAATGATACCACAGATCAATTTTGGAGGAGCAACTCCAGTCGTAGTCGCTCTAAATAGTGTTTTAATTAATCTTGCCAGAAAATGGATTACAGACAAAAAAAATGAAGGATAAAAATGGGTATGTAAAATGGACGGTATTTATGGCATCTATGGCTCTCCTACTAGGTCTAGCAGGTATAATCTTTGGATTTACCCAAGCAAATGCTAGTGACATCCGAGAAGTAGAATTAAAGCAAGCTGACTATGACTCAAATATAGGATGGATCAAAGAAGCCCTAACTGAAATAAAAGAACAGTTAAAATAACTTTTTATGAAAAATAAAATAGGAAAGATTTTAGCTATCCTTGGAATTAGTGCAGGTGCCATATTCGGAGGAGCTAAATACGACGACGCTCAAGATCAAAAGTTTTGGAATTGCGCAAAGGAAGGAAACCTTTGTGTCAATATCTTTAACCAGGGTGAATATATCAAACTAAGAACTGCTATGGTGCAAGATAGAGATAACAAAAAGCTAGGTATAGGAATGAGAAGAACTCTTTATTATAAGATTGTAAATAAAGAGATAGGACATCTAAAAATAAAACCAGTAGGTCCAATCACAAGACAAGAATTTTTAGATCAAATTCACGAGCTATTGAAACTTAAAATAAACAATAAATTATGACTGGCACACAATTTTTAGCGCTCGTCAGAGAAAAGACGAGTCAAAACTCAACAACATTCACTGATGCCGAGATTTTAACTATGGCAAATATCTTTAAAGATGAAATTGCTGCAGATATTGCTCAAAAAAATCCATCAGCTTTTATAATAAGTGATACCGCAGATTTATCAGATGATGTTAGGGAGTACGAAATAAAAGGTGGAACGATGAATCAATTAGTAAGAATTGAAGTTTCTTTTAATGGTACTGATTGGTACGTTATCAAACCAATCCAAATTAAAGATCTTAGTGTCCAATTAGTTGAATCTGAAATCACTGCTGATTATTCCAATGATGATGATGCTAGATACTTCCAAAAAGGAAATAGAATTTATATCCTTTCCGGCACAATTACAGATCAAACAGATTGTCTTAAATTTGTATTCCAAGCATTCCCTACAGATTGGTCCAGCTTGGGAGGAGCTGATCTATCCGCTTGGTCTGATGCTAAGAACCCAGGATTACCTAAAACATTCCACGAATTACTAGCACGCAGAGTATCAATAGAATATAAAGATAATAAAGAAAAAAAATTGAGTCCATTAGAGATGAGATACGAAAAGGATCTATTAAAAGCTATAAATAATTTTATAACCTCAAGTCAGGCTCAATCTATTATTGCCTCTACGCCTAGCATGGCTAGTCATGGCGATTATGGATATGATTATTAGAAACTATGGCAAACAAGGAACTATTCAAAAATATTTTTTCCGGAATTTTCGGAGGATTATCAAATAGTAAATGGTCTGGGTATGAGGGCAGTTTTTATCGATCTGTTGGTATAGATGCTCATTCAACACCCGGAATTCTTAAAATACAGCAAAAACTCGCTAAAATCAGTTCAACGACTATAGATTCTTTCTGTAAAGTTAGAATAGGGGCTTCAGACGGCTCTACACTGTGGTTTTCAGAGACAACTGGTAAGATATGGCGGGAGGACTCTGGGAGTGTCACCCTGGTCCATACAACGACTCCTGCCGCTGGAAATGCTGGTTGTTTAGGAGCATTTGAATATGATGGCTATATCTACTGGGCTACATCCGCAAGATTACACAGAAAGACAATTACTGATCTAAGCGATTGGACAGGAGGAGTAACCGAAGATTGGGCCACCTTTACTAATGCCAATACTTCTTATCATCTAATGACTGTAGTTTCTAAAAAACTTTTTATTGGTGACGGAAACCTATTAGCTATGGTAGAAGACGATAGTGGCCATGTATTTACTGCAAACAAACTCGATCTAGATGCTGAATATATTATAACTGCTCTCGATAGATATGATATCGATGTAGTAATTGGAACCAAAATAAACGACAAAGTTAGTCGTTGTAAAGTCATTAGATTCGATACAGTTGGCTCTAGTTGGACATCTGAGGATGAAATACCTGAAAATGGAGTCAATTCTTTTATAAGACGAGATAACGATCTATTCCTACAGGCCGGTGATACTGGCCGGATCTTTTTCTATAACGGCTCAAAAGCTGTTAGACATTCAAGAATGCCAGGAGATTGGGATCACGAGAAGAAAGCAGTTATTTATCCTCATTCATCAGCCATGTTCAAAGGTGTCCCTGTAATTGGAGTTTCCAACATTTCTGACACACCAGCATCCAACGAACCACTACTTCTGGGAGTATATTCTCTTGGTTCTTATTCTCGAGATTATCAGGATGTATTAGATTTATCCTTTCCAATATCAACTGGGAATACTACCGGGAACATCAAGATTGGAGGAATATTGGTTAAAGGTAACTATATCCTAGTTGCATGGCAGGACGGCTCAACCTACGGCCTTGATCGTATTGATTATTCAAATAAATATACCAGTGCCTATATGGAAACGATGATCTTAAGCGAAGGCGCTGAAAGAGTAAACAAAAAAACACTATCTGAACTGATAGCAAACTATGTTTCACTTCCGGCAGATTGCAATGTTAAATTTAAATACAAATCAAAACACGACGCTGCTTATTCTACTAGTTATCTAACTACTGTTGACGACACCGACAGAAATCAACTCAGATTAGACAGTAATTCAATAGCAGAAGTCATGGCACTTCAATTAAAAATAGAATTTACAGTTAAAGTAAACAACGCACCTGAAGTTGAATCAATTTTATATAAATTAGAATAATGCCTATTTTAGAAAGACAACCCTTTGATTATTCTGAGGCAACACAGGATAGCAACGCTTATCCGTCTATAGTTGCTCTTTTAAACAGATTAGGATGGCTCGTTGGATATGACTACATGAAATCCAAGAACTACGTTTCAGGTACATCCGGGATACTATTAAAACCAATTACAGGCTCAGCCGAATTCCAATCAATTATTGCCGGAACTTATAATAAAATATTTCGTCAAGCAACTGCACCTACTGCTTCTGAAACTGGTGATCTCTGGTTTGATACCGACGACGGAAATAAAACTTATTGTTGGAGTGGTTCAGCATGGGTTGATGTTAGGGATACTGACATCGCTCAAGCGATTGCTGACGCTGCCACAGCTCAAGCCACAGCCGATGGAAAAATTGTTACCTTTATCCAAACAACTGCACCAACCGCAGAAGGAACTGGTGATCTCTGGATGGATAGTGATGATGGATACAGAACTTATCGTTGGTCTGGCTCAGCTTGGGTGGATATCCAGGATACCCAAATCGGTCAAGCCTTATCTGACGCAGCTGCTGCACAAGCAGATGCTACTACAGGAATTGCTGACGCTGCCACAGCTCAAGCGGAAGCAGATAGAAAGATTATTACTTTTATCCAAGCGGCCGCACCTACTGCTGAACAAACAGGAGACATTTGGTATGACTCTGACGACGAGAATAAAGTTTATAGATGGTCAGGATCAGCTTGGGTTAGCGCTCAAGATTTAGCGGCCAGTTGGGCATTAATCACTGGAGCAAATAAACCAGACGATAATGCTGATGTGACAGCTAGTAATACCGCATTAAACACTACAAATGTAAACGCTAGAGTATCAACTACATTTATAGGATTTGGAAATGGGATAGACGGAAATGTCACTATCTCAGCAAATACAAACCTTACAGCTGATATGTATTATAATAATCTAACTATTGATAGTGGTAAGATTTTATATACGAAAGGATATAAAATATTCGCAAAAGGCACTATAACTAATAACGGAATAATAGACTTTACTGGTAATGCTGGGAGTAATGGATTAGCTGGTGGAGCAGGAAACACAGGCGGTGCTGGCGGAACAGCAGTTAGTAATGGTACAATTCGTGGTTCGAGAGCAGGTAGTTCAGGTGGAGACGGTGTTCATACTGGGGCAGGTGGAGCTGCAGGAGTAGTAGGAACAGCTGAGAACCCTTCTATTGGTTCTAATGGTTCAGCAGGTGGAAAGGGTGGAGACCAAACTCCTGGAGGATCTGGTAAAGCAGGTGGAGCAGCAGGCTCTGCGACTGCAGAAAAACTTTTATACAAAATATTAGAATTATCTGACGACTTAACAGCAGGTTCTGAAGATACCGTTTCAGTCTCAGGAATATGGGAAACCCCAATACCACAGGGCAGAACAAGCGAAGAAACTTGTTCAACTTCTGCTGGTTCAGGCGGAGGTGGAGGAGGATATGCAACAGGTCCTAGTGGCTCAGGCGGAGGTGGAGGAGGAGCTGGAGCGACTGGTGGATGTATGTTTATCTCTGCTGCAATTCTTATTAATAATGGAACGATCAGAGCAAATGGCGGAAATGGTGGAAATGGTGGAGATGGGTATTCCGCACAATGGGGTTCAGGGGGTGGTGGTGGAGCTGGTGGTTCAGGTGGAGCAATTATCCTGATTTACGAAACAATTACACTAGGGACAGTTCAGGTAAATGGTGGAACTGGCGGAACTGGTGGAACAAAATATGGAGCAACTAATGAGAATGGAGTTAATGGCACAGCAGGTGTTACAGGTAAAATCTATAAACTTAAAAAAGCATAATGTATATATATTATAAAAAAACAGACAATTTAATTAGAATGTATTCTGAAACTAAAATCTCAGCTTCAAAATTAAATTATATTTCCAAAACTCTAACTACAGAAGAAAAAGAAGAACTAAAAGATAACGATAATATCCGCAAGGTTGTTAATGGGAAACTTGTAATAGAAAAACCAAAAGAAGAAAAACAGATATTAAAAGACGATATAGAACAAGTCCAAGACGCACACCTAAAAAAGATTTTAAAAAAATTAAATAAATAAAATGAAACTCTTAAAAACAAAAAAAGAACTCAAAACAACACAAGAAGTATTTGAATTTTCTAAAGACAAAAAAGAGAACGAATTTATTATTCCATATAAAGGTGGATTTGGAGTAGTTAAAGCTGGGAGAGTAAAACAGATTTATATGACAAAGGAAGATCTAAAGAAAAATAAAATAATTAAATAATTTATAATTTATGACTAATTTATCGTTTGCCGAATGGCAGAAACAAAATAAGCAAGCACACAGGGGTGGTTATTCAAGTATGACATCCGCTGTTAAATCTGATTTCCTTAAAAATCAGCTTGGCATAAATTATCCCGGACAAGGAATGGGAATGACAAAAGAAGCAGTCGCGCAAACTCAAGAAATGGATAAACTCTTAACCCCGATGATGTCTGCTTTTGGTCAACGATATGATTGGCAAAATCCAGTAACAGATAGAGCTGGTGGGGGTGGAGGATATACAAGCCACGCAGACACACGTCAGTTAGGATCTTATGCTACATGGTTAAACCAACAAATGCCTAATTTCAAATCTTTATCTACTGAAGATAAGGTTTCTTATATTACTGGACAAAAATCTTATACTCAATCTGCTGGATTAGAAAGTAAATTTAATCAAATAGTCCAACAACGACAAGAACGAGGACAGCCTTTTGGAATGCCCGGCGGTCTAGATCCTCAATTAGCTAAGATAAGAGGCCAGAGATCTGATCTAGCTGGTCTATATAACGAACAAGGCCAAGCTATTAACCCTAATGATCCTAAAGTAAAAGGTATTCCAACACTCCAAGACTGGTGGAGTCAATACGGCCAGAAAGAATACCCAGGGATTAATATCGCTCAACAGGGAACTAAGGATACTGAAACAACCGGACCACGTCAATATTTCTATGAAGGTAAAGATATTTATTCTATTGAAGATGGTAAAGCGCGCTACGTTCCCCACACAGAATGGATGAACGAATGGGTTGGACAGGATAAAAAGCTAATGGCTAAACCTACTGGAATTGAATATTTAGAAGAAAGAGGGGATTTTAACCTAGGAGAACCAGGCCAAGCAGATCAGGATAATATAGAGGATACTCTTAATACTGCTGTTGATGCAATCAATAATAATGCACAAGGTATTTTTGATAGCATAAACGATACCGGTGTCGGCACTAGCGACTTCTCAAGCGCTTTAAAAGGACTAACAGATAAGATAAAAAGCTATCTAAGCGGAGGAGATGATACTAAAAAACCAGTAAGCATGACTGATTTACTGGCCTCACAAAAAGCTGATCTTGGAATAGACGTATTAGAATCAGATCTCGCTAACGTTGACTCTCAAATAGAACAAATGCAAACCGCTTATCTAGTTGAATCAGATGTAGCGGAAGGATCAAGGGTTTCTCTTAGAGAAATACAAAGAGAAAAAGGCGCACTACAAAAAACAGCTGAAAGAGAAATAGCTTTTTTAAATATTCAAAAAAGTGCTATCTCAAGAGAACTGAATAATAAATATACTTCTCTTGAAATGGTAATGAATACTACTCAGCAAGACTTTCAAAACGCATCCAATTATTATAAAGATAATTTTAATAACGCTCTAACTCTATATAACATCTTAAAAGGCGAAGAGGCCCAAGCAATGGACATCGCTGAACGAGCAAAAACTACTGCTAGGGCTAATCTAACAGTAGTACAAAATGCTATTGTTTCTGGAAACCTAGACTATGCCGGACTAACAAGCGATCAGAAACTAAAGATCAACCAAATGGAAGTTCAAGCTGGATTATTCACTGGCTTTACAGAAAAACTTATGACCGAGAATCCCGGTGCTACTATTAAAACTACTAATTCCCGGACAGATGCCTCAGGGATGACATACTTCGATGTTCTAATGGTTGACCCTGATGGTTCTATGTCAGTAGAAACTATTGCAAGAGGGACATCTAGGATTCCAGGTAGTGGTATAAATACTGAAATTACAGAAGATGGATTGATGACTACTAATTTTACGATTAAATCGACAGGAGAAGTGATTAATATCTCTAGTGTAAAAGGAATAAAAAGATTACGGGAGATAGGAGATTATAGTCGTACTGAATTATACGCATTTTTAGACGAAAGAACGAAATTAAGCGCTACATCAATAGATGATATGCTAGATGAAGCTGGGTTTCCAAAAGAAGGGAAACAAGATTTCTTAACAAAAGAATATCTTTTAGATTCTTTTGGGGAAGATTCATTAAAAGAATCAGCTAAAGAACAGGGATTTACTAAAGGAGGGTTTTTAGGAATGGGTAAAAGTGCAGACGTTGAAGCATATCTTAACGAGATTCTTATGCCTTTAATAGAACAATATAGAGAACAAGGATATACAGATAAACAAATTTTTAAAATGATAACAGAATAAATAATATGACTTCATTGGAAAAGTTATTCGGACTACAAATATCGGGTAGTACTGATATAGGAAATGATAATGTATTAACTTCTGATCAGAAAAAAAAAGGATCTTTATTCGGTCCGGAAGAAGTAAAACCTATTACTCAAAAAACTCCATTGGGAGAATTGTTTGAACCACAGACAGTAGTCCTTTCTAAGTGGGATGAATTATTAAATCAATCAATGCAAGGGCCAATAATCAATAAGAGAGTCCCTGCTGTTAGAAATAATAATCCTGGAAATGTTAAGATTGGAGGAATAGCAGATCGTTTTGCTTTAAAAGACGCGAATGGTAATATCTTGACCGATGAAAATGATCATCTAAGATTCCCAGATATTAAATCAGGTTTTCAAGGGATAACTGCTGATGTATGGGCAAAGATAAATGGAGGTAGTGATCATATTGAGGGATCTAATCCAACTATCGCAGAAATAGGTAGAGTATATGCGACTGATAGTGAACCATGGATAAGAAATGTATCTAATTTCTTAGAGGTAGACCCTAATACAAGAACAAAGTCTGTAGATTTTGATGAATTATTATTTGCTATATCCAAAGCAGAAGGATTTTTTAATGAAAAAGCGACTTTTAGTGATTTTAATAGGATAAGAGTTGGGGATGAAGAAGCTGTTAAAGAAATACAGGCATCAAAAGAAAAAATAGATAGTAAAATAGATCCTGCTTTAAGAGAACATTTAATAAGGGTAGGGGTTGATAGCCCTGAGGATTTTATAAACTTACCGATTCAAGAACAAAGAACTATTTTAAAAAAGAAAAAAGAGGAACGGGGAGATAAAGAGATTTTACCGTCCAAATTACCCCCGCTTCCAAAATTAAAAACAAAATATAAATCATTATTTGGGCTACAAGAAACAAAAGTTAAAGAAGGAGGGATTATAGATCCTGCAATGCAAGATATGCTACTTTTAAAAGGCATTACAGATTTCGAAGGATTTAAGAATTTATCAGTAGAAACGCAAAAGAGATATTTTAAAGGAGAAAAAATAGAAGTAGAGGAAGTTATGACAAGCCCTTTATATTCTGGAAAAAGAACGGCCATATATTTAAATAAACCATTTACTCAACCAGATTTTCCTAGAGATTTAAATCATTATCTTGCTGAGGTAAATAAAGAATGGGGAGCTAAAATATTACCTGAAGCTATTGAACCTGTCCATAATCTGAGTGTAGATGCTTCTATGGCTATGAACAGAGCATTACAGAGGTTTGTTTTAAACACTCCTTATTGGCTCGGAGGACTTATTGAGATGCAAGCAGACCAGGGCATAGCGAGTCTTCTTTATGGTGGAAAATTGACAGAAGAAGATAAAAAATCGCTTCCGCCTTCAATTTTACAACAACAAGAAAAAGCAGAAGCAATTGATAAAAGAATATCGGAAGTTGCGCGCAATATGGCAGTAAAAAATAGAGATTTCTTAACGAAATCCGGTTATTTTTCCCCACCTGAGAGTTCTTTTGTTAAATGGACTGATATGTTGACTAGTGGGGGAGCATCTTTAGCGACAGCAATTGCGTTAACTGCTCTTACAAAACAACCACAAATAGCAGGTGTTGTTTTTGGCGCCATGCAAACTGGAAGTACTTATTCAGATATAGGGGAAGATTATGATGTAGATACAAAGTTTAAGATTGCCTTAACAAAGGGTGTGTTGGAAGGGGCTTTAGAATGGGTTGGCCTTGAAATCTTTTTCAAAAATTTTAAGAAACCAGCATTAAATATACTTGTTAAAACATTTAATGAAGCATTTCAAGAAGGATCTCAAGAGTTTGGTGGGAATCTAATTGATTGGTATACATGGGATCCAAATCAGAAAATATCAGAAGGAGTAATGGAATCGATGGTGATTGGTGGATTACTTGGTTTTGGTTCATCAGGTATTACAGTCTTATTAGAAAAAACAGGTGTACATAACGACCTAATCCAGGAATTAAAAAAAACCAATCCCGATAAGACAGATATTGAATTAAAAGAAATACTTAATTTGTCAATAAAGAAATGGGTTGATAAAAATAAAACAGAAATGTTGAATGCAATTAAAGATTCGGAGAATTGGAAACTAAAACAACGTCCAGGATTTATTGACCCTAGCGCAGAAGTTAAATTTAAAGGAGAGGATAAACTAACAAAATCTACAAAGGATGATATAAAGATATTAGATAAGGAAATAGTAGACAAGGTAGAGAAGTTTCGTAAAGAAGCTGGTTATACTGCTGATAAGAAAACTGCTGGTGTAAAAGAATATAAAACAAGTGAAGGAACTTTCAGAAGATGGTCTCTCAAAGAAGCAAAAAAAGATATGTCCAAAATGGCCGAACAAGGAAAACAGTATGCCAAAAGAGAACTTTATGAAAATGACGAAAAGTTTCGTGCATTAGTAGATAAGAGAGATATTCTCTATGAACAAATTCCTGCAAAGGAGATTGATATAGATAGTTTATTTAGAGATATAAATAATCAATTAAAACAAGATTATGGAAAAAAAGTACCCGAAGTGGGAAGAGCGAAAGAAACGACTCTTGAAGTTGAAAGAGAAGTTAAAAAAGTCGAAATAGAACAACCTATAACCAAACCCTCTCTTACAGAACAAGCTAAGAAGTATAAAAGTGCAGATGAGTTTGAAAAGAATATTTATTATCACGGAACTGCCGATGAATTAAAGGGGGACGTTGGCGAAAAAACACTTACCGATTTACAACTTAAAAAAAGATTAACTGAATTTGAAAGACACGGGACAAGGTCAGGAGAAGGATTATATTTATCTTCTCAAGGCGAAGCATTTAACTATGCGAGTAATTTTTATGATAATCCTGTAGTTATCGGATTTATTAAAAGTCCAGGTGCAAAAATACAAAAGGTTGGAGATTATCATAGTCCAGAATGGGTAGAATTTGAATCAAAGGCATTAAAGGCCTTCCCAAGTCTTCAGTCTGAAGAAGCAATTGTTAAGTATGCTAAAAAAATAAAAGTAGATGGATTAGATTTTGGAGAAAAAGAAGGATTATTAGTAATAAACCCTACTAAATTTACAAAAATAAAAGGAATAGATTTTAGACAAGATGATATTGGAACCAAACAACAACTTAAAGAAATATGGGAGAAAGCACAAAAAATTCAAGAAAAATCTAAAGCGGAAAAAGAGAAATACCTAAAAGGTATTACCTCTGATATTATTAAAAAGATACACAGTAAACTTAATAATAAGGCCTATATTAAATCAATAACAAAGAAAGAAACTAAAGCTGTCCAAATAGAAGTTATAAATGCGCTAGAACAATCTGACCTTGATGCACATGACAAGGCAAAATTTATTCGTGCTATAAAAAACATACAAACAATCCAACAGTTAGAAAGTAAATTACCAGAAATATTGGAAAGAATTGAAAGATTAGAAAAAAAAGCTACAATTAGAAGAATAAAAGATAATATTAGAAATGAATTAAAAGATATAAAAATTAAAAAAGTTAATGGCAAACCAGTCGGAAAATTTACTCCTGAAATACAAAGGATACTAGACACAATGAAGAGAGTAATTAATCTAACACAAGACGAGGCAGAACTAAAGATTATAGATAATATTAACCAATATCCGGACATCCCGCCAGTAGACGTTGCTCTCGAGAATGCTATTTTAAAATTAATAAGTACTGATTTGTCAATTGCAGAAATGGGAGATCTATTATCACAAATTAAAGACATGAAAGAAAAAGGGAAAATGATGAACGTATTAAAGAAATTTAATATACAAACTGAAATTCAACGAGAGAAAGAATTATTAATTAGTAGAATAACTGGGGAAAAAGGGATTAAGGTTGGGATAGAAACATTTGGAATAAGAGAAGGAAAAATACAGAGAATTAAACAAACATTTAAGTCTTTGGGGAAAAGATGGATATTGGACTGGCAAGGTAAAATGAGAACACTTGACTTTAATAATCATGTTGAAAATAAAATACTTGCTGAAAAATTTAGTACTCTCGAGCAAGATAATAAATATAAAGAATTAGAATTAGAATTTGTTAATGATTTTAATGATGCAATTAGCGAAGCATATAATATTAAAAATAAGAACATAGATATTCATAAACAATTATTAAAATTAAGTAAGAAAATAAACCTAGGTACTATTACTAATACGGAAGGAGTTGAAGGAGAGCTTATTTTAACTAAAGATGAAATCATTAAGAGATGGATGGAATTTCAAGATCCAACATTATTAGAATCATTTACTAAGGGTAATAAATTTACATCTGAAATGCGAGAGGCAATAGAAGGAGAAATGACTGATAATGATAAAATCTTTGCTCGCAATCAATTTGAAATGTATAAAAAACAATGGAATAAAATTAACCCAATATACAGTGAGATTTATGGGGTTGATTTATCTTTTAACGAATTTTATTCTCCAATAAGAAGAGAGGGATATGTTATAGATGCAACTAAAGGAATGGGAGAGTTTTTAATAGAGAGTGGTGATAGGCGAGCTTTAAGTAGTGATAGTTTTAAAATAAGGGTTGGTAGTATATTACCAATAACTGGTCAAAGTAGTATAGAAACATTAAAAAGACATATTACTGAAACAAACTATTTTGTTGCATGGGTTAAACAAATAAGAAGATTTAAGGCTAATTTTAGTGATCATAGGGTTAGAAGTGCAATTAAGCAAGAATTCGGAGACAATATGTTAGTCGCTATTAGTAATTCAATTAAAGATTTTACTAATCATGGAAATAAGAATGCACGAAGATATAAAGTAGTAGATTATTTCAGAAAAAAGTTTACTCTAGGCGCACTAGCAATTAAGGTAATAATCGGAACTAAACAAATGGTATCAACAATAGCATATCTTGAGAAATTAAATCCTATTGAGTTTACAGTGGGAGTATCAGATTTTTGGTTACATCCAGTTAAGAATTGGAAAATACTAGAGAATGAAAGTATCTTTTTTAAGACTAGAGGACAAAATATGGAAAGAGATATTAAAGCAGCCCAAGAGAGTAATATATTCAAAGAATATTCAAGAACTAAAAGTTTTATGGATATGTTAATGTTAAATGTCAAAATTGGGGATAAAGGAGCAATAGCGGTTGGAAGTTGGGCATTAAGAAAGGCAAGGCTAAAGCAAGGACAAAATATAAATGATATTATTAAAGAATACGAGGAGTTTAGTTCTGCCACTCAGCAATCAGCAGATATATCTAGATTATCTGAAGTACAAAGGGGAGGATCGTTGGATCAATTATTTACAATGTTTAAATCGTCTCCACGTCAATATTTACAAAAAGAAGTGATGGCAATTAAATCATTATTCGAAAAAGGTGGATTTGGTAAAAAGAATATTGGACATGTTGCAAAAACATTAGCAATTTATCATGTTTTAATTCCTTTAATATTTCAATATGTTGCCAATCTTGGAGGATGGGATGATGAAGATAAAAAAGAATATTTAAGAGCAGGAATACTTGGGTCTTTAAATGGATTATTTATTTTTGGAGATATTGTTGATAGTATTATTAGAACCACATTAGGATTAAGAGTTTGGGATCTTGAAGTTCCAGTTGCAACAATTGCTAATGACATTAACAAAGCAATAAGGAAAATAGATTTTGACGACATTACTTCTGAAGATGTATTCAGTGCATTATTTCAGTTAATAGATGCTGGAAATGTTTTTGGAGTTCCGGCCAAACAAACAAAAAATATGGTTGGTGGAATAGGGGATATATTCACAGGACAGTCCGCAATTGGAATATCTAGATTATTAGGATGGTCTCCAAGAACAGCGGAGAAGAAATTTGAAGAAGACAGAAAATCAATTGTTCCAAAATTAAAACCACCATTAAAATTAAAAAGATTAAAACTAAAGAAATTACCAAAATTAAAATTAAAATAATTAAATAATATTATGATTCAAGATATTATAAAAGATTGTATCTATTTTCTGATATTTGTTTTGATACTTGGTTTTATTATTACATTAACTATTATTCTTTCAGAAATATTAATCAAGTAATGGTATTAAATAAAAGAGAGTAGTTTTCCGAGCCCACAAGTTCGTAAAATAAGAACTAACACATATTCTTGAAGCAACACCAGAACATTATAGTCCTTTGCTTGGGCTATAATCGAGGTGCAAGGGTCGTTAGGTGGTGCATATCCACGCTCTCTTGAGACCCCTTATGACTTGGTATTGCTTGGTTTGTCCAAAATCAAGCACAAAATATGCTATTTTTACCAAGTCATTACCAATATACCATTTTCACTGGATGGGGAAAATGGTTAAAAGGATTAAAGATCCTAACTTTATATAATTAATTATTAAATTAGAATTATGTTTTTCTTTTGGAGAAAACCTAAATTTAAAATCTCGCAATTTGTTGGTGGCTGGAAACCATCAACACCAGATAGAAGAGACTATTCGTGGAATAAAATCTTTGGTGGATCTACCCCAGACATAGAGGATTTACCAAATGAATTTTATTTACCTAAAAAACCACGCCTACCTATACAACACAATATCCCTGCTTGCGTTCTTTGTTCTTTTGCTTTCGCTCAACAGTATAATGAAGAAATAGAACATTTCCAGAAGGTTGATCTATCAGCTTTATTCGGATGGCTATTAACTCCACACACCCCGAGAGGAACAGATTATCGATCTGCCGCAAAAACAGTAAAGGATAAAGGACTATGTCTACATAAACTTTTACCTGACAACTTCCATAAAGGTAAACCTCACACAGAAAACAAAAATCTATTAACAAATAAAGTATCTACAGAAGCACTAAGACACAGAATCAAGGGATATTCTTTTCTAGATGTCTTTGATCTGGATAGCATCAAGCGCGCTATCCATCGTGGTCATCCTGTCCTGATCGCTGTTGGCGGAAATAACTACAACTGGAATAATGCAATAATAGAAAAAAATGGAGGAGTTGTTAAACCCGGAAAGATTGATTGGTATCATTCAGTTTGCGCTACCGGTTGGAAAGGTAACCGAATGTATTTTGCTAACTGGTGGGGTAAAAAATGGGCTAAAGATGGATATTCATATTTAGACGAAAGCTATCGCCTGTCCGCTGCTATGTCTATCGAGGATGTCACTCGAGGGATTAGAGAAAATATTGTTAAGGCACCAAATCTACCGGCTGTCTATTGGATCGTCAACGGAATAAAGCATGCCTTTATTTCTGCAAAAGTTTACGCCGACTTTTTTCCGAAAAGAGATATGGATGGTAATATCTTAAGAGACAATAATGGTGATCCAATTCCGCAATGGGGTCATGTCAAAGAAATCCCTGAACCAAAATTAAATTCTATCCCGCGCGGAGTAGATCTAACTGTTCAGAATATTGGAACGATTGTTGCCCAGTAAATATCCAAAATATCCAAAAATAGTTTTCCACAGTTTTTTATTTGCATACTTTTTTCCTGTATGCTAACGTTAACGCATGGAGATTCCCTGTAAGACTTTGGCTTGAAACCTTAGCCTTACAAGGGGTCACCGACATAATATAGATGAAATAAATTTGAAATTAATATGAAAGCAGAAAAATTAAACAATGCAGACATCCTTCAACTTCACGATCTACACGCAAAAGGATGTAACAACAAAAAGATTTCCAAACTATTTGGAGTCTCAAAAAAAATGGTCGACTACTATCTCGATCCCTTTAGGATATTCAGACCTAAGGGATTTTTTAATTTATTTAATTAAAATTATTATGTCTACTTTTTCATCAATACTAAAAGAATTAAAATCAAACCTAAGTGAAAAAGGATTAGAAGAGATTGAATTAAAGAAACGAAAAGTAAAAATAGAAAATATTTTCTCAGATGAATTTAATATTATAGAAAAGAAAAGAAGAGAAAAAAGCATGGAAAAAGTTAATCACAAATATAGTTGCCTTTATTGTGGTAAGCCGGCTACAATTAAATTACAAAAAGAATCTCATAGATATAAAATTAATAAAAACGGTCACCTCAAAGAAATAAAGGAATTCGGATGGATACATAGTGAGTGGTATTGTGACGAGTGTTTTAGATAGAACTAAATAATAATTAATTTTAAATAATAAAATTATGGACAAAAAAATCATTCCTAAAGGAACCTGCCCTATATGTGGCAAAGACTATTCAAATAAACCTGAAGAGTACGACGAAAAGTGTGGATGCTGTAAAAACTGTATTAGAGAGGGAGACAAAGCATTAGAATCTTATTATAAAAGAAGGGAGTCCAAACAACAAAATAAAAAGAAATGGAACATCGGGACAAAGTACGTTGACGAATTAGTTTAAAAAATAATTTAACATGAGGGGGTGGTGGAACTATTAGACACGGATTAAATTAATGCTTGCATTGTCTTTAATATTAATCTAGAGCGGACAGCCCGTCGACCGGCGATGACGCTCTGTGCCAGTGTAAATCTGACCCCCCTCACTAATAATTATGAAAACATTATTTCAAAGCAACAAACAAATCATCAAGTCCGAGCAGGATCAGTTATTAAAGAAAGAAAAGAAAGAATGCCCTTTTACTGCCAAAGAATATGAAGAGCATATAATTAAAGAAGAATATCTCTGGGATATGCGTTGTTGGGAGAAACCAAAATCTGAATATTCCAAATCAGAAATTAAAAAGCAGATTAAAAAATGGATCAAAGATGATAAAAATAATCTATGGACTTGTAATTGCGGACATGTTATTCATTGCATTAATCAGTTACTGAAGTTCAACTGGGCCACATTAGACGAGATCGTTGATCTATTCATTAAAAATGAGAATATTAAAACAGGTAAATTTAATTCTTTTAATAAATAAATTATGGGATTCTTAAATCCAAAACTTAAAAAGTACATCGATGAAGACAAAGGAGTACTAGACGTCTTTTGGTCCGGATACTGGAGATTCTTAATTATTGTTTTCTCTATTTCCTTTATTCTAGGTTTTTTCATTGGACTAGCTGGTTAACAGGGCAACTTTAAGGGGCTAGAATCAATTACCAGGCTGTTCTAGCCCTAAAAGGTGTAATCTACTGCAACTGCCATAAAATCTCACACAGGCCATTTATTTTTTAACTAATGTAAATATGGACAAACCAACAGAGGAATATCCAATAGGTGGTGTGGCTGAGCCATACGACATATATGGTAATCGCTAAAAGGTCGATTTAATTATTAAAATAAAAATAAAATTATGCAAGTAAACAAAAAACTTTGGGAACAACTAGGACTAACTTACAAGCCAGCTGATGTTAAGATTGATGGACGACACGTCTATACAAGACAATCAGACAAAATGAAACTAACAGGCGTGACGACTATTATCGATGCTAAAGAAAAAGGCTTTTTAAAGACGTGGACTGTCAAAGAAATGTATTTATTCTTGACTGAAAATTGGGATTTGAAGAAAAAATATACAAAGACATCAAAAGACAAATTGCTATTAAAAGGCAAAGGTGCTTGGCGAATTAAAAAAGATAAGGCTTGTGATATTGGAACAATCCTACATAAGTATTTAGAATGTTATATTCAGAAAATAGACTTTAAAGAAACTGAAGAATACAAAAACTCCCAAAAGTTAGACAAAAAGAAAAAAGACTTTCTTAATAGCTCTGTTAAATCATTTCACAAATGGGAAAAAGAATGGGATGTTCAATGGTTGTTAAGCGAAGAAATTATTGCATCAAAGAAACACAATGTAGCTGGAACACTAGACGCCCTTGCAATATACGGTAAAGATAAAAAACTAGCTTTAGTGGATTTTAAAACATCTTCTCGTTTTTCAGAGGACACAGGAATTCAAACTGCTGCATATTTAGGAATGCTTAAAGCCCAGATGGGAATTACAGCTGAAGAACGAATAGTCGTAAGATTGCCAAAAGATAGCGATGATTTAGAAGTTGCACTCGCTAATACAGACTTAAAGTTTGATCAAGAAGTGTTTTTACACTTACGAGAGGTCCACAGATGGATAGTCAATGTTAAAAATAATCTTTCAGTTAAAAATGAGAAAGGTTATAAAGAGTATTGTCCAAATATAATTTATCAATCTAAAAAATAAAATTATGCAAATTCAAGGTATCGTTCAAGGTATAGAAACAAAGTCAGGAGTTGGAGCCAAGGGTCCGTGGACAATGTATAAAATCACAATCAATGGATTGGTTTATACTACTTTTAACCAAACTTTTGCCAGTCAATTACAGATTGGACAAAACGCTTCATTTGATTACAATGAAAAACAAACAGTTAAAAATGGAAGAACTTACACAAACAGAGATATCATTACTCCCCAACAAATCCAAACAGCCCAACGACCTGCCCAACAACCTGTTCAGTCTGCCCAACAAGTTGTTCAATCTAAGCCTAGCGAGTCAATAAGACTATTAAGGCGAATAGCTTTTGGAGTTGAGATAATGGCAAGCAAATACGCTGACGCCGATCAAGAACTTATAATGAATGGACCTCACGCACCTGACGAGCCAGATATGGGAGAAAGAGATATTGATAATCAACCGAATCAATCTATAAATCAACCTACTGGCGTGGAAGAAATTGATGTAGAAGAAATTCCTTTTTAAAATAGCGTTAAAAAATGATGACTACAAAACAAATAAAGGAAAAACGATCAACCCAGCAGAACAGAGCTTTGCACCTTTTCTTCACTAAACTTGCTAAAGCACTAAATAATGCTGGGTTGGACATGAAGGCCGTATTAAAGCCAGAGATTGATATTCCCTGGGACGGTCGCTCAGTTAAGGATTATCTCTGGAAACCCATTCAAGAATTAGTTTTACACAAGAAATCAACAACCAAGTTACTTAGAAGAAAAGATATAGATAAGGTATTTGATACTTTAAATCGTCATCTTGGAGAGAAGTTTGGAGTGCATATTCCCTTTCCAAGTGAAGAAGAATTAGCATTAATTAAAATGAGTAAAGAAAATAAATAAGAAACTTTAGTTTTATGAGTAAAAAACTAATTCCCAATTCAACACAAATTCCGAATGTTATTCTTGATTTTCTTATTCCACAATTACCTCCAGCAGAGGCAAGATGTTTGCTTTATATTAGTCGCCGGACTTATGGATTTCATAAAGAAAAAGACAGGATTAGTTTTAGTCAATTTATAGATGGAATTAAAAGTAAAGATGATGAACAATTAGATTATGGCACAGGATTATCAAGGCCATCTGTTAATGAAGCATTAAAAAATCTTAAAAAGGCAGGAGCGATCATTATAGAGGAATCAAATATCGGAAATATCTATCAAATAAATCTACATATGGATATAGATAAAGTAGTTAAGAAAGTTAACCAGTTAAGAAAGTTAACTAGTAAAGTGGTTAAGAAACTTTCACCAAGTAGTAAAGATACTTTACCGATATCGGTTAAGAAACTTAACCTACAAAAGAAAGGGAAACAAAGAGACAAAACAAAGTATATGCAATCAGAGATTGCAGGACAAATAAATGAAATTTTTAATTTATTTTATGAGTCAATAAATCCAACAATAAACTTTGCAAATAAAACATCTCGTTCGGCTACTGAAACCTTAATAAAGAAATTCGGCTTTGATCAAATAACTAGAATGGTAAAACAGACTATTGCTATTCAGGGAAAACAATATGCTCCGGTAGTGACAACACCTTATGAGTTTAAAGAAAAATTAGGTAAATTACATATTTATTTTAAAAGAGAAAAAGAACAAGCTAATAAAAATAAAATAGAAGAAGTCTAGAAATTATTATGAAAACAGTAAAATACAATTCAGACACCTTTCAATTAACAGAAGAAGAATACGAAAGAGCATTGATTGTCTGGGCCACCGGCAAACCAATTAGGATCAAGAGATTAGGTTGCTCTCTATCTCCTTATTGGTCTTGGGCTGGTAATCCACCAGGAGAGCGCTACTCTCACGACGGCCGGAAACTAATCAAGAAGTTCGGCCAACTAGTATTCGCTGAATGTCCTGATCGTACAATTGACTATAAGTATTACCCTGAAGTCGCTAAAGGTGGAATTACTAAAGAGGAATACGAACAAAAGAGATTAAATAAATAAAAAATGAAAATACTTAACTTATATGCAGGTATTGGGGGTAATAGACGTTTGTGGGGAAATAAACACGATATAACTGCAATAGAATACAAACCTGAAATAGCCAAGATTTATAAAGACTTTTTTCCTAAAGATAAGGTTATAGTCGCAGACGCTCATCAATATCTTTTAGACCACTTTAGAGAGTTTGATTTTATCTGGAGTAGCCCACCTTGCCCAAGTCATAGTAGAGTTAGGTTTGGTCTTGGATTTTGTAGCGGAAAAGTAAAAGCAGTCTATCCAGATATGAAATTATATGAAGAAATTATTTTATTAGATAAGCATTTTGGTGGCAAATGGTGTGTTGAAAATGTTATGGCTTATTATAAACCTTTGATAGAACCACAAAAAATTGGAAGACATTGGTATTGGTCAAACTTTTATATATCAGATATAAAAGTTAGCTCAAGCAAAATATCACAACAATCTAAGAAATATAGTAAAAGTCCTGTTCGAATATATAAAGCAAGTGATTTTGAAAAATTATATAATATTGATTTATCTAAATATGCAAAAATTAATAAAAGATTATTATTAAGAAATTGTGTAGAACCTGAAACTGGTTTACATATATTTCAAGAAGCATTTAGAGAACATAGTAAATTATTATGAAAATAAAAGAAAAAAATGGACTATTGGAAATAACAACGACAGTATATCAAGCAAAAAATGGGGCCTTGTATATTAACTGGGGAAATAGAACAATCCAATTAACAAAAGATGAGGCAGATATAGTTTGCTACAATCTAAAAGATTTTAATGTAGATGATTTTAAAAAGTTTTATTATTAAGAGGAAAAGTTTTAATATAATAATATGCAAGATAATTTTACTTTATTAGAAAAAATAAAATATAAACTAATTGGCAGATATTATATGAGAATTGAATTTAGAGGAGGAAATTTAGCAAGGGACGATATCTGTTCAATTTTTGGTGTGATAAAATACCTACATAAATATAAAAATAAAGCTAGGATAATTATTGATTAATAAACCTATAAAATATTATGGACATCTCAATACCACAAGACAATAGAAATATTAAAAAAGCACTTATTAAAGCTTTCCCTAATTATAAAATAAGTGTAAGAACTGGAGGGGGTACAGCTTACGGTTGGAAACTAATAGACATTATAACAGACATTAAAGAACGATTAGATTCAGAAGGATTTCTAAAATATAATAAAGAAGAAAAAAAGCAATTTAATGAGATAGAGAAAATAGCGAATAAAATTATTCATGAAACAGGCAAAAAAATCTCTCACTATATTGCAGACGATGGATATAATACAGAAGAAAGCGAAGTTTTATTAAATATTAGAGGAACATTATAACTAACTAATAATAAAACCATGATTATGAAACTAATATTTGGAACACTTGGAATAATAATATTAACCATAGATATATTCTTTTATCCTGTAAGTCCGGAGACTTGGATCGTTGGTATGTTTTTAGTAGCAGGATATATTTATAGTCAAAAATAAACCTATACAAACCACCCTACTTTATATCTATTCAAAAATAAATGTATACAAACTATGAAATGGTTCAGAAAATTACAAATGAGGATATACTTACAGAAGCAACCCAAGAATAGCGTGGTTCATTGCGACCCGAGTGGAGATTTCTATGCAATATATTATAGTGATATTAAAAAATGGGTAATTAAAGACGGAGATTATTGTGGATTAAGGAAAATTAATTAATTAAACTAATTACTATGAAAGACACACTTAAAAAAGAAGCACGAGGATACTTTGAAGCCAATTTACTTGATGGCGATAAAATGACAGATTATGGTAGGACGCTTATAGTCATAAACAAAAACTTTATTAAGGTATTTAATGAAATAATAGACCGAACAATAGACAGAGTAAGAAAAGAAGAGAGGGAAAGGATAAAGGAAACAATTAAAGAAAGCAGAGAAAAATTAGCAGACTTAGAACATCAACAATGGGTTCATTGGACGGATTATATGCTTAAAAACTTAACTTCTGAAAATCAAGAAAGATGGATGAGACAAATAGAAACTAATTATAAAGCATTATCCGAAAAAGAGAAAGATAGTGATAGAGAGTGGGCAGATAAATCTATAAAAGAGATTTTAAAAACTATTAAATTATGACAAATAAAGAAATATTAAAAGAGGCAATAATGCAAGCAATTAGGAATGGTTTTGATGATGATACTATTTTTGATTGGATTGGAAAAGAAGTTGAACAATATAATATAATGGAAAAAGGGATTGGACTAGAATCTATTATTTTCTCTCACGATTTTGCTAAGGCATTTTGGAAAAAAACCCAAACAGAACCTAAATTCTTAGATCTACAAAACTGGATGCTCTCTGACGAAGAAGTACCTACATATTGTGGAGAGATATGGCAATATCATCTACAGGAAATGGTTCTATGTGAAGATCCAATTAAATATTTAGAACAATTTATTGAATAATTATGATAAACTACATCATCAACAAACTTAGAGACTATCTAAATAAAGATATCGGAATAATTCTTAATCTAGATAATTGCAATATCTTTAATACTGGCAAACACATTGTCGTTAAGATCCCACATAAAAGCTTTGAAAAATATAAATGTAATATTGTTAGTGCCGGAAGAACAAGATATAGATTAAATAATGGCAGACTAGCACCTAAAGGACAAAGAGATTGTTCTTTTAAGCCGGGTCAAAAAGGATTTTTAGTTTCTAAAATAAAAAACTAATATAATACTATGCCTAAAAAAACAAAACAAAAAGAAGGACTAATTCAAGCAATAGAGAACATTAAATCTCGCTTTGGATCTGATGTTATTATGTCCCATACAGACTTTAAAAGCATTAAGATTGGTCACATCCCTACAGGTATACTATCTCTTGATCTCGCTCTTGGAATAGGAGGTATTCCTAAAGGTCGTGTGACAGAAATATTTGGAAAAGAAAGTTGTCTTGTGGGCGACACTTTTATTCCTTATGAGCTGAGAACAGAAAATGGGAGAAGACAAAATTCAAAGGGTGGGACCATAGAAAGGTTATATCAGAGATTTCACAAGATTCCGATTAAAGGATCAGGAAATTATCAAAAAAAACAAACAATCAATTCTGATTTTTATATCTCTTCTATAAATGAAAATGATGCAATTGTAAAAAATAAAATAATTGATGTTGTTTATACAGGAAAGAAAGAATGTTTTAAAGTTGAAACACAAAGTGGTAAGAAACTTATATGTACTAAAGACCATAAGTTCTATATTGGGTACGGAAATTATTTACCGTTAAGTAAATTAAGCGTTGGTTCTGAAGTATATGTTCACGATAATACCCCGTTAAAAGGCAGAGTACCACAAATTAGATATAAAGAAATATATGTAAAGTCTCACCCAACTGCTCCAAAAAAGATAATTGAAAAAGAATATACATATTTTAGGGTTAAAAAAGCCAATGCTATTTATGAAGCCTTTATGAATGGGCTTTTATTTGATGATTATATTGACATATTAAATGGCAAAAAGAAATTCAAGAATAAAATAAAAACAATTCCAAAAGGATATCATATTCATCATAAGAATTTTATTCCACATGATAATAGGTTAGAAAACTTAGAATTATTAGACGGGAGAGAACATAATAAGCTCCATGCATTAAGAAATGGTGATAAATTAAATTTTATTGCAACTACTGATATTATAAGAAAAATTAAAAATGTGGGTATTAAACAAACGTATGATATCAAATGCCAATGTCCATATAATAATTATATTGCGAATAAATTTGTTGTCCATAATTCCGGTAAATCTACCCTAGCCCTCATGATAATGGCTCAAGCGCAGGCTAACAGTGAGACAGTGGCTCTCGTGGATGCTGAGATGGCCTTTGATCAAAAGTACGCTAAGAAACTTGGCATAGATACTAAGAAACTAGTTATATCTCAACCAAGCAACGGAGAAGAAGCCCTAGAGATAGTAGAAGAACTAGTCCGGTCCGGCGAGGTGGGGGTGATCGTTGTTGACTCTGTAGCTGCTCTCGTCCCTAAGAAAGAGATAGAGGGGTCTATGGGAGACTCTCAAATGGGACTCCAGGCCAGGATGATGAGCCAAGCAATGAGAAAACTAACAGCTGTAATAGCTAGAACCAACACTGCAGTTATATTCCTTAACCAAATAAGAATGAAGATTGGAGTATTCTTTGGTGATCCTGAAACAACTACCGGAGGACTAGCACTAAAATATTATGCCTCTGTAAGGATCAAATTAAAAGTTGGAAAGAAAATAATGAATGGAGAGAACCATATAGGACGTGTAGTTAATGTTAGGATAATGAAAAATAAAGTTGCGCCACCTTTTAAGTTCTGTACTCTACAACTCTATGATGATCTAGCAGGCTTTAGTATCAAAGG
>JAYENX010000020.1:0-4040 GCA_034722435.1 Nanobdellota archaeon | reverse complement strand
GAAAGGATGCTTGAACTTCTTAAGGGGTACGAGTTCATAAAATCTAATGAAGAAGATTTTGCTTCTGCAAATGAACTGGAAGATCCAAAATATGAAGCAACTTTAATAGGGAGACGAGTTGCGCAGTTGTACTTAGATCCTTTAACTGCAGACCATATCATTAAATGTATTAAAAGAGGTAGAGAAAGGCAGCTTGTTGAATTTTCGTTTTTACAAATGGTTTCGTATACGCTTGAAATGAGGCCTTTGCTTAAAGTTAGAACAGCAGAGTATGACGATGTACAAGAAAAGATTGTATTATTTAATTCTAATATATTGATGCTAGAACCTAGCGTTTATGAATCAGAGTATGACGAGTTTCTTGCATCTGTAAAAAGTGCGTTGTTCTTGACTGACTGGGTTGACGAGAATGATGAAGAGTTTTTGCTTGAAAAGTATGCAATACGGCCTGGAGAGGTACGTGTTAAGATTGATAATGCCAACTGGTTATTGTTTGCAGCAGAAGAGCTTACAAAGTTGTTAGGGTATAAAGAGATTTTAAAAGAGTTAATCAAGTTAAGGTTAAGACTTAAGTATGGCGTGAAAGAAGAACTTCTTACTTTGCTCAGGTTAAAAAATATTGGAAGAGTAAGAGCGAGAAAGATGTTCAATAACAGGATAAGGACAGTGAAAGATCTTAAAGAATGTGATGTTATTGAACTTGCACAGTTAATAGGAAAGAAAGTTGCAATAGATGTAAAGAAACAAGTAGGTATAGATGTATCGAACATAAAAATAAAAGAGAATAAAAGAAAGGGTCAAATAAGTTTAAGAGATTATTGGTAGACTTTATGAAAACATTCTAATAAATATTCGGGTCCTTTTTCTTCTAAAATAGTGTAACGATCAGGTTTGATGTTATTGGCTGTCGCGATTGCAAGTTCTAGATCTGGAATGTTGATTACTGTTTTAAGTTGTTTCAGGGTTGTCGGGAGACCGACCTTTTCAAAAGCAGATTTTAGCTCTTCATAATTTTGGTCATGTGCGTATGCAGAAATCAAAGTACCTATCGCTACGAGTTCGCCGTGCATAGTTTTAGATTTGTAATCAGTTACCTGGTTAAATGAATGGTAAAGTTTATGTTCAAAACCTGAACCCGGTCTACTTGAACCGTACCGAGACATGGCCTCTCCGCTCTGGATTAAAGCTACAGCTAAACGTTCTAAGAAAGTGTAATCTTTTGCGCAAGCATCTAAAGAACCGTTCTCGTGGATATATTTCATGACCGATTCTGCGCCGAATAAAGATATATGTTTGATGATGGGGTCAACTTTATCAGGACTTATCTGCCAGTCCTGGCACGCGGTTATATTAGAAAGTAGGTCTCCAATACCTGCACTGATTCTTCTATGGTAGTAGGGGTCATTTGCAATGATCTTGCTAAGGTTTACAATTATTCCTAACGGAACATTAGCTTCAAGAGTTTGGGTTCCGTCTGTGTCAAGATTAAGCACGCAAAACTGTGACGCGAAACCGTCGTTAGTTAAAGAGGTAGGGACAGAGATGAAATGGATATTAAGAAGTTTAGCAGCGTATTGTGCAACGTCAATCACGCTACCGCCTCCAACGCCGTAAATTACGTTAAACCGTTTCCTGCCGCATCTAACCTGGCCGTATTTTTCTTTCAGATAACGTTGTTGTTCGTTTAAACCTTGAAGTTCGTGTTCTAAAGGTGAGACTTCGAGTTTAGAGAAAATGCCTGCTGAAGCGAAATTGACAAGGTTTAGAACTTCGTCTATACTGTTACCGTTAACTTCAAAATGGTCCGCCCTTTTATACCTATGATTTTGAAAATCTGTTAAGACTTCTTTACCGTAAATGTTCCACGTAGTTTTATCATGTACTATCAAAGGTTTACGCAAGATTAAAGATAATTCTTCGCCAGTAGCGTATTCGTGTAATGTGTTGAGGACGGTGTTAAAGACTGTGTCTCGTTTTAGACCAACTAGATTCTCGTTAACAGCATCGGCAATAGAGGTTATATTATGGTCCACTATACAAAATCGTGGCACAGTCACACTTTTAGGGAATTTTAAAGGTAGGTCTCTATAAGTTGCAGTAAGAATTCTATTTGAAAGCTGGTCTATAATCTTTTTTGCAATCCAAACAGGGAATGAAGACATAAAGGTACTAGAAATTCGGGTTTTTTATATAAATATGGAGATTGAAGAATATAAAAAAAATTTAAAAATGGGATCTTCGAACAGATTGTTGCCAACAAAAGTTGTCAATAAAGTCCATTCTTCTTTGATAGTCTGACCAGGTCAAACACTCAACGTCTCTCTTGAACATCTGTTTAAATAGTTGCATGAATGCGTTCACCTCGTGTATGTAGTTGGGTTTCCAGGTCTTCAAACATTTTTTGAAGTTGGAATATTGGCAGGGGTTTTTGTCTTATCATCATGTTTTATCACCTCAATTTTTTTATATCCATTGGTCGCTAAATTGCATGTCAAAAGTGTTCATTAAGTCAGTCGCCGAGAACTTGTGCTTAGGGATGAAATTGGTTTTAGCACCGTAAGTTCTTTGGGTTAAATATTTCATTTGTTTGAAAAAAAGGTCTTCAATTGTTTTGTGGGAAAGGTCCACCATTCGCATCACCTCGTTTGTTTTTTTTAGGGGGTTATTATAAAAAATTAGGCAGGATTTGGTTTCGAGAGGGGTCCTGCCGAATCAAAAAAAATGGGTTGAGATTGTTTCCAACCTCAATGTATAGTATGTTAAGATTCATTTAAATAGCTCACACGCGGAGTTGTCCAGTGTCCAGTGGGTATTGAAAAAAAACTAATTCTTAAGAAATCGTCGAGTAGAGAGCTTGAGGGCACTGGACAGAGGGAGTGTCTTGTGGTGTGTTTTTTATAAGTTAAATTGGCATCGTTAATGTAAGTAGGACTTTTTTTAGTAACCTTTGAGAAGGTTTGTTGAATTTTGAGTAACTGGAGAGTTTCATCAATAATCAGACAAATCCTTCTAATCATTAAATATTCTTATCTCGGAAACACTCACAAAAACCCCAAATTCACCAATAACTTTAAATATCAGTTGATATTAATACATATCAAATGATAAAAATAAGTATCAAACAGATCATAAAAGAATACTTTTTCATAAATCCTACTGCGAAGTTAAGAGTGAGGGGGATAGAAAGAACTTTGAAACTCTCTTTGCCTTCAGTTATTAGATACTGCAAGGAATTAATGGATGAAGGAATACTGGGTATAATAAGGATAGGAAATGTGGTTTTCTACACTGCTGATAAAACAAATAAAATTTATCTTTTGGAAAAAAGACTTTTCAATATAAAGGAAATCTTTGAATCAAACATTATTAAATATTTGAGAAAAGAGTTGAGCAATCCAGCAATAGTTCTTTTTGGTTCGTTTGCAAAAGGTGAAGACCTTGAGAAGAGCGATATAGATATATACATAGAATCATTGTCAAAAAAAGAATTAAATCTTAAGAAATTTGAAAAATTGTTAAATAGGAAGATTCAGATTTTCAAATTTAAAAATATAAAACAGGTATCAAATCCTCATCTAGCAAATAACATTGTAAATGGAATCACCTTGAATAGTTTTGTTGAGGTGTTCAAATGAAAAATGCATCATGGGATGATTGTATAGTAAACAATGATGCGAGAATAGTTTCTCCTGACGTAAAAAGAGCAGAATCTCTTATAGAGACTGCAAAAGAGAGGATAAGTGTCATAGCTGAAATTAATGAAAAGAACTGTAACTATGTGTTTGAAGATTATTACACATCGACACTTGAATTATTGCAAGCAATTACTTTTAAAAAAGGATTTAACATCTTAAATCATCTTTGTATAGGATTTTATTTAAGAGACATAATGAAAAAAGAAGAACTGTATTTGATCTTTAATGATCTAAGGTACAAAAGAAATTCTTTAACATATTATGGCAACAGGATGGAGTATGCGATTGCTAAACAAGCGATAAATAAATGTAAAATTCTGATAACAGAAATTGAATTATTTTTGA
>JAYENX010000019.1:0-4138 GCA_034722435.1 Nanobdellota archaeon | reverse complement strand
GCTCTGTCCTAAATACCATAACTTAATATAATAGTTCTTTCATAGTATCAGTATCTCCGCTATTTAAAAATCCTTTTGTTCCTGTACGCTACAGCTCCGCCAACAACAAAGGCAGCAGACGGCCATTTGCTCCCGCAAATGCCCTACTGCGTAAAAGAATTTCCCACACTTACGTATGGAAAATCCTTCTACACTCCGTCCTGCGCCATTGTTGTTGGCGCTTACGCTAACGTGTTAGCGTAAAAAGTCAGAAAACAGGCTTGATAGGAGGTGGTTTGAAGACTTCAAATTTTCTTAGTTCTCTTTCAACCAATCTTAAGTATGACTTGAAGGTTCGATGTATTCGTAATATGCTATTAATGAGCCATATTATTATGAATAACGCACGTAACAGAAAATAGAATAATCTGGTTGTCGGATTATTGCTCTTTGTCTTGATTTTTGCTTCTTCCATTATTCTAAATTCGGTCTCAATATTCCATCTTCGTCGGTATTGTTCAATCAATCCACGACTTGGTTTTAGATTTGTAGCAAAAATCATATCATAATATGAACCATCTCTTCTTTTTCCAGCCTTTGGGCAAACAACTATCGTTGTACTGGGTTTCCAACTTGATTTCTCTTTTTGATACTTAAACTGATGTTTGAAAACCCCAAGATTTCCTTTTGTCTGCTCAATATATCGCTTTATTGCTTTGTCTCGTCGTACAAGAATCAAATAAGGCAAGGAATCCTTGCCTTTATTTGATTCAAGAAAGTCAATAAGATGTGCAATATAGAATCCCCTATCAAACATTACTTTCTTGATTTTGATAGGCAAACTCTTGACGTATTCAAGCAATTCTATGCAGATTTTTGCAAGGTCATCTCCTTGACTGTACCTAACTGCCATCAAAGGAATTTTACAGGGGCATACTATGGAGACTACAATATATTCCCATGCTTGTTCAGCACCATGCTCATGTTTAATGTTCCGAACATTAAGTCCGGATTTATTGCCATAATATAAGTCCTTTTTACCGTCGATAGCAAGCTCAACTTTACTGATGCTAAGAATCTTGAGAAAGGACCTAATGCTTACTTCATATGCTCTTTTTATTGATGTCTCATCAGAGAAAGACGCATACTTATGAATGGTATCTGCCTTATTGCTGATAGTTTCAACATAAGAATTGGTTCTGGCAGCTTCAGCTATATCAGCGCACAAGGCGCTGATCCATGTATTCCCTAACAAGGGAATAGAAATGCTTTTGTATATGAATGATGTCAGGTAGCTCAAGTTTAATTCAAAGAAAAATCTGACAGCTCCGGTTGTTGGATTTTTCTTTTATCTTAAGAGTAGTTAATTCTCAGCGGAGATACTGAATGAGTAAGTAGAAAGTTAGGTTTGAACAATTCTTAGATTTTGGAATATATTTTGTCCTTGTAATTTCCATGTGTGGATTACTGACATCACGACATCTATCCACCTTTGCCCTTTCCAATTTCTAATGCAACCTATTGTTTTTCTAAGTAAAACAACTGAGCGAAGTTCTCGCTCTGCATGATTATTATGAAGTGGAACTTCAGAATAATATAATGCTGTAAACCAATCGTCTCCTCCATTTTTGATTAATGTTTCTAGTTTAGTAGCTCCTTTAATTGTATGTAAACAAGTAACAATATCATTAAAGATCCATTTTACTTTTTCAATTTCTTTTTCATCAGGTGGTCCAGTGTTTAATTCTTTTAATTTTTCATAAAGAATTAACAATCTACGAAGTTGATTATCAATTTCGGGATTATCCTTGGCTAAATCTTTAAAATCTCTTATTAGGTGTGCCCAGCAACGTTGTTTTAATTTGTAATAGTCATATCCCCCATACCCATCGACGACTAATACTCCTTTAAAGTTTGCTATTAGTTTTTTGAAATGTTTATGTGCACGACTTTTTCCTGCCATAAAAATTGCTCTTGTTTTAGTGAATATCCCCCAAACATATTTGTTGATTCCATCAACTCTAAATCCTGTTTCATCAGAATGCATGTAAGATTCTTTTTTGATATTTGAAAGAATCTTTTTTTGATCTGGTTCTAAAGCAAAAATATATCTTGTTGCAATATCTTTAACAGTGGTATGGCTAAAACTTGGAGCACCAAGTTCTCGTAAGAAATCAGCGATTTTCTCGTGAGAATTAGTAATATTCTTGAGCATAATTGCTATACTTTGTAAGTTTTTACCATAAATACTATTTGGCAAATCGCATTTTGCTTCAACAATTTCTCCAGTTTTTGGATCTTCATATTGCATAAATCTATGTTCTATTGTTTGGATGGGTTTGTCAGGAAAATCAACTATTGTCTTAACACGATAACCAACAGGATTACCTAGAGGTAATCCTGAGATTGGCGAAATATCAAGTTTATGCTCTTCGATTTTATCAGGTTTTGGTAATTTAATTCCACCACCATTACCACCTTTAGGTTTACCTGGGAAACGAGGTTTTTTATTTTCTTCATCAGAAGAATAGTCTTCTGATTCAGTTTCTTCAGAATCTGAATCTTCTTCTTTAGTGTTATTCTTTAACTGCTTTGAAGAAGGAGTATGAGGATTATCAAATGCTTTGAGGTAATTCTTAATCTTTTGAAGTTCTTCTTCAAGGTTAAGAAAACGTCTAATCAATTCTCTTTTACTTAGACTTAGAAGTTCTTTTTTTCTCGACAAGAATTATCACTCTCCTCCCAATAAATTCTTTAGGTGCATCAATCTTTGCACCATTACCAAACTTAGTAATTTTCTTTTCAAAAAAGAAATCAACTTTTGATTTCACTGAAAATTCATTCTCTTTATATTCAAATTTCCTCATAGTATAGAATAGTATATACTAAAACTATTAAAAACTTTCGTTTTTGATCAAATTTCATCCAAAATTAAGAAAAAGTGGACTTTCTACTTACGCTCTATCTGCGTTGTGGCATGATTCTTGAATTTTAAGAGAGCTTTTGCTAGGATGTTACTATTTTGTAGCCTATCGGCTAGTAAACATCTTTAATTGTTTGATAAGCCCAGAATTTCATTTTTGCTTCGTGGTAAAGATTTCTTTTTTTGTGACAGCTTAGTGTTTCTCCAAAAATGGTTTTTACAGCGGAGAAGATTCCTTCAGTGCTTGGCCATCTGAGACCATAATTAACGTTTTGTGCCCATTGCTTGTATCCTTGTTCTTTGTATTTGATTACTTCTTTTTTTCTTGCCATGCAACCCTTTGCTTTTGTGCTGGCATTTGATCGAATTTTCAGTCCAGGCTCAATCTTTAGTTTCTCGTATAGTCTAAAATTATCTTTTGCATCATAGAGTCCGTCTCCAAGGTTCTTGTCAATGCTTCGTGCATTTGCTCGAAGCATTCCTCGATGAGCTTTGTTCTCATCGAGTTCTTCGTTACCTATGCGAATATCAACAATGTTACCTTTGACATCTCCTAAAATTACTACTTTTACCCATCCACGTCGAACTTGCCATTTTTGTCGTATCCACTCACCACGGTTACTTACTTTCATTCCTGTACCATCACTTCCAGTGATTAAATGATTACTCTTCGGTTTGAAAGTAAATTTTAGTTGTTTAATTCTACGTCTTATTTGGCTATAACTCATCACAGGAAAATTACCTAATCTTTTTGATAATGCTTTAAGAATTCCTTCTAATGACCGATAATCAAAACTTTTAGCTTTGAGAATTGCAAGAAATTCTATCATTGAAGTTGGATACATGAATGGTTGACCAACCTTACAATGATTGAGTTCTTTGATTTCATCGATCCAAGTTTCAAGGAATCTTGGATTAAGATAATATTCTCCACGTTTGATTAAGCGTTCGTTGTATTTTTTCCAATTACGATTATCTTCGTATTTTTTGCCCCATCGTTTTGTTTTTACCATAAACAAAAACAATAAGTTTAAATATGTTTAAACCTTTCGGTTTTGTAAGATGAAAAAAATAACACTAAACAAAGGAAAATATCAACTAGAAGACGAAATAACAGCAATAGTAGAAGGAAAAGTAAAACCAATCGGAAACGGAGCAATGATACTGGTACCAAAGAAATATGTAGGCAAAAAAGGATATTTCCTAATAGCTAAAGACTAATCATGCCACAACGCA
>JAYENX010000018.1:0-16300 GCA_034722435.1 Nanobdellota archaeon | reverse complement strand
CAGCAACACTAACCCTAAAACTAAATACATACTTCTTAACCCGAAAGCATCACCCAGAAACCCGAACAACAACGCAATAACAACAAACCCTAATTGACCGAATACACTTTGCACAGATAAAACTGTAGCACGTTCATGCGACGCAGCGATTTTATTAGCATAATCATTCAAAACCGGGAAACTCATACCCCTCACCACTTCTCTTAATAAAAAGAAGAACAGTCCAAACCATACAAAGAACATCCCTGCAAAAAGTAAAGCTCCGATTAATAATAAAGGCATCAACAATAACGAACCAGATACACCAAACTTTCTTTCAATATAATCAGCTTTAAGCGCACTTATCGCAGTCATAACTGAAAATGCTGCAAACAATATCCCGAACCAAACCACTGGAAGATTGATAGCCCTAAAATATGGCTGATAATTAATCCAGATAGTATCCGCTACACCCATCACAATAAACGCATAAACAAACAAACCTAACAACTTTTTATTATGTAAAGATTTAATTATAATATTTTTAAACTTAAACAATTCTTCTTTAAACGGTAACTTTTCAATTAACTTATGCCTTGAAGGTTCTGTAAAACTTAAAACAACTAATATACTAATAAACTGTACAAAGATAGAAAACAATATCGTGTGCCGAATACTTAAAGTTACTACAAGTGAACCCGCAACACCAGCAATCACACCCGATACACCACCGAAGAATCTAGCTTTACCTTCTACTTTTTTATAATCCTTCTCCCTTTTCAAAACAAGCAAGGTATCATAAAGAAATGCAGAATCTGCCCCTGATAAAAATGCAAAGCCCAAACCCAATACAATATGCGCAATAAAAATAATTGAAAAACTAGAAGCATAAAAAAGTACACCCATCCCTATTAATTGAAATATTGCACCGATAAGCATAGAATTTTTTCGACCTATTCTATCTGCAACATACCCTGAAGGTATCTCAAATATTAATCTAACAACAGAAGTCGTACTTACCAAAATCGCAATTTTACCTAAACCAAGATCTAAACTTTGAAAATAATAAATAATAAATGGTACATAAAGAATAAAAACACTAACAAAGCTAAAATAATAAAACTTCTTAAGATTATTCTTCATTACCAAAACAGTAGAAACCATTCTATCCACCGGCACTTGTATACTTCTTCATAGCATATGCCCAGAATAGTCTTGTAACTATAGAAAATCCAACTACAGCTAATACAGCCCACAGTACCGATATGCTCATTCCTTTAAGTAATACTTCTACAGGATAAAAAGCAGCTATCGCTATTGGAAATATAAATGTAAGAAACATTTGCAATCCAGGGTTATAGATGGAAGCAGGATACCTCCCGAACATTTTCAACCTAAACAATACATCAAACAATGCCCAAGACTTTACTGCAATAAACGCCATTGACGCTATTAATACGTGCGCCGAATATTCAAACAATAAAGCCACTGCTAACAACGCCAAATAAAACAAGAAATTCACTCCAAAACCTAAATTCAAAGCACCAAATGCCCAAATTATCAATGCAAGACCAACTATTACCTCTCCTACACCATCTATATCAACCGATGTTAAAGTAAGATAAGTCAAAGGCTTGAACGGTTTTGTAAGAATCTTGTCAAAGGTTCCACTTCTAATCTCTTCTATACATTGCACAGGTATCATTACCATAAACATGTGCCCTATACCGAATATCAACGTCAAGGTACCTTGAAACAATATAAATTGAGGAAATGTCCAGCCAGGTATACCAGGAGTACTTTGATAAATCAATAAAACTACTAAAGGTCCAACAAAATCCATAATCATTACCGCTAACACTTTCATGATAAAGTTAGCTTTATACGCCATATGCCTGCTCAGCTCTAATCCGATAGCCCGAAACCATACTTTTAGATATTTATTCATTTTACTCGCCTCATAAACTCGCGCTTAGTAATTTGATTCAATAAATTTAAATTTTTAATAGATTTACTATTACAACCTTTTTTAGTATCCCCTCGTAAAGATGCAGATATACCGTACATACCACGTAATAAAGCCTCTACACGTATCTTATCATATAAACTGTCCCATTCTGACGCCAACATCCTTCGTTCATCATTATAACCTTTCAAGAAAGCTTTCATCTTAACAAAATCAATTCCATCATCGTAAAACCCTAAACATTTCATACCAACAGCAACATCATTTACTAAATGTTCATACCTGCTACAATCAAAATCTATCAAACATACAACTTCGCCATCCTTAAATAATACATTTCCCGGGTTAATATCGTTATGTATTACACCTTTAGGTAAACCTGATGACCATTTCAAATTCTTAAAAGTTTCATCTACAGCCCTAAAAAACTTATCACTATCCTTCAAAGGTTCAGCTCTTAACCAATCACTAATCCTGGCAACATGTTTCTTAAAACCTTTCAAGGTACTCTTACCACGCTTTCCTCTCGGTCTATACCCTTCAATAATCCTATGCATTTGCCCAGTATAAGCACCCGTTTTTGCAACTTGTTTAACTGAAAGATTCAGTATAGATTCTCCTTCAACATAATGAAAAACTGCAAGGTCTAATCCTTTATACTTAACAAGATACCCTTCACCACATTTAACAGGCTCTTGAACCATTAAACCTCGTTCATGCAATTTTCTCAAAAGATTAATCTCAAATCTCTTATCCTCTCTCTTTCCAAAATTAGGATTCCAGGCACGAACAACATATTCACCAGTATCAGTAACTATCTTAGTTACATCATTAATTATACCTTGATCAAATTTACTATAACTTTGAAGTTTACCAAGATTATACATGCTTACTATTTTCCCTAAATCCGTTTTCGTAATCTTATTAAATTTCATACTCCTGCACCTGTAAACTTATTCATTGCCCTTTTCCACATAAACCTTATCAAAATATACAGACCAAGTACCCAGATTGAACCTATCCCTATAAACTCTAAACTCTCTAACACCCCAAAATTCCCTAAATATATGTTAATAGGAATAAACCTAACATACTGAAACGGCAAATACTTTAACGCAGCCTGTAAACCTTCAGGGAAAAAAGTTAAAGGTATCAAACCTCCTGCTAAAAATGTAATGATAGGTTTCTTTGCCCTGTGCAAACCATCTATTCTTTTCAACCAAAACGCTGCAACTCCGATGATATAACTTATCATGAAATAAATTAGATAAGCAACTATTAACGCAACTATGAACAATAAAAAGTTGATTATACTTGCAGCCGGCATTGCAAAAAACAAAATACCTACAGCCAATATAGGGATCGCTTGTATAATAATACTTAACAAATTCATCCCACCTTCAAAACAGATAGCTGAAGTCATATGCCTTACAGGTTTTAATAACTCAAACACTAGCTCGCCCCGTAAAATATCAAACTGCATCCATTTTTCTACATCTGACCAGGTAAAAAATCCAACAATCATGTTAAGTACATAATAACTCACCATTGCAGTAAACGTAAACCCGTTAATGATTTCAGCCCCAGAATATTCAAATATACTTTTCCATAAAAAGTAATAAATTATCAAACTAATCGGAGCTGTGAACAAGGTTACAAAAAAGTCAAACCTGTAAGCTAACGCAGTTTTAAATCCTGCATTAATCTGTCCTTTCAACTGCCGAAGATAACTCATTTCTTTTTCTCCTTGTATATCTTTTGAATAATTTCTTCAATAGGCGGATCCGAGATTACAATATCAGCAAACTCAAGATTCTTTAACATGTAATCTATCACTTTCCTGATACTTTGCTTTGAAGTATCTACCTCTATCACTATTTCATACTTAGCCTTCTTAAGTATCTTACAACCAGCCATCTTAAACTGCTTTTTCATGGGTTCATCAAGTTTCACGTCTAACACTTTATTCTGAAAATATTTTTTCTTAATATTTTCCAATAAACCGTCATACACAACCTCGCCATGGTTTATGATGATAATTCTCTTACACAACTTTTCAATATCCTGCATATCGTGCGTTGTAATGATAAAAGTAGTTCCCTGCTCCTTGTTAACAGATTTCACAAAATCTCTTAACTTATCCTTTGCAATCACATCTAAACCTATGGACGGCTCATCAAGAAACACCATCTCAGGATTGTGCACTAGCGAAGCTATTAACTTACATTTCATTCTTTCTCCTAAAGATAAATCACGTACAGGCTTCTTAACAACCTCTTCAACCTCAAGATACTTAATCATGAAATCCAATCTTTCTTTGAAATCACGATTATCAAGATCATACAAATCTCTAAACAAGTAAAACGTGTCCAAAGCAGGGATGTCCCAGTATAACTGATGCTTCTGTCCGAATACAACTCCAAGATGTTTAACATAACGTTCTCTATCTTCCCAAGGTATAAAATTCATAACTCGAACCTTGCCAGAGGTAGGATACAATACACCGGAAAGAGCTTTAATAGTAGTAGATTTTCCTGCACCGTTAGGTCCTATTAAACCTACTACTTCACCTTTATTGATTGTAAAACTAACACCCTGCAAAGCTTCCTTAACTTCATACTTCCGTCTAATCATTGACTTGATAGCGTTAAGCAATCCTTGCTCACGTTTGTGGGTCTTGTACACTTTTCTCAAATTCTTTACTTCAATTATTGGTTTCATTTTGCAATAACCTCGTTTTGTGGAGTATATTAATTTTTGTAACACTTTTTGAAGAGTAAAAACAAAAAAACGTAGAGAGCACTCTCTGGTCGCAAAAACAAAGATAAAAACTCGCGTATAGCTAGAGCAGGCTCTAAAGCGCTACAGAAATCAATGGAATAGTTGTTTTTATCATAGCGTTTTTAAAAGTGCTATTCATTTAAAAAGTTTGCGAAAACAATATTGAGTTTTATACGTATAGTTTTCAATACACAAATGTATTTATACTACCAAAAAAGATTTTTTATCAAGAAAATGGCAATGCCTGTAATATTCGCAACTCGTTCTGGAAAAAGTTTAGGTAGTAAAATCGCGTTTGAACTTTCCAAAGTACTATATGCACGAAATCATCGGATAGCTGATGAAGAATGGAACCCATTAATTCTTGAAGAACGAAAACATATTGACATGATTAAAGCTTTCAACAGGCACCTATTTGGTAATAAGTCAGGACATTTCTGTTTACGACATATTGAGATTGAAGATTTCAGTAACGAAGAACTTCATATAGTAATTTCTGATTACAAACGCCAAAAATCAAGACGCGATGATGACGATTCTATTACAGACCAAGAACTTATTCTTAAACGTAATACTCTACTAACCGATCAAGATATGCGAATCGTAAACAGCGTACGTGGCCAAGACGTATACTTAGTACATTCACCTTACGAACCCAGACCAGAACTTACCGACATAATTCAAGGCCTTGGAAGAAATGTAAGAAGACAGAACCAAAAAGAACGCGCTTTCGATACCAACGAAATTGAAGAAATAATTAAAAGAGTAAGAAAAGAACGTTCTGTTAACGACAACCTTGTTGAAGGTTGGCTTACTGCTTATACACTTGCAAAATGGGCAAAACGCGTAACTCTGCTTTGCCCTTATATGGTCGGTTCACGCCAGGACCATTCAAGAGAACGTGAAGCCTCTACTGCAAAACTTATTGCAACCATTGACCAAGTTATAGGTCTTAACCATGCAATATTTACAGATCTTCACTCACCACAGATTGCAGAATTCTATGATGTCAGCGCCGAAAATTTAAGAGCTTCAAACGTTCTTGTTCCAGAAATTGAAACCGAACTAAGAAAAGAAGGATATAATAAAGTAATTTACAGAAAAGTAGTCTCAAGCCCTGATGCGGGCGGAGCTAAAAAAGCTAGATACTATGCCAGAAAAATAGGGGGCAGAGTCGTGATTGGTGACAAGCACAGAAACTATTCTTTAGACAACACTGTTGACGAGGTAATGCTGGTTGGTGAAGAAGCAATCTCCCGAAACGCTGTTGTTCTTGCTGTTGACGACATGATAGATACAGGCGGTTCAATCAAACGTCTTGTCGAAAAGATTGCTAAAAGAAAACCTGTAGCTATTTACCTTGCTTGCAGTCATGCAATATTAAGCGGAGAAGCAATAAATACATTAGATAAACTATATCACAATGGATTGATTAAGAAACTAATTACTACAGATTCAATATCTCGTCCAAACAATTTCTCAAAAAACCATCCTTGGTATCATGAGATAAGTTTAGCACCTATGTACGCAGAAACAATATACAGTCTTAACAATGAAAAATCCGTAAGTAAAGTTTATGCAGATACTCGAAAAATTAAAGTAGTACATTTCCCTAACTTTGACAATCTATTTAACAAAAAATCATGACACTGAAAGACATTCTAAAATCCGTACATATTTACTATGACGGTCCAGAAAGAAGACAACAACAGGACGAAGATACTTTTCCAGGACTTGAAAGAAGAGGTTTCAGACCTACATGTCTAACAATAGCATTAGCTACCGCAGCTTTAACAGGGATGGTAACCTACATCTTGCTAACTCACGAACCTCATTACCCTAATAAATATAAAGAGCCAACTATAAAAAATATAAAACCAACAACAAACACTATACCTACTTCTTACCCAACAAACTACCAATCACAAGAATAAAGAAAGCAGGTATCAAAGTATCAATAAAGGCAACCATAAACTAAACAGAAGTAATCAATCTTATTTTAAGCTTTCTCTACTGGCGCAACAGGTTTTTTCTCTACTGCAACAGGTTTCTCAGCTAGTTTTTCAACAGGTTTCGCTACAGGCTTCTCAACTACTTTTGTAGCAGCTTTCGCAACTGTTTTCTTTGCCACTGTCTCAACAACTTGAAATCTCTTATCTTTCTTAACCTTTTTCAAAGAATAATTTTTAATACCTTTCTCAGCAGCATACTTATTAGCTCCTTCTTCGGTTGCAAAAGTCTTTGGTCTGTTCTTTTTAACTAGATTAGTAACTTTAAACTTAAACCCAAAACTCGTACCTTTACCTCTTCCAAACTTTCTCTTTGTCCTAGTATGTACTTTTACCATGTATTTGAAGATTTAATATGCTGTATTTAAAGGTTTCTATCGTTTACTATATAATAAAAGAGAAAAACATATAAACCCATTTCAAAATTTTGAGAGTATGGCAGACGAACATTATGATTCAAGATTCCATGGCTCAGGCCATATACATTCAGAAGATTTTACCTATTTAGATTCTAAAGAAGCAGAAATGACTAGACTAAAAGATTCCACTAAGTATAGAAGAGCATATGGAGAGATATTAGTTAAAGCATGGGCATCAAGGATGGAATCTGCAACACCAACTACAGCACCTACAGCAGATCCACTTGAAATTAAAGCTAACGAGGGAACAAAAAATGTCAAATGAAAAATTAGATGATCAACACAGAGCTCCAGAACAGTTCACCGAAGATAAAACTGAAGAACAAATTAAAGAAGATATGGAGACTGGCGAAAAAAACGAAGACGTTTATACAGAAGAAGGACGCGAAAACCTTGTTGAAGATGGAGAAATCTCAGCTGAAGAAGAAGGTTTCATGCAAGGCGCCGAAGGTAAAGGTCAACTAGCTAAATGCGATACATGTAGCAAGATTCTTGAAGAAAACATTATCGAAAAAGAAATTGACGGCGAAATGTACAGGTTCTGTTCTGATAAATGCGCAGAAGAATTTTCTAAAAAATAATTTTATTTTTTCTTATTTACTATTTTCTAATTTATTCATTTTTTGTTTAATATATACATCAATCCAAGAGTCATTGCACACGATAAACAGGCAGTTGTTCCGAGTCCGCCGCCAAACCCTGCAAAAAACTTTGAAGTGTTCACAAATATTAAACCGAACACGAACCCAGCAAAAACCATATATTTTGCAGGTATAGTCTTTGAAGACGCCATCCCTGCGAACGATGCACCTATGAAAGCTACAGGTATAGACTTAGCAAGTTCAGGCGTTGTAAGTTGAGGACAAAAATAAAATACTAACCCAACTATAAGCGATAACAACGCAGAAGCAAGTACAGGTCCTTTCTTTACTCTGACACTATAATCATACGTCAAAACCGCACCCATTATACTAACAACAATCAAGGTTATAGTCTGTTCAATCATAAAATCAACCCCAACACAAAAACTGTTATTGCTGTACCTGTAAACGCAATCGTTCCCAATTTTCCACCCATCCCAGTATAAACTTCATGCGACAACGCATATATCACTCCTGCAACCACTCCAGCTAAAGCAACGAACCACAAAGAACTTAAAACAAATGGCGCACTCATTCCAACAAAAGCACCCATGTACGCAGGCGGTGGAAGATCTTTTGCACATTTCCATATTTTACATACATATACAGATGCAACCCCTACTACTCCTGCTCCAATTACAGCACCAAAACCTAAATTAACACTTAAATAATAAGTAGCTACGGCACCAATCACAGAAGCAAGGATTACATTATAATGTTCCAAGAAATCATACCTTTTATGTTTCTCTTTCTTATGAACTTGATAAAAACCAATAGCAAGAAGAACCCATGCAACACCACCGAAAGCAATCACTCCAGCCCCTATTTTCTCATAAAAAACAAACCCAAAAAACAATACAAGAAAAAAACTTAATAATATATACGCTACAAGGTCCTTTACATTGATACCCTTCATATTATTATAACCCTTACATTAATAAATTTCATAATCCTACACACAACCAGCTGGAAACTGTTTTACCTGAAACATATTTACCAGATTTATACTTCGCAATAACTCCTCTAAACCCTTTCTCCAACATTTGCTTCCACAACTTTTTCCCGTGATCAGAATAAAACACTACTTCAGAAAGATTTGTCTCTGCAACAGTATTCTCTAAAACTTCTTTACGTTTCATTAATGAAAGATTTCTCAGATTCTTACCATTTTTATATAAAATATCTTTGACCACTAAAACTGCAGGAATATCTTTAGAAATCTTAGCTATCTCCTTCCTTTTCAACAAGAACCTTTCCTTAAGCTTTTGAAAATCCGGCCTACCTTTACTATAAATAACAATCTCACAATCCAAAACACACTCTTTTACATCAACATATTTACTTAGACTTAATAATTCAGGAAACAATCTAGTTATATTCTTCCCCACAGAATCAAATATCTTCAGACTACTTTTATACTTGTAAACTATAACCCTGACACCGTCATGCATCGGTTCAAAAATATATCTTTTCCTTTCCAGATCAGAAACATTTCCCCGTGATGCCAACATAGGTTTTATAAATTTCATACACACCTCTATTTTTTTATTAAGAATAATAAGAAAAAGATAATATAAATGTTTTGGTTTATTAGGTTTAATAAAAAGTCTCGCCTATACTGGCCAGTGAGCCAAGGTGCTATTTGTAATGGTCGGCAATATATAATATTACTGAGCATTGCTCGAACACAGTGCGAGTAAGACAGTATTGATGCGAGATTATTTAAAATTATTTCACTCACTATTCGAGCAGGCGAACGAGAGAATTTTCACAAAACCGGTTTATCAACGAAAGGTTTTATATAAAAACACGCACTTAAAACTAATATGAAATACGATTTATTTGAAGATATTGAAAAGATTAAAGGCCTTACAGAAATTGAAGCACTGTTTCAATTAGAAAAACCCAGCATTTTCAAAGTAAAAGGCAAAGACAGTTCAAAAGCAGTTCTTATATCTTCCCTTATCCACGGCAATGAACCTTCAGGTTTCAGAGCAATACTCAAAGAGATAAACTCTGAACAACAATACCCTATAGACGTCTACTTTTTTATTGGAAATGTAGCATCTGCAAAAATCGAACCATATTTCTCAAATAGACTTATCCCGGGAAAACAAAACTTTAATCGAACATGGGTCAATAATCCTCAAACCGAACTCGAACTAACTTCTAGAGAACTTCTTGATTTCTTCAAAACTCTTCCATTAATAGCAGTTCTTGACCTGCATTCATTTACCGCACAAAATACTCCACCACATTGCATGACCGTCGATTCAAAAAGTTCAGAAATTGCACAAAAGTTCGTACCATACATATTCGAACTCGACATCCCTTTAGGTGCAATGATAGAACAAACAAAAGATATACCTTCATTTGTTATTGAATGCGGCACCAACAACACCCAAGACGCCGACGAATTCGCTCTTAAGACCTTACAACGTTTCTTTATTGAATTTAAAATTAAAAATGGTGATAACCAAAATATAAGTAAAGGAATCTTTTCCCATGCTACGAATATAAAAATTAAACAAGATGTAAAGATAAAATTCTCTGACAAAAAAGAAGACGCAGATCTTACAGTAAGAAAAGATTGTCAATCGCTTAACATTACTGAAGTCGCGTCTCATACGATCTATGGCTGGGGAAACTCTTTAGATGTTTTTGAAATGAAAGATAAAAACGGCACTGTTTCTCCTGACACTTACTTTTTTATTGAAGACGGAAAAATATTATTTAAAAAAGATATTGTTCCAAACTTTATGGCTACAAACCAAAAAATTGCAAAAGAATCAGGCTTCTATTTTTTTGAAAAAAAATAAACTTAATTTTTAATCAACTTTTTAATTTCTTTTAATGAAGTAGTATCCTTTGGACCTTTATCAAGTCTCCACTTAATAAAACGTGGAAAACGTAAAGCATAACCCGCTCCAGCAGTATGCAAAAGACTTTTAGTTAATTCTGCACCAACTATTTCAACAACAACCTCAGGCTTAAACCATACGTCCGCTTTCATTTTACTACTCAAATTTTTAGGTTTTGATTTCACTACATACTTAGAAAACTTTCCAGGAATCTCAGCAAGAACTTTATCAGTGAACCCTGTCCCCAGCTTAGTTATAGTTTCAAACTTATCCAATTTAAAATTATATATTGCACATAACAATGCACCGTATTTACCTTTCCTTCTACCTTTTCCAAAAAAAGCTCCTACCACTACAACATCAACAGTATCAATCAAACCTTTAACATAATCCTTTTTCCATTTAATCCAGAGCTTTCCCCTTGCACCAGGCCTATAGACAGAATCTTCAGCCATTGACTTGATAATTATACCTTCACAATACCGTTTCAAAGATTTATTAAAAAATTTAGTAACCATGTCAAGATTATCAGTTTGTACCTGTAAAGCCAATTTAAGATTTACAGACTCTTTCGTTATCCGTTCTAAAGCTTTTCGTCTTTCAGTATACTTTTTATTGATATAAGTCCTATTATTCAGATATAATAAATCAAAAAGAAAAACGCACACAGGTATCTGATTAACATATTTTTCAACATCATACTTACGCCTTCGCCTCATCAATAACTGGAAAGGTTGTAATACCCCTTTTTTACACGCAACCACTTCAGCCTCCACTATAAAATTTAGTCCCTTTAACTGCTTTTTCACTACCCTGACCACGTCAGGAAACTGTTTAGTTATATCATCCAACCTTCGAGAAAAAATTTTCACATTTTTACCATCAAAATGTATCTGTAACCTTTCTCCATCATACTTCTCCTCAACCACCATCTTACCTTTAATATTTCGTTCTAACTCATTTAAAGATTTAATTCGTTGACAAAGCATCATTTTAATTGGAGAACCAACCTTGACACCCACTTTCTTCAAAACCTTTACACCTTTAGTCGCAAGAACTTTCGCTACAAACCCTGAATCAGTGCAAAGATTATACGCATATTCAATAGTTTCCCGCGCACCTTTACTTCCCGTGAAAGCAATACTAAGACCGTCCAAGACAGACATAGTAGCAACACCTAAACGTAAAGTACCCAGAACAACCCTTACAATATACTTTGATTCTTTATTTGAACTTTTAACAATCAACCCCGCTAAACGTCTTAATTTAATACCTTGCGAACCGGTACCAGAAACGCGAGCAATCTTATTAAGTTCATTAAATACATCATTAACAGTTAATGTGCCACCTTTACCTTTAACAACTTGATACGCACTCAAACCAACATCCCCAGTCTTTTTATTTATCTTTTTAACAACTGCCTCATCTTTATTAACAGCCATTGCAAGTGCTTTGATAACCCTCTTATCAGCCATTCCGATGACAGTACTAGAATATTCCGGAGCAATCCTTCCAAGAATCATATAAACAACTTTATCAATCTCTTTCTTATTAGTTTTCTTAAAAAGATCTGCAAGAATAGCTCTTATAGCGTTACCGCTACTTACCTTTTCTAAATCTTCTAAATATTCAACTAACTTTTTGAATTTCATAGTCTTTAAAAAATAAGTTTGTATAGAAGATAATATATATTAAAGTATTTAAATCTTATTTTTATTCATGATAGTTTTTAAGATAATTATTAACCAATCTTCTAACTTGATCCGCAGCTATAAACTCATGCGATTTAATCTCTTTCTTTCCAAACAACAAATTCCACAGAGATCTTTCAGGTTCTGGCTTGACAACTGTTAAACCAACAAATTCATGAGTATCATGTGTTGCGACAGGTGCACCGTTCCAATCACTTTCAAAATCACAAGACGATGTTCCAATCTCCACACTACGATTAACAGAATAAGCCCTAAACGCCCCTACATTACTTACCAAACCATTTCTTTCTGCAAAATATACTTCTAAAGGAGCCCCTCTTTGTAAAACATCAGTTTTCAAAACCACTAACCCAGGCGTACAAGTTTCAGGAACATCAATCTTACCTAAAGCAAGCCCATTATACTTTTCAGAGATTGTAGCTTTCTGCACATTTTTAGTTCCAGGTATTTGTACTCTCACTATACCTCGACCTACACTATTAGAAAGTGTAACAAAATATCCATCAGGGGTCAATAAAAAACCTTGCCCCACATCATAACCATGATAAACCTCAAGAGTATTATAATAAAACGCGTTTCGTCTTTCCTGAAGATTAAACTGTGTCAAAGATACAGGTTCTAATAGTTTTTCAAGTGAATGCATACACTTCTAAGCTTAGGAAAGTATAAAAAGCTTTTCTGTGACAGAGACGAAAACACGACCAATCAACACATTAGAAAAAACAAGAATTTTAATCAAAAATTTATGAAAAAATATTTATTCTACCCCCTTTTATTAACTATTATGAGCAAAAGAATCGAAATCAAGAACAGACATAATAAAAGAATAGTTGTTCTTCTTGATAAAGTTGAAAACCAAAAAGGCCTAGTATTTGTTATGCACGGTTTAAGCGGCGAAAAAACACATTCACCCATTCCAACATTTACACACGCATTTATTGAATCAAATTTTACAGCTATCAGATTCGATGTAACGCACACTTATGGGGAAAGCGAAGGCAGTTTTGAAAATGCAAATCTAACTAACTACTACGAAGATCTAGAAGATGTCATCAAATGGGCAGAAACCCAAGAATGGTATCAAGAACCTTTCTGCTTAGTAGGTCACAGCTTAGGGGGTATTTCAACAGCACTTTTTGCAGAAAAGTTCCCTCAAAAAATAAAAGCTCTTGCTCCAATATCTACAGTTGTTTCAGGAAAACTTCACATAGGAAATAAATCTAAAGAAGAACTTGAAGAATATAATCGAACAGGATGGAGAATAAGACCTAGCTCAGCAAGACCAGGACTCATAAAAAGACTAAGATGGCCCCAATTCCAAGAAGATATGTTAAAATATGACCTTTTAAAAAATGTAAACAAACTCACAATGCCAATTCTTATGATAGTTGGAGAAAAAGATACAAGTACAATACCTCAACACCAACAAATATTATTCGACGCACTCTCCGAACCTAAAGAGCTCCACATCATCAAAAATGCTCCACACACCTTTAGAGACCCTGAACATCTTAAAGAAATTAAAGAAATATTTCTAAAATGGATTTCTAAAATATAAGTTTCTTATTAAACAAATCTTTAAAAATGACTCAAACTTTCCAAGGCGTATGCCAAGAGAACTATTAGAATTTTATACAGGAGTAAGAGGTTTTGAAGTAGTTAGATTAAATGGTTATGAATCTTTCCAAAAAAGAATTATAGACACTGGTCTTTACGAAACTATCAAAAAACTAGCTGCAATTCTCAACCTAAATGGATGGACACCACAAAATGCAGGCAACATAAGCATTAGAGAAACACCACACCATTCAAACTTCACAATTACAGCTTCAGGTTCAAATTTCTCAGATCTAAGAATAGACGACATTGTACATGTAGCACATATAGGGATCACCGTTGGTGACCAAGAACTAATCATGGGGTCTAACAGAGGCAGAAGAGGAGAATTCAATTCATATAGATTATTAAAATCACTCAAGGACCAAAATCTTCTAGAACAGCTAAAAACAGATTTAGATTTAGATATAAAATTCAATGACCCAGAGGAAAGACTTGCGAAATTAAAACAAGGTCGCGAACTTATCACACAGTTAGGAATAAGCTATGCTCAAATTGCAGAAATGAGAGAACACAGAGATAAATTTTACAATCTTGCAGGATTTACCAAAAAACAAAGCGCAGCATTCAACCTTGCATATCATTGCGAAAACATTCCATACAACATCTTTTTTGGTATGGAACTAGAAAATGCAAATAGAGAGGTAGACCGGCAAGGCCTTTCATTAAAAAGGTTAGTAAGCTATTTAGGAGAAAAAAATCTCATCAAATGCAAAGTTTATACCTTGGCTCCCGAAGATAGAAAACCATCCTCTGAAGCATTACTCCACGGAATTATCTACGCAAATAGATGGATGGGTCCACAAAATGTTAACGCGATTGTTCATTGCCACGCACCAGAAATTGTAGACAACCCAGGAAATGTTCCAGTTACTGAAACACCTGTTGAAGAAGCAGGTTACGGAACACTAGAACTTGCAGTTGAAACAATTGAAGCCATCAGTCAAAGAAAAGAAGGACCTTATACAGTATGGTACGATGATGAATCAACAATTGGCAATAAAAGACATGACATTGCGGTTGTATTGCAAGGGCACGGACCAGTAGTCGTAACGAATAAATGGGAAAGTTTTGATAAAACTCTAGGACATGCACTAGCCAGACTTAAAGAAATTGATAGAAGGTCCAAAATGGGATACCTTGCAAAAAAAATAGAAGCAGTAAAAGAATTTACGTATAAAACATTAGGCATTTAATCAAAAATTTATGCAAACCGCTTCTCAGGACGAATATACTTTAACCCTAACTTAACATAAATCTCTTTCTCAGTCTTCCCGACGATAAACTTACCAGTCTTTCTAGAAAACAAACCATACTCGTTCAATTTATACCCTTTATTGATAGCTATCTGCCTTAACTTAATATTATGATCCTTGGGACCAGTAAAATAATGCAAAGCTGCACCCCACGACTTAGATTCAACAACTCTTAAATCTACTTGTATCCCAGAACGTAGCACGACATTTGACTTAGTTTTACCTTTTGTTAATACAACCTTCACATCCGACATTGCACAAAAATAATCCATTACCTGTCGAGGCTTCTTCGAAACAACTAAAATATCAATATCTTTTACAGTCTTTTTCATACGCCTGATAGACCCGGCAATCTCAACCTTACTAACCTCTTTCAAAGATTTTAACTTTTGCTTAATCTTTTCGGCAACAGGTAAGATCAAACTTAACAATACTCTTCCTTTACTCAGCTTTAACAATTCCAACCCTCTAAGAATATCTTCTTCTGACTTCTTTCCAAAACCAGATAATTTAGAAATTTTACCTTTCTTAGCAGCAACCTCAAGCTGCTTCAATGTTGATATATTGAGTTCATTATACAAAACCTTAACTTTCTTCAGCCCCATCCCAGGAACTTTCATCAAAACATCCACACTCTTAGGAACCTTTTTCTTCAATTTTTCATATTCCTTAATTTTCCCAGTATTACAATACTCAATTATTTTCTCTCCAATACCCTCCCCAACTCCAGGTATCTTCTCAACCTCTTTCAAACCTTTCTTAACAACTAATTCAACATCTTTCGACATAAGTTCCAAAGAACGAGCAGCTTTCCTGTAAGCTGCAGGCTTCCAATCAACATTCTTCATATCTAAAATGTCAGCCATTTCATAGAATATTTTAGCAATTTCTAAGTTTTTCATTTTCACACTCTTTTTCTCTTTATAGAAGAATTTATATATTTAAATCTTATTAAAGACAGATATGAAAAAAGAAAAAGAACTCGAACAATTCTATGACAATGTTGCGAAAGGATACGAAGATCATAATAAAAGATTCTGTGACGAAATTCTAGAACAT
>JAYENX010000017.1:0-16337 GCA_034722435.1 Nanobdellota archaeon | reverse complement strand
GTTCCAGACAATCTTTTGCACCGGATACTGCGCCATTGTAAGCAGTAACTAAAATTCTTTTATTTTTCACAGCAATCGCGCCAACTTTCCTTCTTAAACAAGTTGAACGTTCAGATACAAGTAAAGCGATCTTTAAAAAGTATTCATTCCATGAAGTTCTTTGAATCATCTTTTATCACGTTAATTAAGTCAAAAATCAGCATTAGTAATCACTAATCAACAAATTAAAAAGTTCCGTTGTTTAAATATTTGTCTAAACTAAACTATATTTTAAATATTGAAAAACATTAATAAAGAAGTTCTTATTTCGTCTTTTTATGAGAAAAGGATTATATCTAGTTGCAGAAGGACAAGATTGTAATGGTAAAGGAGCATTTATAGATGGTATTGCAGAAACATTATATTTTAATCAAGGAAGAAATATTCTTGATTTAAGGGAATGTTGGAGAATAAAAAGCAGAGACAAAATTGAATCCAATCTTCTTGTCCAGATATATGGAAAAGAAATAGTTAAAGAAATTTCTGTTGATGATAATGTTGAACTATATGCAGATGTAATACCTAGTTTTGAAGATTTACAAAAACATTTTGGTTTAGAAGTTCCTTTTGAAGCAATATTAGTATGTGAACCTACATGGGCGAGCACAGGTCTATGGATAAGAAAAAAAGGGGTGAATATTGATATTGGAAAGCAATATAGTGGTAAAGATAATGGTCAACATTATGCGGAGGATAGGTTAGAACTATTAAGTAAATTAATTATCCCTGCTAGAAAAATGGGAATTGATGTATATAGCGAAAGAGACAGAACAACTTCATATATTTTTCAATTACTACAAGATGATTCGGTAAAAGGCGGAGTAGAAGAACTAAGGCAACTTGAAGGAAATAAATTAGCTGATGAAAATCGGCCAGACATTACAGCAATACTTGAACTGTCCCCTGAAACATCTGCTAAAAGAATGAAAGATAGGTGTACACAAGAAGGGGGTAAGGACGATAAATGTAAGTTTGAAAACATACCATTCCAGACAAAAGTGAGAGAAGCATATCTTAATCCTAAATTTAAAGAATTTCTTGAAAAAATAGGGACAAAAGTTGTTTATGTAACGACTGACGAACCAAGGTCGCCTAAAGATACTAGATGGGCAGGTGCAGAAGTAATTGAAGATTTTGTAAAAGGAACGCTCAAAGATAAATATTTATATGAAAATTGGCCTAGCAAAAATTAATCTTCATTAGAAGAAAAAAATTCTCCGAGTTTTCTACACTTTTTCTGGTCATTGTAGCTGACATTTTTCACTTTTTCCTCTTTCATAATAAATCACCTCTTTTCTAAATTTTAGAAGATTTTTAATCTTAATAAACATTTTGTGACCACTTGACCAGTGAAACAAAAAAACATATATATGGCAAGAAATTTAGACGGTACTATGAAAATAAAAAGAATTGGTTTTGATTTAGATAATACGTTGTATAAGCAGAGTATTGAAATGCAAGAAGCTATAAGAGCTACAATATGTAAGAAAGTTTCAAAAAGAATAAATAAACCTTATAATTTGGTAAAAGAAGAATTTGAAAGAATAAAAATAGAAACAAGTAGCACATCTAAAACTCTAAAAAGTATGGGTATAGATGATCCTAAAGCAGTATTATGGGAAGCCTTACAAGAAACTGATGTGAGCCCTTTTATTTTAAAAGATGAAAAATTGTTAAATATTCTTAATAATTTAAAGAAGAAAAGTATTATTCTTGACCTTATAACTGCAAGAGATAAAATATCTTCATTAAATGTTTTAAAAAGTTTAGGGATTCCAGTGGAAATGTTTGAGATACAAATATTTGCAGCTCTCAAAAAAGAAGTGACACCTTATTATAACTGGGTTAATATTTCAGGTCTAAAGACTGAAGAATTGGCATATATAGGAGATAGCCCAGTAGGAGATATTTATCCTATTAAAAAAACAGAGGATCTTAAAAATATAACTGCAATACTTGTATCAAATGAAAAAGATGAATTTGCAGATATTAACATAAACAAAATTTATGAGATAGAAAAATTATTTTAGTTGTTGCTCGAGTTTTGCAATCATGTGACCTACATAAAGAGCATGACCTATGCTTAAAATTGCGCAATCTCTCTCGATTTCTTTTCTTAACAATTCGGAATTAGTCCCACGATATTCTCTTATCTGGATACCGTCTGAAAAAAATTTAACAACCATTTCGCCACTTTCAACTTCGTATTCGCTGTATCCTGCAGCATCATGTTCATTATGAAAAAGGTACTTAACAGTTCTATTATCTGCAAGAGTTTTTGCGTATTCGTACTTGTCAGGATTGATAGTCATCGAATGAGAAAATACAGTGATAGGTCCTGCAACTATGTTTGTGGCTTTGGCAACAGTATCAAGAATAGCTTTTAATCCGAAAAGGTTCATAAGCCAAGCATCAAGTCCATTATGAGACCTGAAAGTAGCAGTCATTGTTAATTTGTCCTCAAATTTTCTGAAGTAGATACTTAAAAAACAAGGTACACTTTTCGGAGTAGTAAGATCATTAGCAGGGTCCCAGAGAGTAATATATGCGCGTCTACTTTTAGGATTTAGATTCAATTTATCAACGACAGCTTGGATACAATCAATTCCAAAATGTGCGCCAATTCTGTTACCATAAGTATATGCCGAACCTTCTTCTAAATCTTTTTTTAAAATTTTTTCTTGGTAGGCTTTAACCTTTGTAATACTGAAACCAAACTTAACAAGTTCTTCTTCAGTATAATCAGCAGGATTTTGAATAATGACTTTAACATTCTGAAGCTCGCATCTTGGACCTTTCCTAAGATGAATAAGTTTTCCAAAATTAAATATTCTATGAACAAGATTTATCCACGCTTCAACAGGTTTTTTTCCAAAAATTACATGACTTCTTGCCTCACTAGGATATGATTGAACATTCAGTTCAGGGACAGGAATATCTTTTCTTTCAGAATCTTTATTGCACAGGTTTATTGAAGCAAGAACTTGCTTTAATTTGACTGAAAAATTATCTTGTATAAGCGAACCAAGGTAAGTAATTTTAAGAGGTTCTGTGAATAAGCCAGGTGACATATCTTTATCCAATAACCTTTCTCTCCCAATAATTCGTTTCATAGGGATTCCATTCCAATCATAATCTTCAACACCTGCTTCAAAAAACGCAACAAGATCTTCATAAGAATTAGAACGGTTATCACCACAAACTATAAGATGTTTAATCTGAGGATTATAAAGAAGATTTCTGAGCATACTACCCAGACCGTCCCCATAAAGTTGACCAAAACAAACAATCTTGGAATTATTTGAAAGGTCAATACCGAACTCTGTGAATTTTTCAGAAACCCATAAAACAGGACTCCACAAAGTTACAACACCTACACAACCTTCAGGATTGATTACCTTTAATTTGGTTTGGTGATGTTGTGGTTCGAATTTCATTTTGCTTTTGGACGTATACCGCCACAGTGTATGCCTGCACTCGGAAAAAATCTATAAAGAGATTTATGGTTAGGTTTACTTATAACATATTCTTTTTTACCAACCAAATTATCAGATTTATCAGTTCTTGATTGGAGCTTGTGTAACTTGGCTACAGGTCTAGGTGTTCCATAATAAGGAAAACGTTGATCTGAACCTTCCACATATAACACAGTTATAGGAATGTTAAGTTCAAGAGCTGCAGCAACTCTATGAAAACCGTCACAGATAATAGGAAAAGTAATACCAATCTGAACGTCTTTGTAAAGTTTAGATTCAATTTCTGAGTTTATATTATGCTCAGAGGGAAGATTTTTCTGATGATTAGAATAATCCAAAAATCCTTGCAGTTGCTCAGCAAACATTTGATAAGTGTTAACTTCAACCAATGGAGGCATAAGTGTCCAGAGTTCTTCTTTCTCATTACCGTCATCATCAAGATAAACACTTACAAAATCATAACATTTTGTAAGTTGTAAAGGATCATCATAACCTTGCTCTTTAAATTTAGTTCGAAGGTCATTTAAAAAATCCAATCTTTCCTGGTACACAATTGGTTGCGGAGTAAACAATTTTTGGTTTACTGCAGAAGGTTCAAGAGTTTTTAATTCAAATGTTGCATTTTTATATATATAAACTAAAGATCCGTCAGATTCTTTTATTGTGGCCTGCGGATTCAATGGTACTTTTCTAAGTCTTGTTAATAATTCTTCAAAAGAAAATTCTTTTACCTCTTTCACATCTAGAAGTTTTGCCAAATTTAAACACCCCCTTTTAAGCTGGTGATGTGCAGAATATAATTCTGCACCAGCTTTATCTAAACACCTCAATCCCCAGCAATTTATAATTTTTTATTAATTAACTAATATATAAACTTATATTGAATGTAAAATATATTAAACATTATTCTTGGCATCTGCCAAAGTATCAGGAGCGCCATAACTTAACAATGAAGAACATTTATCTTCAAGGAGTTTACCATCCTCAGAGTTTATTTTCATATTAATAGCGTTAAAAGATTGAGTTATTAGAGTTACATTCCAAACATTTCCGTGCTTAGGAAGATTCTGAATAATAAGGATAGTTTTTATAATTGTCTCATGATTGTATTTTTCTTTACAGTATGTTTCAATAAGGTCTAACACTTTTTCCACATCAATCTTAACCTTCTCAAGATTTAACTCAAAGACCGTATCCTCAGGTTTCTTAAAAACTTCGTCCACCTTTTCAAAGTAACATTCTTTATCTGAAACCACAAATGAAGAAATCTTATCAGTCTTTGTATCAAAGTATCCTATCATCCAAGGATATTCACGAGCCTTCTCTACCACTATAAATCCTGTACTTAGAAAGTGTTTACTATTCTCTTTTCTCCATTTCTTAAAGTCATCAGATTCATGAAGTTTTTTAATCGCATTATGAAAAAACATGTTTGTAACAGAGAATTATGTATTTATATATATTTGGGTTGAATTTAAATTGAACTTAAGTATCTAATGTAAAACTAGATATAGAGAAGCATACGAAAACCTTTAAATAATAAGGGTTTTAAAGTTGTGTTATATGGTAAGCTTAGAGTGGAATGAAAAACGTTGTAAAAAATGTAATATATGTGTAGATGTATGTCCACAGAAGATTCTTAAATGGAAGGATGGAAAATTAATCATGGACGGAAAATGTATTAAATGTAGAATGTGTGAAAAATTCTGTCCAGATATAGCTTTGAAAATAAAAGATGAGTAAAAAATTATTACAAGGGAATCATGCAGTTGTTGAAGGAGCAATTGCAGCAGGTTGTAAATTCTTCTCAGCCTATCCTATAACTCCTGCTTCTGAAATTATGCATTACATGGCTAAAAAAAAGATAGGGTTTTTGCATGCTGAAGATGAAATAGCGGGGATAAACATTGCAATCGGGGCATCAATGGCTGGAGTAAAAGCAATGACTTCCACGTCAGGACCCGGGTTCTCATTAAAACAAGAAGCTATAGGTTTCGCACATATGACGAAAACGCCGTTAGTTATTGTTGATGTACAAAGAGTGGGACCTTCAACAGGAATGCCAACATTGCCTAACCAAGGAGATATTATGCAAGTTAAATGGGGAAGTCATGGAGATTATTTTCCAATAGTGTTTTATCCTAATTCTGTACAAGAATGTTATGAATATACTCAGCATGCCTTTAATGCAGCCGAGGATAGTTTAAGTCCTGTGATATTATTGACTGACGGCTTTATAGGATTGATGTATGAATCTGTAGATTTAGATAAAATTAATCTAAGAGTTGTTCCTCGAACAAAGAAAGCTTTAGGAGAGGGGGCAGGACATATTGCAGGTATATTGAATAAAGATGGAGTTCCAAAAACAAAAGATATTGCTTATTTTAAAGTATGGATGAAAGAGTATAAAGATAGAATAAAAGCAGCTGCAGATAATTATAATTTTTATGAGTATATTAAAAATGAAAAGTCAGATACATTAATAATTGCTTACGGGATTACATCAAGAGTTATTATGCCTCTGAAAACAGAATATTCAATTTTTAGACCTATAAGAATATGGCCTTTCCTTAATGAACTTAAAGATATCGCTAAAAAATACAAAAGAATTGTGGTAATTGAAATGAACGAAGGTCAATATGTCCAGGAAGTTGAAAGAGTATTAAAACAAAAAGTTGAATTTATCAATTGTAATGGCGGACACATAAGTTTAGAAGAAATAAAGAGGCAGTTAGAATGACTTATGAAGATTATCTTAAAATGGATAAACTGCCAACAGTATGGTGTGCAGGGTGCGGGTTAGGTATTTTGCTAAAGACTACGGCTAAAGTATTTGATAACCTTAAACTTCCAAAAAATAAAACAACAGTAGTTTCAGGAATTGGTTGTACTGCCAGAGGATCAGGATATTTTAATGTTGATAGCGTCAATGGAATTCATGGAAGGGCCATACCTATTGCTGAAGGTGTAAAAAGGGCAAATGATGATATGAACGTGATTGTATTTTCTGGAGATGGAGATCTAACAGGTATAGGAGGTAATCATCTCATACATTGTGCTCGACGTAATACGAACTTAACAATCATATGCGCAAATAATGAAATATATGGAATGACAGGTGGTCAAATGAGCCCATTAACACCAAAAGATGTACCTACAATGACAAGTCCAAAAGGAGCAGAATTTGAACAAATAAATATACAAGGAATAATCACGTCTAACAGGAAACATTTCTATGCAAGAACAACTGTATGGCACGTTGAACATTTGAGTAAATGTATTGAAGAAGCAATCAAATGGCCCGGGTTTAGTTTTGTTGAAGTGAAAACAAATTGTATATCTAATTACGGAAGAAGGATAGGTTTTAAAACTCCTTTTGACATGCTTAAGAATTTCAGAGATTCTTTTAAAGTTAATAGTAAACCTGAAGAAAAATTAAAAGATAATGAACTAGGTATTGTAAATAATGCGTAAAATAATAATGGTTGGGGAAGGCGGACAAGGAGTTAAATTATTAGCAAATGTGCTTGCAAGAATATTAACTCAACTTGATAAGTACGTTACTTTAACTTACAGTTATGATGCTGCAGTTCGTGGAGGGAATATAACTGCTAATTTAATATATGCAAATGAAAAAATTGATAATCCAATTATTGACACTGCTGATATGCTTTTGATGTTATCCGAAGTTCAAGGATTTTCTGCTAAAAAAATGATTGTTGAAAAATCGTTGTTCAAAAAAGAAGATGAAAAACAAACATTTAATACAGAAGAATTAATTGCAATGCCATTTATGACTTTAGCATCTGAAAAGTTTGGTAGTCAGATTTTCATTAACATGATTGCCCTTGGTCAATTGTTAAAAAAGATGGACATAGACATAACACAAATTAATCTTCAAAAATATTTACCTGAAAGATATATTGAGAAGAATGTTGAAGCCATAATGTATGGATATAGTTGGAAAGAATGAAATTAAAAGAATACCAAGGAAAAGATTTATTCAGAAAATATGGAATTAAGGTTCCAGAGGGTTATGTTATTTCTAGTATTGATGAACTTCATGATGAAAAAGAAGCAATTGTAAAAGTACAACTTCTTGTAGGGGGAAGAGGAAAAGCAGGAGGTATCAAAGTTGCAAGTGCTGCAAATATTAAAGAAATTTGTACAGAATTATTTAATTCTAAAATTAAAGAACTTCCAGTTAAAGAGTTACTCATTGAAGATAAAGTAGATATTGAAAAAGAGCTATACCTTTCTATTACAATAAATCGAGCAGATAAATGTTTAACATTGATATTCTCTGAAGCAGGGGGAGTCGATATTGAATCAGTTCCAAAAGATCAAATTGTTAAGATCAACTTTTTTAAGATTGAAGACGCTGTAGAGGATATAAATAAAAAGATAAATAATGAAAAGATTATTGAAATTATTATGAATTTGCATAAGTTGATGACAGAACTTGACTGCGAACTAGTTGAAATAAATCCGTTATTTTTATCCGAAGGAAAATATATTGCAGGAGATTCTAAAGTTATACTTGATGATAATGCACTTTACAAACATCCAGAATTTAAGAAAGAAGAAGAGTTAACAGAGATTGAAAAAAAAGCTACGGAATATGGTCTGCAATATGTTGAGCTTGACGGCGATATTGCAATTATTGGTAATGGTGCAGGTTTAGTGATGAGCACCTTAGATGTCTTGAAGTATTTTGGAGGAAAACCTGCCAATTTTTTAGATGTTGGCGGAGGTGCTTCTGTGGAAAAGATGGAAAGAAGTCTTGAGATTGTGCTCATGAAAAATCCTAAAGGAGTTTTTATAAATATATTTGGCGGAATAACGCGATGCGACGAGATTGCTCAAGGGCTTGTGAATTATGTGAACAATAATAATGTAGAAGTTCCTGTTGTTGTAAGAATGATAGGTACGAATGAAAAAGAGGGTTTACAAATATTAAAGCAGGCAGGAATTGAAAGTCTAGATTCTATGGAAGATTGTGCTAAGAAAATAATCGAGATGACTGGCGCATAGAATGCCTATCGTTCACAACATTTATTTTTTGGATTAAATAAATTATAAATGTTACCTCATAATATTACAATCAATGACGCGTTCACTGGGCTACACAGCCAAGGCATTATATACAATTGACAAAGGATTTATAAATTGAATTTATATTAATTCTGTTTATGATTGTGTTGAAAGGAGAACATATAACATTAAGAAATCATAGAATGTCTGATGCTGACGACATTTATAGAAATATTAATGATCCCAGAATTTGTAAAATGATTTATGGCCTTCCTTGGCCGTACAAGAAAAAACATGCAAAGGACTTTTTGAAAACGTGGGTTGGACGAAGAGAAAAAAAACCGTGCGCGATAAGGTTTGCAATAGTTCTAAATGAAACTAAAGAGGTTATTGGTTGTATAAATCTTCACAGTATAAATTGGCAACATAAAAGGGCAGAGACAGGTACTTGGCTTGGTGTAAATCATTGGGGGAAAGGTTATAATATTGAATCTAAAAAATTGTTGTTAAATTATGCATTTAAAAAATTAAAATTGCATAAGATAATCTTAGGTACATTAAGTAAAAATAAAAGGTCTCAAAAAGCAATCAAGAAATTAGGAGCTAAAAAAGAGGCGATTCTTAAGGATCATATGTTCATTGAAGGCAAGTATTATGATTCAATTACATACAGGATACTTAAAAAAGAATGGAAACCCAGTAAAGTGAAGTAGAAGCTATAGTTTGCTCCATATATATTTATGAAGACAAAGTTATTTAAAATAGCCATATATTCTATATGCTTATGAAGTCATTTTTTACACCTAAAGACGTTAGGCAATTTGTAGATATTACATATAGACAGATTCAATACTGGGATAAAAGTAGATTTATAATACCTAGCTATAGAAGGAGAGGTAAATACAGACTCTATACATTTGGAGACCTTGTTCTTCTAAAAGTTGCCGAAACGTTAAGAAAAAATGGTTATTCAATACAGGAATTGAGACGTACAGTAAGTAATTTGAGAGATTTAATGAATAATGTTACATTTCCGTTTTCAGAATTAAATATTTTATTCAACAAAAAAAAAAAAGAAGGAATTATTCTTTTTAATGGAGAAGTTAATGCAACTTCTTTAGATGATTATGTGTCTTTCAGTGTTGGAAAGTTAAGAGAAAGTCTTAATGATTTTTATGAACCTAATAAAGGGTCAGGAAATGACGGAATGCATAAAGATTGTGCTGCTTATATGAGACCTATAACTGAAAGAACGGGTCAAATAAAAGGACATATGCACCATAAATCAACCATGTCCAGCGAAAATATTTGTGATATTGTAAGTAATTACAAAATTTAATAAATAGCTACGAATTCTCAGATTTTATGTCAATTTTAATCAATAAAGATACAAAACTTATTGTGCAGGGAATAACAGGTAAACAAGGAAGGTTTCATACAAGTTTAATGAAAAAATATGGGACCAATATTGTGGCAGGTGTTACTCCAGGAAAGGTTGGAGAAAATGTTGAAGGAATCCCCGTGTTTAACTCGATTAAAGATGCACTTAAAGAATATGAGGCTGATTTTTCTGTACTATTTGTTCCTGCAAGATTCGCTAAAGATGCAGCAATTGAGGCAATGTCTAATAATTTAAATGTTATAATTATCACGGAAAATATTCCTGTACATGACGCTATAAAAGTGATGAAATTTGCTAAAGAAAATAATAAAATCGTAATAGGTCCTAATTGTCCAGGACTAATAACTCCAGATGAATGTAAAATAGGAATAATGCCCGGGCATATTTTTAAGAAAGGTAAAATTGGAGTTGTATCTAAATCCGGAACACTGACTTATGAAATTGTGAATGATCTTACTAAAGCGGGTTTAGGACAGAGTACTGCCATAGGTATAGGAGGAGACCCAGTTATAGGGTTTGATTTTATTAAAGCTCTAAATTTGTTTGAGAAAGATGAAAATACGGAAAAAATAGTCTTAATTGGAGAAATAGGCGGTGATATGGAAGAAAGAGCCGCCGCATTTATCAAAGTTAATGTTACAAAACCTGTAGTAGCATATATTGGGGGTAGAACAGCACCAAAAGGTAAAAAGATGGGTCATGCAGGTGCAGTTATTTCAGGTAACACAGGAACTGCAGAATCTAAGATTAAAGCGTTTAATGAAGTTGGTGTAAAGGTTGCAGAAATCCCTAGTCAAGTGATTGAATTCTTAAAATAAAATTATTTTCATACTAATTTCTAAGGTGTTAATTATTTTCTATAACACTACAAAACATAAAAGTATTTAAAGGAAGAAATAAAGAATAAACACAAGATATTGTGGGGTTTTTGAAAATACCCACAACATATTGTTATCACTTGAAAATGAAATGCCCATATTGCTTATCGGATGAAACGAAAGTTGTAGATAAAAGGGAGACTAGTGATTACGAAGTTACAAGAAGACGAAGAGAGTGTCTTAAGTGCGAAAAAAGGTTTACAACATATGAAAGAATTGAGATGGCTGATTTAACAGTAGTTAAGATAGGCGGAAAAAGGGAGCCTTTTAATAGAGAAAAATTGAAGAAAGGCGTTTTAATGGCCGTACAGAAAAGAAATGTTAATTCAGAAGAAGTTGATAAACTTGTAAGCGATGTTGAACTCAAAATTAAAGGTAAAGAATCACCCGAAGTACAAAGTAAGTATATCGGAACTCTTGTAATGAACAGATTGAAAAAATTAGATGCTGTTGCATACATAAGATTTGCTTCAGTCTATAAATCGTTTGAAGATTTAAGCGAGTTTGCTGAAGAAATAAGAAAAATAGAAAATAGGTGATTAAGATTATAAGGCGAATTAAAAAAAGAGACGGAAATATTGTTAAGTTTGATCCTGATAAAATAAGCGAGGCTATATGGAGATCTGCTAAATCTGTAGGCGGTAAAGATAAAATTCTTTCTGAAAAATTGGCTGATTTAGTTATTGATGAAATTGAACAAAAATTTGTGAAAGAGATTCCCACAGTTGAAGAAGTTCAGGACATTGTAGAGAGAACTCTTATTAAAAATGAACATGCAAAAACTGCTAAAGCATATATACTTTACAGACAGAAAAGAAATAATATGAGGGATGAAAAAGCATTCCTGGATAGAATAGCGGGAGTTGTTGATGGTTATGTTCAAAAAAATGATTGGAGAGTGAAAGAAAATAGTAATACTTCATATGCCATTTCAGGTTTACAAGCACATATCTCAGGAGCAATAATTGCCGAATATACATTAAAAAATATTTATCCTAAAAACGTGGCAAAAGCACATAGAAATTCTGAATTCCACATACATGATTTAAGTATTGGAACCTTCGCAGGCTATTGTGCAGGTTGGTCTTTAAAACAGTTATTACAAGTAGGATTTAATGGAGTTGCAGGAAGAGTTGCTGCAAAACCTGCAAAACATTTTAATGCCGCCCTTGGACAGATAGTTAACTTTTTTGGAACACTACAAAATGAATGGGCGGGAGCGCAAGCATTTTCAAGTTTTGACACATATCTTGCACCAATAGTGCACTACGATAAATTATCATATTTAGAAGTTAAACAAAGTTTGCAAGAGTTCATATTTGGAATTAACCAAACAAGCAGATGGGGAAATCAAGTACCGTTCACAAATATAACTTTTGATTGGGTTGTACCCGAAGATATGAAAGATCAAAAAGTTATTGTTGCCGGAAAAGAATTAGATGTAGGATATGGAGAGTTTCAAAAAGAACTCGATCTAATCAATAAAGCGTTCCTTGAAATAATGATGGAGGGAGATGCGGATGGTAGAATATTTACGTTCCCAATACCCACATACAATATAACTAAAGATTTTGATTGGGACTCTGAAAATGCACAAATGTTATTCGAGATGACTGCGAAATTTGGTATTCCGTACTTTCAAAATTTTGTTAATAGTTCTTTAAAACCGGGCGACGTAAGGAGTATGTGTTGCAGGTTACAGTTAAATGTTAAAGAATTAGTACAGAAAACGGGAGGGATATTTGGTGCAGGAGAACAGACTGGAAGTCTAGGTGTTGTAACAATTAACATGCCGCAGTTAGGTTATAAATATAAAACAAAAGAAGAATTTTTGAAGAGATTGGGAGAATTAATGGATCTTGCAAAGGAATCTCTTGAAATAAAAAGAAAGGAAGTTAATAAGAACATGAGACAAGGGTTGTTACCGTATACGAAACGGTACCTCGCAAATTTGGATCATCATTTTTCTACAATAGGTTTGAACGGTATGAATGAATGCTGCATGAACTTTTTAGGTAAGGAAAATGATATAGGTACTAAAAAAGGTAAAGAGTTTGCTGTTGAAGTTCTTAAATTTATGAGAGATAAATTGGGAGAAATTCAAGAAGAAACAGGACACATTTACAATTTAGAAGCTACGCCTGCCGAAGGAGTAAGTTATAGGCTTGCAAAGCACGACAGAAAGAATTATCCAGATATTCTAACTGCAGGAACTAATTCAGTCCCGTATTATACAAACTCAACGTATTTACCGGTAGACTATACTAATGATGTTTTTGAAGCTTTAGATCATCAAGATGAATTACAAGCGCTTTACTCAGGGGGAACTGTTCTCCATGGATTTATAGGTGAAAGAATATCTGATTGGCAAACTGCGAGGGAACTTGTTAAGAAAGTGTGCCAGAATTATAGACTCCCGTACTTTTCAATAACTCCGACGTTTAGTGTATGTCCGGTACACGGATACATATCGGGAGAACATTGGGAATGTCCTCATGAACATTCCGAGGAAGATCTTAACAAATATGGTGTTGAAGTAAAACAAAAAATAGAGGTGAATTAAAAATGAAAAAGGTAATTAAATGTGAAGTGTTTACAAGAGTAGTAGGATATTACAGACCAGTGCAACAATTTAATGATGGTAAAAAACAAGAATTTTTTGAAAGAAAGGTTTATTGCGAAAATGAGTTTAAGTGTAATGATAAGTTTAAAACTGAATCAACATGCTTAACTCAAGCTCCTGCGAATTAAAGGTGAAAATTCATGAAAACATTTAAATTATTTACAACACAAAGTTGTCCTAAATGTCCTGAGATTAAGGATTTTGTTAAAAGTCTCGATATTGAAGTCAAGTTTGTTGATGCAGGTACTCCTGAAGGATTAGACGAAGCAAGAAAGTATAATGTCACAGGAGTTCCCACGTTTATAATTTTTGATGATGAAAAAGAGGTAGGAAGAGCAAACTCTGTTGAAAATATTAAAAGATTTATTTAAATTTTATTTTAAATTATGTTCTTATATGAAAAAATGGTTGAAATAAAAGGCGTTAAGAAAACTTCATTGATAGATTATCCTAAACATATGTGCAGTACATTGTTTTTAGGAGGGTGCAATTTTAAGTGCGGATTTTGTCATAATCCTCTGTTAGTATTTAATAAAGTTGAAAGTGTTGATGAAGAAAAAGTTATCCAAAGTTTAATTGAAAGAAAAAGAAATATTTCTGCAATATGTATCACAGGAGGAGAACCTTTAATGAATAAAGGAATTATAGAATTTATGTCTCGATTAAAAAGTCTTGGTTTTTTAGTCAAGATTGATACTAACGGATATTTTCCAGAAGTTCTTAAACAGTTGATAGATAAAAAGTTAGTTGATCATATTGCAATGGATATTAAGTCAAGTCCTGAAAAATATAACAGAGTTACAGGTGTTGATATTAACATTGAAAGAATAAATGAAAGTGTTCAGTTGATTAAAACCAGCGGAATTAATTCTGAGTTTAGAACTACCGTTGTTCCTGGAATGATTACTGAAAAAGAAATAACAGAAATCGGTAAATGGCTTAAAGGGTGTAAAACATATACTTTACAGCAATTCAGGAGTACAGAAGATATGATTGATGAATCCTTAAAAAATATTAATCCGTACCCATTATATAAGTTAGATGAATTCAAAGAAATATTGAACAAATTTATTGATAATGTTAAGATTGTTAATTAACTAATTTCATAAGATTCTTGACTTTGCCAAAATCATAGACTTTATCCGAGACTATATATACATTAAAATTATTTAGATTCTGTTTTAAAAAAGGACTTAGAAGGTCTTCATTAAGAATGTTAGTGCCTTCTGTTACAAGATTGAAAGAAGGTAGAACTATTAATGATTGTTTTTTGTATTTTCCTAGAAGAAAGCATTTGAAGGTTTCAACTCTTGCATTGTCAACTAAAGAAATTGCAGGATGTTCATGGCCAATAATGATTATCTTGGCTATTTTGAATTCTGAATTGTTTGGAATGACATGACCATGACAAATATAAATATCGTTAATTGTATGGAATTCTTTAAATTCCAAATTACGTTTTTTTGCTATAGGGTCTAAAATAGTGTCATGATTCCCTTTGATTAAAATTATATTTTTACAGTGTTTTGAAAGAAGGTCGAGTATTTTTAAAGTATGCCTCCATTCAGTTTCCGATATTTTGCCAAACTCGTGTTTTAAGTCTCCATTGATTATTATAGTTTCAAGACCTTCTACTTTGTTTAGAATTAATTCTAGACGTTTAAATGTAGAAACGTATTGATGTCTAGGTATTAAAATACCTTGCCTATTAAGAGCTTCTTCGTAGCCCATATGGATATCTGAGATGATTAAAGTTTTAGATTCTTTGTGATATAGAGAGAGGTCCACTATTTCAAATCCTTTGAGTATCATACTTTAGAATATGATTAAAGAGTTTTATAAAGATTATTGAATTATGTTGAATTAAATCCCGAAACTCTTCTGGAACTCTTTCATCTTTTGAAACTCTGTCAAAAATTCAAGACCTTTATCTGTGATGATTAAATAGGTATAATTTTCTTTACTTTTTATTTCTGTAACCATCTCATTACTTACAAGATCATCAAGATAAGTATTAAGAAGTTTATGGCTAAGATTAGCCTTATACATAAGATGAGTAGGTTTAATCTTTCCGCCTTTTTCTCGCATAGACACCAACATATCATTAATGATGTCTAGCTTTGTTCTTCTTGTCATTTTTATTTATTCTGATGTAAGCATAAAGTAAAGTTACATAACCAATCACTTGAATAATTTGTGCAACAACATAACTCTCCACACCAAGTATAATATTAATAAATATTATCTGACTTATAAGGATTAGGAAAAATCCAAATGATACTAAAAATGTGTTTTTGGTTGGATTGTATTTGTAATTTAAGTAGTAATGGTAGAAAATGTAACCTAGCATGATTGAAGTAGTGACATGAAATATAAAATATTCAGATGTACTAAAAGCAGTTATAATTGCAATAAAGTATGCAAAAAGTATGAGCAATTTTTTATCGTATTTACAAACTATAAAAAATATTCCTACTAAAGCCATAAGAAAAAAAACTCTATGAAAAAAGTATCCTGTTACAAAAAAACTGAAGTTTCTGTGTGTTGTTAAAGTTAATAATGCCTGGTCTATGACTTTTGATTGTCGTAGTACATTAAAATATATTTGAAAGTTTGTAAGAATTTTAGAAATAAATGCTAAAGAGATTGCTAGAAATGATAATCCGAAATATAAACAATGCCGATCTTTGGTGTATTTATAGATTTTATAACTAAAAAATGCAATTAGAAGAGCTGCTATAACGTTGATAAATTCAAATAAGATGTCAATACCATAAAACCATTGCGGACTATAGACTAACTCTAACATTATATATGAAAATAAGTTTCAGGATTTATATATTTTATGAAACTGTAGTATAGAAGTACTTTGCACAAGGTATATT
>JAYENX010000016.1:0-16473 GCA_034722435.1 Nanobdellota archaeon | reverse complement strand
TATTTATTTAATTTATAATTTTTATTTAAATAGTTATAATATAAAAACTTAACTTTTTTATTTTTTTATTTTTTTTTAAATGGCATTATTAATAGTAATATTTATAAATCTTATAATAACTTAATTCTGGTATGGTATCCGTAGTTAATCCTTATGAAGTTGAAGGTGCAATAGATTATACTAAGTTAATAACTGATTTTGGTGTAAAAGAAATTTCGTCATCTGATTTGAAACGTATTCAAAAAATTACTAAAGACCTTCATCCTTTTTTAAGAAGAAATATATTCTTTGCACATCGCGATTTAAAATGGATTCTTGATGAGTATGATAAAGGAAATAAATTTTTTCTTTATACTGGACGAGCACCTTCTGGACCTATTCACATTGGACATTTAGGTCCTTGGATATTTACTAAATGGCTTCAGGATACTTTTGGTGTTGAGTTGTGGTTTCAATTTACAGACGATGAAAAGTTTTTATTTAAGCAAAACCAAACTTATGAGGAGACTCAAAAATGGCTTCATGATAATATGTTGGATGTAATCGCGTTAGGTTTCGATCCTAAGAAAACGCATTTTATAGTTAATACTAAACATGCCGGAATTTTATATCCTGAAGCAATTAAAGTAGCTAAAAAAATAACTTTTTCAACAATAAAAGCGGCTTTTGGGTTTACAGATTCTAATAATATTGGCAGTATCTTTTATACTGCAATGCAGACTGTTCCTGTTTTTTTACCTAATGCTTTGAGAGGAACCAAACAACCTTGTCTCATCCCTATGGGTATTGATCAAGATCCACATTTTAGAATTAGCCGGGATGTAGTGGAAAAGTTAGGATATCATAAACCTGCAGTATTACTTTCTAAATTTATGCCTTCACTTACTGGACCTGAAGGGAAAATGTCCAGTAGCCAGAGTGAAAAAGCAATACTTACAACTGACGACGCAAAAACTGTTAAAAAGAAGATTAACAAATACGCCTTTTCGGGCGGTCAGGATACTGCTGAAGAACATAGAAAACTTGGTGGAAATCCTGATATTGACGTATCATATCAATGGTTAAGATATTTTGAAGATGACGATGCAAAGCTCGATAAAATATCTGAAGATTATAAATCGGGTAAACTGCTTAGCGGAGAACTTAAAGCAATTTTGATTGAAAAAATTAACGAATTTCTTGCAGAACACCAAAAAAGAAGAAAAAATGCAGAAAAGTTAATTGATAAATATATTTACAAATAAAATACGCTTTACATGTTGTTACAAATAGGAACATATTTAAGCTTAAATTTCATTAAACATTAAAAAGAGGTGCTAGACATGGCAAAACAAAAATCAAAATCATCTAAAAAGAAATCTAAAATAAAATCTAAGTCTAAAACTAAATCTCAAAAGAAAAGAATACTTAAAAAGAAATCTATTAAAAAGGCTTCTAAAAGGACAATAAAGAAAAAAGCTACTAAAAATAAAACAGTTAAGAAAAAGATTGCTAAAAAACGTTCTATAAAGAAAGTTAATAAAACAGGAACTGTTTCGAGAAAAAAGAAAACAAACCCCCGAACACTTAAAACTTTCTCAAGAAAAAAGGAACTGGTTTTCAAGAGACGACCTTTACCGTCTTCATTCATGGTGGTGGGTATGTTTGGTTTAATCGTAACCTCTGTTTATACTATTTCCGCAAGATTGTCTTTAACCTGGGGTTTTACGTTTATAGTGTTCTTTTTGATAATATTTCTAGCTTCATTATTATCTTTAGAACCTAACAAAAAATAAGTATAAACATTTTTTTTATTAAATTAAAACTATTATTTATTTTATATATTTATTTATATTTTATTTATATATTTCATCAAACTTTTCTTTTGCTTTATTTTCTTTAAAATGTACTGAATGACTCGCTCTTTTCTCAAATAAGGATATTGCTAGTTTGACCATATCAGACTGATAATCGTTAAGATTCTTATCTTTCATGACATTCGTAGCATCTTCAACGCATTCTTTCATTAATTTAATATTCTCAGTTCTCGCAAAACTTTCTACTTCTAATTCTTCAGAATTTTCAAGATAAATCTCTATCCATTTAGGGTAATTACTTCCTTCCACTGTTTTTGGAAACTGTTTGGAGAATCTCATAATAAATTGAAACAATAACTAACTTTTATATTTTGTCTTAAAGATCAAACTTCTTTTTAACTTGTTTTAAAGCTGTAGGTGCAGAACCTCCGTGCCATGTAAATCTCGGCCTGATTTGCACAGGATACATTCTTTCATTCATATCATCAATTACAAGGGCTGCACCTTTGATTCTGGACAAATTATTCAATTCTGCATCTAAACCTGATCTAAAATAAGATTGCATTAGCATGCCTAAAGCATCAATATCTATTTTTGCAGTAATTCTATGACTTATGATAATATCTGCTTGAGTCATAACATCTGTATGAATCTTTCCCGGTTGTTGAGTCGCCATTATCAAGGATATTCCCGGTTCACGCCCCTCTCTTAATATTGTTACTAACGGGTCTGTTGCCAAAGTCTTTCCTTCTTTTGGAAGAAATTCATGCGCTTCATCAATTACTAACCATACAAGAGGCATTTGTTCTTTTTCTTCACTTTCTACTGGGAAAAAATGTATCGCTTCTTTAACACTATCATATTCCTCTTTCTTTCTCGCAGTCATACGTTCTATAAACAATTTTTGTGATAAAAGCCCTATAACTAAAGATTTAATTGCCCATCCGTTAGGTATTCTTGCATAAGCACTTACATCTAAAACTGTAACTTTCCCGCCTGCGGCCAAGTCTTTCAAAGGTGTACCTTTATCGGAGAATAATCCCCAAGTTTCTGCATTCTCGAATCTATTCATTGCAGCATTTTTTGTATGATCGTCAGCAGTACTATCTTTTTTAATTTCAAGAATTATATCTTCCATTGTAAAATGCCCTTTTTCTTCTTTAAGTTTATTAATTGTTTTTTCAATTAAAACACCTAAAGGTTCTAAAGGAGATACTCCGAACGTTATACACCAATCAGATGTGTTAAGTTCAGAAGGTTTTATTGAAAACGGATAATCGGTAGGAATTCCTTTTTCTTTATATTCTTCATAAAATCCTGCGGGTGTATATATTTGTACATCAAGACCTCTTCCTTCAATCCCCCATTCTTCAAGAAGGCCTGCATCTTTATGGTTTGGATACTTCATTGTCCAATATATCCCCATAGTATCTAGAATTATGCATGATAACCTTTTTGCAACTTCTGGTTCTACAGAAGCCATACCTTCTGCAATTACTCCCATGGTATAACTCTTTCCTCCCCCTCTTTTTCCACACACAAAAACTATGTGACTTCTTGTAACGTCCATTAAGATTTTATTCGCTAAAGAGGTGATTTGACCCATTTGTACGTATTGTTTTGCTAAGAATATGGTTCCTTTATCTCCAAACTTCTCAATGTCCTTTTTGCTCCTGCCTAAGATAATATTATAAACCATGTAAAATCATATTTAAACTTTAAATATAAATCTTTATTGAAACCATTTGGTAGTGAATACACTCCCGAAAGATTTATTTATTAGAAGAAATAAGTTTTTATTATATTTTTATAACATTAATTAGGGGGTGTTTATATTGGAAAATCAAGAATCTTCAGAACCTAAAAAAAAGGTTCGTGTAAGAACTGGAAGAATAATTTCAATTATAATTGTTATTGCTATAGTATTTTTAGCTTTTTTTTTATTTAAGAACTATCAACAATCGCCGACTGGTGCGGTGGCTGCAACAGTTAACGGGGAAAAGATTTCGATGCAAGAATTAAATGCACAGTACGATGCAATTCCTGAAATCTATAAATCCTTTGTAACAAAATCGTCTTTATTAGAACAACTTATTACTGAGAAGTTATTGATTCAAGACTCTAAAAGTAAAGGTATTGAAGTTTCTGACACTGAAATCGATGACAATATCGACAAGTTAAGAAAATCTACTGGTCAAAGCGTTGAAGAGTTTCAAATTTCTTTAGAGCAGCAAGGGTTATCTCTACAAGATTTACGAGTGCAGTACACAAATCAAATAATGATTGCAAAACTTTTAAACCAGACACTTTTCCAGGAATTATTAGTTTCAGATTCGGAAGCTGAAAACTACTATCAGGAAAATATAGAACAGTTTTTAGCAGAAGCTTCCCAAATTCATGCAAGACACATTTTGGTTGAAACTAAGAGTGAAGGTGAGGATCTTATCGAAATGTTGGACTCTGGTAAAGATTTCATAGCTCTTGCAAAAGAATATTCTACGGGTCCTACGGGTGTTAAGGGTGGCGATTTAGGTTTCTTCAAAAAAGAAGAAATGGTTGAAGAGTTCGCTAATGCTGCATTTGAATTAAATGTTGGCGAGTACAGTAAAGAACCTGTAAAAACTCAGTTCGGTTATCATGTTATCAAAGTTGAGCCTCGTAAAATTGTATTTGAAGACGCAAAAGACAGTATTAAGGAAGCGCTCATTAAACAAAAGCAACAAACTGCTATGCAAATTTATATAAAACAATTACGAAATAGCGCGAACGTGGATGTGGTAGTTGAAGAAGAATCTTTAGACGATCCTTCTCTTGCGAGTCCTGAGATTGTTGAGACTGGGACTAAGACTGAATGTTTTACTGAATTCGGATTAACAAAAGATACTGTTATATTATATTATTTGGATTCAAATAAATGTCCTCAGTGCCAGAACATGTTCGCATCAGTTAAAAGCTTAGAAGGAAAAGGTTACAACTTCTACTATGCTGATATTGCTGATAAGGGTTCTTTAGATGTGCTCGATGCATGTTTTAGTGATTTGGTGGAAGGAAAAGCGCCCCTTTTCATTTGTGCGGGTTCGGGTGAATATGTATTAGGCGAGATGAAAGAATCTAGTTTGGTAAAGTTTGCACAAGAATGTTCTTAATTTTTCTTTTTTTTTAAATTTTTATAATAAATATCTAGAAACAATTAATCGAATTCTGATGTTAAAAGTGAGAATAAAAAAATAAAATTAATTTAAAGATCTTTCACTGTAAGTAATCTGACTTTTGTATCTGTTGGTTTTACTTTAGTATCCATTGCAACAGCATACTTTACTCCTACTTTTTCTGCAGTTTGAACTAGATTTCTTTCAATGCTTCCATCAAAAACAACTGCATTAACTCCGCTTAAACCTTTTAAAGTGGTTGCTAGTTCAGTTATTGGAACTTTACCTAATATATTTTGTTTTTCATCCAAAATATACGCGCCTCTAGTTCCTATAAGATCTTCCAGCATGTTCTTAAAAGAATTTTTTTGTTCAGTTGAAAGTCTTGACTGTTGCGGAAGCGTTCTTTTGTATTGTTGTTGCCTGTTAACATTTCTGTTCTGATACGATGTTTGTGCAGGTCGTCTTTGGGGATAATTAGAACGTTTCTTATTATCATCATTACGATTCCTGTTTTGATTTTTAGAATGTCCGCCAGTTATTTCAAGTTTCATCTGTTCAGCTGAAATTTTACTTCGTAGTGCTTTATGAAGTTCTTTTTTGGTAAGTTCTTCTACTTCTTTCCCATCTGGTGCTTTGGTTACAAAATCAATCTCCGTAACTTGCATAAGTTCTTGTATATTGAGATCTCCACCTCTATCTCCATCAACAAATACTGTTACTATTTTTTGCTTGCACAGATCAATTATAGTTTGAGGGACTGATGTTCCATTAATTGCAATTCCATTTTTCATTCCATGTTTAAGAAGATTGACAACATCTGCTCTACCTTCTACAACAAGAATCTCGTCAGAATCTTCTACTCCTGGACCTGCGGGTAACCTATCTTTTCCGTACTCCTTTATTTCCATAACTCTTACAGAATGTGCTACTTCATCAGCAAGCTCTTGACTATCTGGAATTACGCTATCCATCATCATCTTAAGTAATTCTTTAGCTCTTTCAATGACAAAAGCTCTTTTGCTAATCCTTACATCTTCGATGCTTCCTATCCCAATTTTTGCATTGCAAGGACCTATTCTCTGTATTACTTCTAAAGCTGCACCTACAATTGAAGTTTCTGCTTTATCTAATGAAGAAGGAATGATTATACTTCCATTTGTTTTTCCTGATTTGGTCTCGACATTAACTTCTATTCTTCCAATTCTTCCGCTTCTTTGAAGCTCTCTTAATTCAAGCTCAGAACCTAGAAGACCTTCTGTCTGTCCAAATATTGCACCAATCACGTCGGGTCTGTCAACTACACCTTCGATTTTGATATTTGCATGAATAATATATTTTGATGATACCGGGCTTATTTTTCCCATTTTTCTTTCGCCTCCAATTATAGAAGAAGTCAACATACTTTCACTTATTACGGTAGATTATTTGTGTTGAATATGTGAGTGATGATGATCTTCTTTTAATTATTGAATAGAACTCTAGTGTTTACCTTACATTTGATAATGAGTGAAAATGATAGTGATTTAGGTATTTTGAAGTTCTATTCGTTTTTTAAGTATGAAAATTGCTTTGTTGCCCGAAACACTAACTCCCAAGGTTCATAGCTTGGCTTTGCCGAAAGCTCCATCGAGTACTCTCGTGTCGGGCTGGTTTATGCAAGAGTGTCTTAATTTCCTAGTCAAAACGAACGTTTCAACTCAAACAAGGACCCATTTGCATAAATTAGTTTCAATATCTAGTAAGTGTGAGTGATATTTAAAACCTTGTTTTTGTATTAAAAACCCTGGCAAGCGCCTTCAGATTGCTCTTCGAGCGCCTGCCGGGGAAAAAGAGGTGATTGTGATTATGAAACCCAAAAAAACCCTGAAACAGGGTTTTTCTGGGAAAAGAGGTGTTTAGATAATTTTAATTTATGATCTTAAACCTTTGATTTTGATAAATTTTGAATTGTTAATCACCATTTTTTTCAATAAATAGTCTGACCATTTATCATTACTCTTTGGTAGGTATAACTATTATTTAAATCTTTCTTTTTTTACCACTTCTCAGTTATTACTTGTGGCTTGTTTCCTTAACGAGTATACTTACTATGTAAGTGTGCTTGTCTTCTTTTCACTTAGATTATTTTAGTTCGTACTTACTATGTAAGTGTGCTTGTCTTCTTTTCACTTAGATTATTTTAGTTCGTACTTACTATGTAAGTATGCTTGTCTTCATTTCAATTAGATTATTTTAGTTTGTACTTACTATGTAAGTATGCTTTTTCCTTTTCTGGGTGCGTCCGATATATTCATACTTACTATGTAAGTATATTTGTCCCTTTTCCTTGTAGATTCTCTTTTTTACTTACATTGTAAGTACGTCTCTTTTTGAATTCTTTTACTTTTTTAATTTTCATTTCTTGATTTTCCCCTATTTTTTGTGATACTTTGATCTCTTCCTTCTTATTACTTACATTGTAAGTATCACTTTAAATAACTTTATTAAACTACAACTAAACATAAGAAGTATGGCTAAGATATCTCGAGAGAAATGGAAAGTTTACCAAAACGTATTCGATGAATTCACTTTGAGGACTCTGTTTAAGTTAAGTTCTCAAGGACATTTTCTTGAACTTCAAAGTCCGATTTCAATAGGAAAGGAATCTAACGTTTTTTCAGCTATTACTGAGACTGGAAGGATTATTGTAAAAATATATAGGCTAGAAACTTGTGATTTTAATAAGATGTACGATTATATTAAACAAGATCCTCGATATTTATATCTTAGAAAACATAAACGAAAGATAGTGTTTGCATGGACTCAGCGAGAGTATAGAAATATTATGAAGGCTCGTGATGCGTCAGTAGATGTACCAAAACCTATTACTTTCTTAAACCATATTTTATTGGAAGAATTTATTGGTGATAGCAATGCAGCACCTATGCTTAAAGACGACCCTCCTGAAAATGCTCAAAAATTCTTAGATTCTGTTATATTAAATATGAAAAAATTATACTCTGCTAATCTGGTTCATGGTGACTTATCTGGCTTTAATATACTAAACTATAAAAACAATCCTATATTTATTGATTTTTCACAAGCAACTCAGCTAAATGCGCCTGATGCAATGGAGCTTTTAGATAGAGACATTAGAAACATTGCAATCTTTTTTAGAAAGCAGGGTCTAGATGTTGATGAGCAAAAAATAAAAAAACAAATTACAAAATAAAATGGAATTTTCATACGAATTAAAAATACCTAAAGACCGAATTGCAGTTTTAATAGGTAGGAAAGGGGAGATTAAAAAAGAATTAGAGGAAAGAACAAATACAAACATTTCTATTGATTCAAAAGAAGGCGACGTAGTCATTTCCGGAGAGGACGCTCTTGGTTTGTACGACGCCAGATCTGTCATAATTGCCGTTGCTCGTGGTTTTAATCCTGAGGTTGCACTATCATTACTTAAACAAGATTTTGCACTTGAAATTATTAATATTCCTGATTTTGCTGGTAAATCAAATAACTCTTCTGTACGGTTAAAAGGTCGAGTTATTGGTAAAGAGGGGAAATCTCGTGTAACTATTGAAGATTTAACTGAAACTTATATTTCTGTATACGGAAAAACTATTGCCATAATTGGTGAAGCAAGCAACGTTTTAAATGCTAAACGTGCTGTTGAGTCGCTGTTAAAGGGTGGTACGCACGCTTCCGTATATAAATGGCTTGAACGAAAAAGGCGCGAATTAAAAAGAAACCCTCTTTGAACTGATTGAAGTCTTGCCTGTATAGGCCAGTGAGCCAAGGTGCTATTTGTCAAACAATATTGGTGCGAGATTATCTTTTATTATCTAATCAACTATTTGAGCAGGCGAACGAAAGACTTCCTACAAAGCTGAACTAATAATTAAATTTATAAATGAAGTCTTTTTTTATTTTTCTTAAGTATTATGGCACAAACAAAATTATCTGATAAACCTAATAAGGTACGAACAAAGGCCCATGAGTTAGCTGCAGGTCAAAGAGATATAGGTGTGGCTGAATTTTTTGCAAAGAATAGACACCTTCTTGGTTTTGATAATAAACGAAAATCTTTGATGACTACTATTAAAGAAGCGGTTGACAATTCTTTAGATGCTTGTGAAGAAGCGCGAGTTCTTCCTGAAATCATTGTTGAAGTTATTAATATGGGTGGTGACCGTTTTAGAATTGTTGTTGAAGATAACGGTCCTGGTATTGTAAAGAAACAAATTCCTAACATTTTCGCTAAACTTCTATACGGTAGCAAGTTTCATAAACTTAAACAAAGCCGTGGTCAACAAGGAATAGGTATATCTGCATCAGTTATGTACGGGCAACTTACAACTGGCAGACCTGCGAAAATTATTTCAAAAATCCATCCTGATGAACCTGGGCATTATTATGAACTTAAACTTGACACTCAGAAAAATAAACCTGAAATTGTTAAAGAGGAAATTAAAGAATGGAAAAAGGACCACGGTACGAGAGTTGAAATTGATTTAGAAGCTTCTTATCATAAAGGTGGCCAATCTATTGACGAATATTTAAAAGAGACTGCAATTGCAAACCCTCACGCTACTATAATATATACTAATCCGAAAGCTGAACAGATAATATTTCCTAGAGCGATTAACGAACTTCCTGAAGAAGCTAAAGAGATAAAACCTCATCCTTACGGTGTTGAACTTGGTATAATGATGCGGATGTTAAAAACTACTGAAGCTAAAACATTACAATCTTTCCTTACTAATGAGTTTACTCGAGTTGGGTCGGGTACTGCTAAACAGATTTGCGAAAATGCAAGACTTCTTCCAAACACTAAACCTAAAAGTATGTCTAGAGAATTAGTTGAAAATCTTATGAAAGGCATTAACCAAACTAAACTTATTAATCCTCCTACAGACTGCGTCTCCCCTATTGGTGCTGCATCTCTTGAAAAAGGTTTAAGGAAAGAGATAAACGCGGAATTTTATACTGCTGCTACAAGACCCCCTTCCGTATATAGAGGAAATCCCTTTGTTATTGAAGTTGGTATTGCTTATGGTGGAGACCAACCTAAAGATAAACTTATCAGATTATTAAGATTCGCTAACAGGGTTCCATTACTTTTCCAGCAAAGCGGATGTGCATCTTCAAAATCTATAATTGAGACTAACTGGAGATCTTATGGTTTATCGCAATCTCAAAAATCTTTACCAGTTGGTCCTTGTACTGTGGCTATCCATATAGCTTCTGTCTGGGTTCCTTTCACTTCTGAGAGTAAAGAGGCTATTGCACAATACCCTGAAATTATTAAAGAAATGAAACTCGCACTGCAAGAATGTGGCAGAAAATTGGCTTCATATGTAAAAAAGAAAAAACGGATTAAAGATGAAGGTAAGAAGCGAGACTATATTCAAATGTTTATTCCTCATGTTAGCGAGGCACTTAAAGAGTTGTTAGGTTTAACAAAAGCCGACGAGTTAAAAACTACTGAATATCTAAAAAGTCTTTTAGAAGAAAAACGTGGAAAATTAGAAGATTTAAAGTTCGATCCTACTAAAAATCAAGATTTTGATGAAAAGTTTGCAAAAATAGGTAAAGAAGACCCTAAAAAAGAAAAAGATGAAATCGATGAAGAAGTTAAAGAAAAAGATTCTAAATCTGATAATAATTAAAATTAAACAAAATAAAAAATAAAATGACAAAATCAAAAGAAACTAACGTTATTGAATCAATTAAAAATATAGCTTTGAATGTTCACAAATCTATACTTAAAAGAATCGCTCCTGAAGTTAAAGCTCCTTTAAGAAGTCTTTCTAATGTTAAGTATGACCCTAAAGATGGTTACTTTGAACTTATCGGTAAGATGAAAACTCGTACTTTGACCGCTGCAACTATCAAAACTTTCGCTCAAACATTAAGAATGATGTCGCTTTCTAAGAACTTGATTGAATCTAATGATATAGCAACTAAAAGAGAGGCTTACTATGTTTCAAAGAATTGGGGGGATGCCCGTTTCAAAGAACAACCTGAATCTGATACTGTTATGGATGATGTTGAAGCTATGATGATGGTTAATCGTGAACAGATAGGTTTTATTCCTGAAGAAAAAGGTGGGGATGTAGCTGGTTCATTAGTAGTTATTGACCAAGATTCTGATACTGGCAAAGATCTTAAGATTGACTGTACTAAATTCGGTTCAGGCGCATATTCCATTCCTAGCTCTGTAGAACATTTAAAATTCGAAACAAAAGCAAAATTTATACTTGCTATTGAAACTGCTGGTATGTTTCAAAGACTTGTTAAGCACGGTTACTATAAAAAATCTAACTGTATACTAATCTCTATGGGTGGCGTTCCAACTAGAGCTTGTAGAAGGTTCATCAGAAGGTTAAGCGATACATGTAAAATTCCAGTTTTTGTTTTTACTGATGGCGACCCCTACGGTTTCTTGAATATATATAGAACTTTAAAGGTTGGTTCGGGTAATGCTGCACATATTAATGAATACTTTTGCGTTCCTAAAGCTAAATTCATAGGTGTCACACCTCAAGATATTGACGATTACAAACTACCTACACATCCTCTTAAGGATATTGATGTTAAAAGGATTAAAGACGGTATAAAGAATGATCCGTTTGTAAAACATCATGTAGAATGGCAGAAAGCCCTTACTAAAATGATAAAAATGAAAGTCAGGGCAGAGCAGCAAGCATTCGCCGCTCACCACCTGAATTATGTAATTGACACTTATTTACCTGAAAAATTAAAGAATCCTAAGAAATGGTTACCATAAAGTTTATATAAGTGCATTTGATTTCTCGTCTGTATGGACCTGTAGCATAGTCTGGATATATCAAATTTCATTTTATGGATTTGATTAAGACAAATAATGCGACGGCCTTCTAAGCTTTAATTAGCAAAGAGAGCCGTAGACCGAGGGTTCGAATAGTTGACGATTTCGATAATATTCGAAAGCGAAACTTCGAAAGTCCCTTCAGGTCCGTATTTGAGGTAACGGGAAATTAAAATTTCCTGACCTCTTTTAATTTCATTCAAGGAGGCGTGGCCAAGCGGCTAAGGCGTGCGGCTGCAACCCGCTGATCCTGGGTTCGAGTATTTAACGATATTTTTTCGTAATATCGAAAATCCCAGCGCCTCCTTTTTCTATTAAATTTTAATTAAATCTTCTAAAAATCTAATTAAACAATTTAATTATTGTGCTATTTAGGCACTATGAAATTAGCGTTTTTTTAATCATTTCTTACAATGTAGGTATAGTATTAAACCTCTTCATACTTACAATGTAGGTATTATTCTCTATTTCTCCATTACAATGTAAGTATTCGCCTATTGATTTATTTTGCTTTTTGCTTATTTTGTACTTACTTTGTAAGTATTTTACTTACATTGTAGGTTTCTTACTATGTAAGTATCTTAATTTCCCCGTCTTTGTTAATTTATTTAACTTTTATCTTACAATGTAAGTATACTTACTTTGTAAGTATTTCACTTACTATGTAGGTATATATTATACTTACTATGTAAGTATCTCCTTTATTTTTCTTTAAAAAGAAACCTTTATATATCGGTTGTCCTTACTATGTGAGTATTAACTTATTTCTACTGTCAAAAAACGATAACTTTAAATATGGGTGTACTTACAATGTAAGTAAATTTCGGTTTGTTAGATATTTGAGTGTTTTAAATTGGATAGAGATTTGAATAAAAAAGAGGGGTCATTATATGTAGGAAAGTCAGAAAATCCTAGTGGCAACTTTGTGAGAATTCCTGTTTCTTTGTTTGTTGATCGTTCTCTTTCTGTTCTTGAAGTTCTTGTTGAATATCTTAAAGAAGAAATGCACTACACATATCACGAAATTGCTGTCATGACAAACCGAGATGACAGGACTATTTGGACTGTATACAACCGAGCACAAAAAAAGAGACTAAAAACATCAAAACCTGTTCTACAAAAATCAGAGGTTTTCATACCTCTTAGCGTTCTTCTCGACAGAGCATTATCAGTTCTCGAGGTACTTGTCGAGTATCTCAAAGAAAAACTACATTTGACCTATCACGAGATTGCTGTTCTAACAAACCGAAATGATAGAACAATTTGGACAGTCTACAATAGGGGACAAAAGAAGAGGAATAAATGAGTACTAGAAGAAAAACCGGAAAGAGAAGCAAGGTTAAAGTAGAGCCAACTTCCACTTTAGTAAGAATTCTTCTAATGATAGCAATATTAACGACGATAACGAGCGTCTATGTTAGTAACTTTGACGTTGCGCCTCAAATAACTGGTGGAGCTGTTCTTGATATTGTAGAGGATAATCACACTAAGACTACAACAGTTCAAGAAACAGTTACAGAGACAGTGTATAGTAACCTCGCAGGTTCAATTGCTTTAACATTACAACCTGAAGAGTTTATCTCAGATACAAGTCTGATTGAAATTAATTATCTAAATATAACAATAACAAAACCAATCGCCGAATATGTTACTTTAGATAAATCAACTGGAACCTACTTTGTCGACAATAAAACTTACGGTTCAGGGTTTGGTTACGGTGTTGAAGGTGTTAAAGAGATTTCACCATCACTTGATGTTGATATAAACATAACAACTGAACTTGGTTCATATATGGAAACTGTTACAGTTACTAACGCAATTGCAGAGACAATCTTAGTTGATGACTCTTTTACTTACGAAGTTATTTCAGTAATGGACAAAACTGGTAACGAGCTGCCACTCACCTCAGTTTCAGTCTTTACTCGGGATACTACTTTAAGAGTTTCAACAGATTACACTGCAAACGAAACAGGCTACGGTCCGGGATATATTTCAAACAACACTTTAGAAATAGTTCTTGACCTTTCTGAATTTGATGTGCAAGCAACAGAATCAGGTAATTTGACTACTTCATTACTTTACAACAACCAAACACTAAAACAATCAACTAAGTACATCGAAGTAACTGAAATAATTGAAACTGAAAACGGAACTGAATCCCCTATTGAAGAAGTTGTAGTTGAAGAAGAATTAATTCAAAACATAACAATTGAAGAACCATTGGAAGAAGTTGAAGATTTGGTTGAAGTATTACCTTTGATTCCTGAACCTTTTTCAGTAGTAAAACAAAACATTACCACTCTTAGGGCAAACTTGAGATCTGTACTTCCTGCAGGTATTGAACTAGCGAATCTTGCAGAATCGAACGATAAATACGATTTAAGCTTTGAACTAGAAAACGGTTTGTCTGGTTTTTCAATCCAGGAAGCTAGAGAAAAAGGGTTTGTTAAAATTAACGGTCTTGATAATGTTTCTAAAATAAAACATGTTAAGTTCATTGCACCTACTCAAAATAACTTTGTATCTAACATTTTCGCAATTAATTCGTTATCGCTAACAAACGCAACAGTTACGCTTCCAAAGACAACTGATGTCTCTGCAATCTATAGATGCGGTTTCTACGATTTTGAATCTGATGAATGTATGCTCGAATGGCAAGATATAGATTTAGAATTTGAACAGAACCAAACTCATGTATGGTTCACAGTTTACGGTTTCTCAGCTTATGTTGCAGTTACCCTTGAAGATGTTGAACAATCATCTTCGGTTGTTGCTGATAACTCTGTTGATTTACTTTCAACAATCACTTTGAACTGTTCAAGTGACACTGCAGGAACTCTTGCAAATTTCACATTATACGGGACTTTCCCTGGAACTTGGCAATCAATTGAAACTAAAACTTCTTCAGGAAGTTCAGATACTAAAACATTCGATGTTGATTTATCTACATACTTAGGTTCAACTACAATTAAAGATTCATCTTACACTTGGAACTGTTTAGTTTGCGATACAGACGCAGTATGCAACTGGTCATCATCTAACAACACATTAAGCGGTTGGAATCTGGGAACTTATTCAACTTCAAAACTAAACGTTTCATCTATACATCTTGGTGAAGATGATGAACAAGAATTATCCCAAAACGGCGCAAACACAACTGGTTTAGTTGGTTACTGGAAATTTAATGAAGATTCAACAGATTCAAGCGGTAATGGTAACGATGGTACAATCGCAGGAGACGTTGCAAACGCAACTGGTAAATTAAACGGCGCTTACAGTTTTGATGGAACTGGAGATTATGTTTCAATAGCTGACGATAATAGTTTAGACTTAACTGATCTAGCTATTGCAGCATGGGTGAAAGTAGGTTCTTCTAATACCGGGTGGAGGGCATTAATTGTTAAAGATAATGTTAACGAAGTAGGAACTAGAAAATTATTTGATCTAAAGACTTCTCAAGATGGTAACAATGGTGTTCCAAGGTTCACAATCTGGGATGGTTCAGATGTTCTTTTAGTAAATGCTGACAGTTCAATAAATGATGACCAATGGCATCATTTAGTGGCTGTGAGAGATGCAGGAAGTAATTTGTATATTTATATAGATGGTATTTTAAATAATTCAGCAAGTGATACATCTTCAGGAGCAATTGATTCATCTACTCAAACCACTATTGGGGCTGTACATAATACTGCTTACGATGCACAACACATGATTGGAACAGTAGACGAAGTCGCTATTTTTAATAGAGTATTATCCGCAACAGAAATCCAAACAATCTACAACCAACAAAAAGGAAACTACCCAATAGAAGCAACCTACGAATCCAAAATATTTAACACAGGAACAACTGCAATTTGGACAAACCTAACTTGGGACGAAGAGTTAGCTTATGGAGAAGAGATAGATGATGGTACATTTAACGAAACAGGTTTAGTTGGTTATTGGAAGTTGAATGAAGATGCAACTGATAGTTCTGGTAATGGTAATGATGGGTCAATAATCGGAGATGTTTCGAATGTTACTGGCAAAATTAATGGCGCCTATAATTTCGATGGAACTGGTGATTATATTGAAGTATCTGATGATAATAGTTTAGATTTTGGAACTAATGATTTTTCGCTTGTTGCTTGGTTTAATGCGAAGAATACTAGTTACTCGCAACACCCCCACATATTTAGTAAACAAGACCCTGAGCAATCAACTGAATGGACTTTACAATTCCTTAATACTAATGGTAATTTAATTTTTAGAGCAAATGCTGTAAGTCAATTAACAGATACTTTTGATTATTTTGATGATAATTGGCATAATGTTGTTGTTACCAGAAACAGCGGAACTTTTTATCTTTATGTAGATGGTTCTGAAAAAGATAGCGCCTCAGCATCTTTAACTTTGACAAATTCTAATCCTTTAAGAATTGGTAGGAGGTCTGCGGCTTATGATGGTTACTTCAATGGCGATATAGATGAAGCGATGATTTTCAACCGTTCCTTATCTTCTACAGAAATCTCCAACCTCTACAAACGTGGCGCACTAAAACTAAACCTCTCCACGAGATCCTGTAATGACGCATCTTGCGATGGAGAGACTTATGATTTAGAATGCACATCTGCAACTTCATGCGACATTTCATCTTTAACCAATAACCAATACTTTCAGTATAAAGTAAACTTTGAAACAGAAA
>JAYENX010000015.1:0-44457 GCA_034722435.1 Nanobdellota archaeon | reverse complement strand
CGATGTTAAACTCAATCGAGAAAGAGGGCTAAAAAAATGGTAGGGGGAACAAAATTTATATACTTCTAAGAATCAGATTAAGTTATGGCTGTTAAAACAAATTTTACCAAAAAAGTTTTTCAAGAAATATTAGACAATTACGACATTGGAGATTTTAAAGAATCAAAACCTTTCAAGGCGGGCTATGTTCAAACAAATATTTTAATTAAAACAACAAAAGGTAAATTTGTTTTAAGATACTATGAAAATAGAACCAAAAAAAGAGTAGACTTTGAAGCCAAACTTTTAAAATTTCTTTCAGAGAAAAAATATCCAATTGCAAAACCAATTGAAAATAAAAAGCATCAATTTATCGGGATATTTGATAAGAAACCATTTATCATTTTTGAATATATATCTGGAAGACATTTGAAAAATCTTAATAATATTCAATTTAAAGAATTAGTTCATAAATTAGCTTTACTACATAAATTAACTAAAAATTATGATGTAAATAATTATATTCACAAAGAACCAAGAAGTAAAGATTTTTGCATTAAAGCTACTAAAGAAGAGAAGAAGAGATTTGAAGATAAAGATAAAGGAAAATTTAGATATAATATTATAAAATCTCAATTAGATACAATAAATTTTCCAACAAACTTAACTAAAAGCATTGTACATGGTGATTTTGATAAATCCAATGTTAAATTTCATAATAATGAAATTTCAGGAATTCTTGATTTTGATGATTCACATTATGGATATAGAATTCACGATATAGGAATCCTGATTTTGTACTGGGCAAGATTTTATACTAATAAAATGGATTTTTCAATTGCTAAAAAAATTGTAAATTCATACGAAGAAATTAGTCCTTTAACAAAAACAGAAAAAGAACATCTTTTTGATGCATTTAAATTTGCAGCATTAATGATAATGTCTTGGTTAATGTATGACAAATGGAAAGGAAAAGATTTGTTTAAAATATTATCTAATGCACTTGATGAAATTGATGTAATTGGAAGAAAGAAATTTTATGAGAAGTTATTCAAATAAATTTTGTTCCCTTTTGATTGTTGTTCTTGATGTATCGCATTCGCTCTTTTGGATAGAACGCACTCTTTCTCGACTTCTTCGCTTCGCTCGACCCACGGTCTGCGACCTCTCACTTTCGTTCGGGGGAGTTTAACAAGGATTAAAAAGAAAAATCTTGCTGATTTTTCCCAAATTCGCTACGCGAACTTTTTTTAATCCGCGATGTTAAATACAATAAAATTTCCATTTTTTTAAAAAACAAGGGGGAGTTCGTCCTAGCGGACATATAGTCTTTTTCTTTGAAAAAGAAATTTAATTAGAACGGGACAATTTTAAACTTAAGGGGGAGTTCTCATATTACTAGTCTATTTTTTATCGAGATGCAAACTAATTGTATTACAAAAAGAAGAAATAAGAAAAAATCACTTATTTCTTCTTTTTATCTTTCTTTATTAGCTGGTCAATCTTTTTATGAAGCGATTCAAGGTCGTTTTTAGTTGCTACGGGCATTGTTTTCAAAACTTTTTTCACTCTCTCATCAACTTTCTTCATTATTTCTTCACTTTGTTTTTTAGACTTTTTCAGCAAGTTTTCAACCATCTTTTTGCCTTCTTTTGTATTAATCTCTCCCTTCTCTTGTAAATCTTTCACAGTCTTCTCTATTGCTTCTTTGGTCATGGTAGTAATACCAAGACCAAGCATTAAACCTTTTTTTAACAAATCTACCATTTTTGTTTACCTCCATTTTACATTTTTTTGAATCTAATTATTGAAATAACTAATCCTAATCCCATTATAGCACTTATGAAAAATATGACTATACCCAGTATAGGAAACCCAAAAAGGAGTTGCCCTTTGTCAGTCTGCATTATAAGTGATGAAGCAACAATCAGTGCAGATATTATTAATGCAAAAGAAACTTTATTGCTGATTCTTTCTAAGTTACTTGAAAACCTATCGAGGTTTTTATGTTCAAATTCAATATTGATTTTACCAAGGGCAATCTTACTAAATATCTCTTTCATAGTTCTTGGAAGTATTTTTATAAAATGTTCAAACTCAAAAAAGTCATCTTTTATTATGTCCATAATCCTTCTGGGGCTTATTCTTTGCCTGATTACTTTCTTTGCATATGGCTTGCATACAACAACTATATTAAATTCAGGATCAAGGTCTTTTCCAATACCTTCAATGATAATTAACGCTCTGCTTAGCAAGATTATCTCTTTTGGCTGAGTTATATTATATTTAACCAATAGCATCATAAGCTCACTGATTATTTTTCCAAGCCGTATATCTTTCAACTGAGCACCGTGGTATAAATCCATTATATCCATGGTATCGTACTTAAATGATTTAATGTCAATAGTTTCATTAATGAAACCCATATTAGTAAGCTGATTAATTAAGCCGTTAACATTGTAATCAATGAGAAATACAAATAACTGTGCAAGATTATCCATAAATTCCTTATCAATATGACCTACCATTCCAAAATCTAAAAAACAAATGCGATTCTGTTCTAATACTAATAGGTTGCCAGGATGAGGATCTGCATGAAAAAATCCATGAACCAAAACCTGCTTAAAAAAAGCTTCCGCACCCCTCTTTGCAATCAATTGTTTATTAAAATGTCTTTTGGATTTGGATAGCTCGCTTATTTTAACCCCATCGATAAATTCAGTTATGATTACTCGTCTTGTTAAATATTCATCATAAACTTTCGGGACAACAATGTTTTCATCATCTTCAAACATGCTTTGGAATTTATTCATGTTTGTCTTTTCTTGGATATAGTTTAACTCTTTTTTAATAGAACGCTCAAACTCATCAATAACAACTGGAAGATTGAAGTATTTCCAATCAGGGATATGCTTCTCAATTAATTTTGCCAGCTTCCGCATTATATTAATATCTTCTTTGATTTGTTCTTCAATTCCTGGTCTTTGGATTTTAACAGCAACAATTTTGCCGTTTTTTAACTTTGCCTTGTGTACCTGCCCAATTGAAGCTGATGCCAGGGGTTTATTGTTAAATTCTTCAAATAGAGAATCAATCGAACGGCCAACTTCTTCTTTAATTGTTGTTCTAACAAGCTCATATGAGAATGGTGGCGTATTGTCCTGCAGTTTGGCAAATTCTTTTGCAAATTCTTCTCCAATCAAATCCTGCCTCGTGCTTAATATCTGGCCAAATTTAATAAAAGTTGTGCCTAGCTCCTCTAACACAAATCTAACTCTTTCCGGCACTGTTGAGTCTAATTCCTCCAAAGATTCATAATGCGAGAGCCTCTTAAGAAATGGCAATTTCCTCTTTAGCTGTATTCGTTCTACAATATATCCAAAGCCAGATTTAGTTAAAACTCCTGCAATTTCTTTGATTCTTCCAAATTTTCTTTTTGATTCATTAGTTTTAATGTCTTTCATTGCAACCACAACTTAAAACTTTCTTTGTCTTTCTGCTTTTAAAGTAACTTTAATTTTATTTAAATGTTACCTTAAATAGCAAATTTATTCCAATTTTTTTAAAATCAATAATAGGCATATATCCCTTAATTACTCCTAATTCCTCGAGGCGGTTTCTTATCTGATATACTGCTTGTTGAGAAATGGACATATTTTTAGCAATTTCAGTATCTGAAACCCTGGCCTGTTCAATAAGTTTTTTTAAGACCTTTATCTCATTTTGAGTTAGTTTTGGGTTTTTTGCCATATTATATACTTGACCTCGCCATCTCTAACTAAACAAATGCCCTAACCCATTTCGCCATTCAGCTTTACCAGCGTAATTCTAATGATTTATCCCTGTATTTATCCAGCCAATCCCCTAAAACAGACCTCATTTCTTCAGAATCGTTAGCCAAAATAGTGAATCTAAACCTATTTCTTGGATATACCACAGTAAGTGTCAAATTGTTAAGGAATTTTTTGAGTAACTTTACGTTTTTCACGATGGGGTTCTCAGCTAAATAAAGTGTCAAATTAATCAGGCAGTTTGTGAGGAAAATTATCACAAGATAACCAATAATAGCCCACTTGCTCCAATGCCTTATTGGCCTAAGCTCTGTTCCTTCTTTCATGTCTCTGATAAGCTTTTCAGATTTGTCTCTGTCTTTGTATAAGATAAGAGCCTTCTCTGGCTCATCATCCAAAGATGATTCAAGGATGAAGTAGCCTTCTAATCCAGTTATGAAAGGGTTTTTTATTCCATCCAGAGTTTTCTGCAAAGAGCCTTTGGTTACGATATAACCTTCTCTTGAGATACAGGTTGAGAAAGATTTGCCTTTCTTTACTTTAGTAAGCTTGCTTTCATTCTTTTCAAGTTCTTTCTTAAACTTCTTTTTCCTCTTCTTAATCTGGTCTTTGTATAGTTTTTTAGAGAAGAAGATGTATTTTATCTCATCTTCTTCTCTTATTTTAACGCATTCATAATAATTTCCATTTAAGCTGATTTTCTGCTTTTTTCCTATCTTGAAAAGCTGTATATATTTCTTGTATGTTTTCTTTTTCTTTGCTTTGAGTGTAAGATAATGAAACTTAAGCTTTCTAATTTTTTTCTTGTTCTTCTTAGTGTTGCCACCGCAATCAAAGACAAGAACATCTTCTTTATCCAGCACCTTGCTCACTGTTTTAAGCATAAATTTGAAATGCTTTTTGTCCTGGACATTGCCTTTTTGGATTGTCAATGCCGTAGGGATGTTGTTGGAACCTGTACTAATTCCCCATGTAAGCTGTTCTTTCCCAGGCATATGATCTCTGGAGTAGCCTAACTTGCTAAGTTCAGACTTCTTACCTTCGAAATAACTTGAGGAGAAATCAGGAAACTGCTCTTTTGAAACAAGATCATTTTTCTTTATGAGTTGCTGGTATTTGCTTATGATGAATTTGTGGTATAAGCCAATACGTTCCAAGTCTCTGTACAATGTTCTTTCTTTTGGCGCATCTTTGAAGCCAAGATACTCAAAGGTTTCAAGAGGATAAACAGATAAAATCTGATTTATAGATACGCATTTTCCAAGTCGATTGTACATGAACAACTTAGCATCTTCCTTTAGGTTTTTAGCTTTGTTTACTACACTACCAAAGAGTTGACCGAAAAAATTAAATTTGTGGTCTACTTTATCCATCAATGCTATATTGCCTATAGCAAAATTAACATTTTCTCTCATAGGGTTTCACCAAACACTATGGGAGATTTTATTTCTTTTTAAGAAGTGGCGAGGTCAGGTATATATAATAAATACTCAAATATTAATAAATATTTGCTTTTAAATGAATATGCTGTTTTTTACCTCATAATACTTGTTGTTGATAGCTCACTGTGTTTGCATTAATTGAACGGAACTCCCCTGAATGTACTAACTAAAAGAGCCTTCGGCTTTGATGTAACGAACTCCCCCTTGATACTTGTTCTTGATGTAATGCTTCGCTTATTAGAAAGAACTGAACTCCCCAGTGCTACGCACATATAGTCTGCCTTCGGCAGAATTGATAAGAAATGGAAATTTTACTTTGCGGACGCAACTTTACCCCACTTCGTAGGGTAAAGGTATTTAACAAGTTTTAAACGGAAAATTGGGTCGGCATAGCCTAAATCGCCAAGCGATTTCCCCAATTTTACCCAGATTCAATTCTTCCAGCTCGAGCCTCACTTTAAAGGAGTCTCGAGGTCAGAATTGAACCCTCGATGGCTTCGCCTTCGAGCCCTATCGGGTCGTTTAAAACTGATGTTAAATGAAATTTATTTGCCCCCACTAATTATAAGAAAATTTATATAATGCCAACCCAATCTTAATAGTATGTCAGATTCAACCCAAAGTGTAAAAAAAACATTTGATTCAAAAAGGGAAGTAGAACACTATGCTAAAATAATCAAGCATGGATTATTAGAAACTGAAAAATATGTTATTGATAAATATTTCAAATCCAAAGAAAAGATTTTAGATCTTGGCTGTGGTGCGGGAAGAGAAGCATTTGTTCTTGCAAAAAGAGGATTTGAAATTATTGGCGTTGATATTGCTCCAAATATGATTAAGTATGCAAACGAATATGCTAAAAAACATAAAATATCTAATACTAAATTTATTGCTAAAAATATTACAAAATTAAATTATCCAGAAAATTCTTTTGATTATATTATGCTTCCAACTCAAACGATTGAGCATATTAAAGGAATAAATAATAGGATTAAATTACTAAAACAATGCAAGAATTTTCTGAAACCAAAAGGGGTTATGTTTTTTACTACACACGAACGGAAAAGTGGATTTAAGTTTTGGTGGTTTTGGACGAAAAAAGAAATTGGAGCAATATTCAAGAAACCTGATGAAGAATTAGGTGATACTTGGATTGAAGCTAATAATCCAGAAACAAAAATGCAAGAAAAAATGTTTTTACATTTTTATACTAAAAAAGAAGCTCTTTCTGAAATAAAATCAGCAGGGTTGAATCTTATTGAAGTTGTAAAAAGCACAGATTTTGAAGAAAAAGATTGGGTTGGCAAATCCTTAAAATACACTTTTGTATGTGGGGGCAAATAAACTCTGCGGAAAATCAAAGATTTTCCTTGCCACGCTGCGCTCTCACTTCGTCCGGGTCACTTAACAACCATTCGCCTCGCCATTTCTATTTTTTCTCTTTCCAAGGTTATATTTTTTTTACATACATTCAAGAAAACAGCGTGCATATTTTAATCTCTTTAACAATAATTACGTAACACTTACGTAAAACGTCTATTCAACCTAATGTTAAACGCAATTAGAAGGGTGTCTACACTCTACTTTGTAGACACCTAGAACTGTTTCTTATATTGAGAAATTAAAAACTTTAAAGTTGTCTTAATATCATTCTTATGGTCATATTCATGTAAACAATGGTAGTATTTTACTCTATCTCTGAGTCTTATATTTATAGGTGGATAATTATGCTTTAAAAGAACATAATTTAGCAATAACCGGCCAACTCTCCCATTACCATCTTGAAATGGGTGTATTTTTTCAAATTGGTTATGCATGACAGCTGCAAGTAACAGCGGAGGGTATTTGTTTTTATGACTGAAATACCATTTACAAAGCTCTTTAAGCAATGGTTGAAGTTGTTTAATCGGAGCACCTTCGTGAATTATATCTCCTTGAGCATTTCTTATAATTACATTAACATCTCTTAATTTGCCTGCAAATCCTTTAGTGCCATTAAAACAAATCTTATGCAATTTTTTGATAAATGCAACAGTAATTTTTTGTTTAGAAGTTTTAATAAAATCAATTGCTTCTGCTACATTCAAGGTTTCAATTTCCTCATTATCATGAGGTTTTTCCTCTCCACTTAGTAACTCTTTAACTTCTGACAGAAGAACAGTTGAGCCTTCTATAGCATTAGTATTATATGTAAAATTAGCAGTAAATCTTTTCCAGTTTAACTTTTGCAAATGTTGGATTTTAATATCTTTTTCATATTTCTTATACTCTTCTATTTCTTCTTTTGTAAGCTCAAATTCAAGAATATTCTTTTCCTTAATCTCCTCCAGAATTTCCTGCTCTGCCTGTTTTTGTAATTGACTCAATTCCTTCTTAGTTAAATTAGACCCTAAATACCTAGAAATCCTTTTTACTTTACTTTTTATTCTATATGTATGCACAAGATAGTATTTTTTACTTTCTCCAATCTTTCGTATTTCTAAGAACATATATAATTATAAGGTGTCTACATATTTAAATATTGCGTTTTTGTAGACACCTTTAAGCGGTTTAACAAGAATTATGGGTTGGGTACGGGAAAGAAAAAAATAAATATTAAATTCCTGCGTTTTTTAATTCTTGATCACGTCTAAGATAATTGCCGCAAGGATAATATCCACTCCAGTGTGCAATTAATGAGCCATACGTTTCTTTAGATGCAATTACTGAATCTAAAAATTTATCTTTAATTTTGTAATTTCTTTCACCATTATTTTTAAGATATCTACTTGCTATTTTTATGGTTTTGATTGCGATCTGGTCTCTATTTACAAATTCACAAAACCCCCTTTCTTGTTCTTGATAAATAGTACCTATAACTCCATCAATTGTGATTCTTTTTCCTACAAATCGGGTTATTTTTTTCATGATTTCATCCTCCAAAGTATTATAAATTAGGATACTATACAATTAATATTAATTTTATGCTAATTTTTACGTAAAGTATATAAATAATACTTATATTTACATATAATATACATTAATATAATAAAAAAATGGATAAAATAAAACCTATAGACAAGAAAATATTGAAATTAATCCAAGATAAGGATTTGTGTGTTCCAAGAATTACAAAAATTGCACACCAATTAAAAATTCCAACTTCTACAGTACAGGCAAGAATAAATAAATTACAAGAATGGGGCGTAATTAAAGGTTTTACAGTTATCGTTGAACCTGAAAAATTAGATAAAAGTTATGTAGCATTTGTTTTTGGTCAAGCAAAGCTTGGAAAGGAAGTTGATTTAGAAAAACCCGCAAAACAATTATCTAAAATCCCTCAAGTACAAGAAGTATTTTATACAACTGGAGATTATGATTATCTTGTCAAATTAAGGGTTAAAGATAAAGAAGAATACTTTAAAGTAATTCAAAAGGTTGCACAATGTTTTGATGTTCGCGGTAAAGGAATTATTGCACCGAAATGTTTCAAAGATAGTCCTAAAATTGTTATTGAATAATTTTCATTTTTTATTTCTATTAAACCCCGTAACCACTACGACTTCTAAAAACTTCAAAAGCGAGTTAAATTCGTCAAACGGGGGAAGAGCTTAAATAGAAGTTTAGCCATTTTATACAATATGGGCGCGTATGGCACGTCAAAGAGTTTACTCGCCCAATTTGCCTACAGTTAAAACAGAATTTGATATGTACAGACGCTGAGAGTGGGCGCGTAGGGTCGTTTTACAGGAATTTAACGGTTCCGAAACCTTACAGGTTTCTCCACCCAAATCGCCTTCGTTAAATTCCGATGTTATACGTAATTCAGGATTTATCCGAAAAAGGAAAATAGGCGGAAAGAAAACGAAACATTTATATATTTCTTACACTTCTTACTTGTAAGAAAGGTGATATTATGCCAATAGTTGAAATGAAAACTGCTACAATAACTGAAAAAGGACAAATTGCTATTCCCAAGGATATTAGGGAAGCTGAAGGCTTCAAAACTGGAACTAAAGTAGCTATTTTGGCCTTTGAAGATCATATTGAATTAAGGACAATGAAACAAATAAATGAGAGAATGGCTACTGCTATAGCTAGTGAAAAGGTTTTAGCTAAAGATTGGAATAGCAAAGAGGATGATGAAGCATGGAAGAATTTGTAAAGGGAGACGTTGTTATTCTGCCATTTCCTTTTTCAGATTTGAGTAGGTCTAAGAAGAGACCTGCTTTGGTTGTTGCTAATTTGCAAGGAGATGATTTAATTCTTGCTCAGATAACAAGCGAAGCTAGATTTGATGATTATTCCATTAATCTTATGAATGATGATTTCAAGCAAGGAAACTTGAAATTAACAAGTATGATCAGACCTAATAGATTGTTTACAGCTGACAAAGCCATAATCTTATACAAAACAGGAGCACTAGCTAATTCAAAAGTAAAAGAAGTTGAGCAAAAATTAGTTAAAATATTTACAAAATAGTGTTTTCTTTCCGCCTAACATTTATAAATCAGTTTATACTTCCTTTCATTATGACATTCACTAAAGAACAATATGATCTTGTAAAAAAACAATTACATGCTCATCAACGCGAATCAGGAATAAGGAATATAATATTAGATGAAAATACAGATATTTCTCTTGATTTGTTGATTGAAAGAGGCGTTTTTGGGTCAGACATTATTACTACTGCAAGTCATCTTGCAAGATTTTTATATGAACATCAAGAATTATATTCTGGAAAAGATGTTGCTGATATTGGGTGTGGACCCGGAACACAAGGAATAGTAATGTCCAAATATGGAGCGAAATTTATTGCGTTTGCAGATATTAATCCTAAAGCAGTTGCCAACACCCAAAAAAATATCATACAACATAAACTTGCAAATGCTGAAGTTTATCAAAGCGATTTATTTAATGGTCTTCCCAAAAACAGAATCTATGATGTTGTTTTATTCAATCATCCATTTTTTTCTGAAGAACCTGAAAAATTTGAAGGTGACCCAAATCAAGATGAAATGTTGAGAAGAAGTATGCTTGGAGGTACTGAACTTCTACAAAGATTTTTCAAAGAAATTCCTCAATGTCTAAAAGAAGACGGAGTCATAATCATGCCTTATTTTCATTTTGCTGGAAAGGAAAATGACCCTGCAAACCATGTAGAAAAATATAAACTGAAAATTTCTCAAGAACATAAGGTTGAATCCAAACAAGGACTTCATCTAGGAGATGTTTCTATATATGTTCTTTCTAGAGACGGCGGAAACCCTCAATAAAAAATATAGACACGACGACTCTGAAATTTTCCTGCGGAACGTTGCACTAAATTTCAGCCCTTCGGGAAATATAACAGCGATGTTAATTGCAATTACAATTTCTCGCAAGATTTATAAATCCCCAATTATTAACTAATTACATGAGCAAAGAAAAAATCCTCGGTTTAAGTAACACTGATGATGTCATGTGGTATAAAATTTCTCCTGGAGATGAAACGCTAAAACAAATTGATTTAATTTTTGATATTTATGATAATCTTTATGAAGATGATGCCAAAAATATTCATTCATATGCGTTTTATATAGAATCTGGAGAAATGTATTTCCATAAAGAAACCGAGAATTTTATTGTATACTTTATCTTTACAAAAAATACTGTTCATGTAATTCTTAGAAAGACACTTAATTGGGAAAGATATGATAAGGAGATTCATAAGAATTTCAAATTTGATAAGTAGCGAGAAATTGTGACTTCTTCGTCGCTTCGCTCCTCGACCACGCTGCGTTCTCGCCTAACGGCTCGGGGCAATTAACAGGATTTTCGTTGTTAACGAAAATTGTAACGGAGAGTCTATCTTGCCAACACAATGTCTTATCAGATTGAGATTAACTAGCATTCAAATTAAAGGGGGAAGTTACTAAATAAACTACTGATTGTTTAAGTCGAAAACTTCGAATGCTTGAGACTAATCAATTATTACGGCTATTTTCAACCTGTAATCCTCTCTCATATAATGTTTGTAGCTCTTTCTCCCATTCTCCAGGACTGAATCTACTGATATTTGGTGTTCTTAAGTTTTCGTCAAATTGATACACTGGAATTCCGTGATATGTAAGACAGGCATGGTCCTCAAAAACAGTTCCGCCATTAATCCGAACATAAGGCCCTCTCCACCAAAAACAATAATTTATACTAATGTCTCCTTCTTGGAATATATGGATGGTTTGTTCGTTATCCTTATTCTCCTTTCCAAGATTTCTTGCAACAGTCTTGATTTTTTTTAAAATATCTTTATTTTGTAATTCCGTTTCAATTCTAGTCCTTAAATCTGCGTTCATTAATTCTTCTTTCATTTTTTATTCCTCCAAAATGTTTATTATCGACGAGAAGCCGGGAAAACTTTATAAAGATTGCTGATTTTCTCGACGGTAAGTTGGTGATTGCCGACGACGAATGGGTAATATTTATAAATTGTGCTGTTTTTCTCGACGAGAAATGGCTAATGCGTACGAGTCTAATATCTGGAAATTCTATTTATTCAGAGTAGTTAGTACTTTGGATTTTACTGTTTCTACATTTGTATTATTTCTTTTAGCAAATTATTTATCGATGACACAGGTAATGTCACTACAAACTATTTTTGTTGTAGTAGTTTTAATGCTGGAAGTTCCAAGCGGAGTGTTTGCAGATTTAGTAGGACGAAAATTATCTGTTGCATTAGCCATGCTTTGTGCTTCAATAAGTTATGTAATCTTTGGATTTGGAACTAATTATTGGACTTTTTTAATCGCAATGGTGGTTATTGCCTTTTGCTGGGCATTAAGATCAGGTGCAGATTCTGCATTATTATATGATTCATTAAAAGAGTTAGAAAAAGAAAATCAATACGCTAAGATTTTTGGTAGAGGTAATTTCTATTCTCAATTGACTTGGTCAATTTTAGCGCTTGCGGGCGGGTTTTTAGCAATCTATCTAGGGTATAGAAATTTGTTCTTTATTTCGGCCTTCCTTTTCTTTCTAGCATTCGTTATAGGTTTATGGTTTAAAGAACCTCCAATACATAAAAAGGTTCATAAGAAGAATTACTATAAACATCTTATTGAAGCAATTAAGTTTTCTTATAATCATAAATATGTTAAAAATCTTATAATTTACTTTGGGTTGTTTGCAGCGCTCGGGCATATAACTTGGTTTCTAATTCAACCATTCTATGAGCAAAGTACATTTCCAAAATATATAGTTGGTATTGCAATATCTTTATATTTTTTTACAGCAGGATTAGGAAATTTAGCCGCTGGAAAAATCACAAGAAGAACAAAAAAAAATAGATTATTAATCTTAATTTTATTAATTGCTAGCTTATCTTTTATTGGAATATTTTTTGTTAATAAATTATCTGTTTTAATATTGATTTGTATAATATCATTTGTATGTGGAGTTAGAGATATTTTAGTAAATAAAGGAATAAATAAACATACTGATTCTCATCATCGTGCAACAGTAATTTCTATACAAAGTATGTCAAGAAATTTAATGTATGCAGTTTTTGCGCCATTAATAGGGTATTTTACGGACATCTATACTCCTTCTGCTGCGTTTTTGATGATGGGTGTAGGTTTATTCCTTTTCTTCGTATATTTTTTAATTTTATCTTGGGTTAGTAAGAATTCTCTTGCCTCTGCGGACGTAGTTTGATCCTTCGTTATAGGGTCAAAGAATTTGGAGGTAATTAAAGGAAAAATTAGGTTGCTTTTGCTAAATTGTTAAGCGATTTCCCTAAACTTTTCTTTGGAGTTAGACGTAATTCTGATGTCAGTTCTATATAGGGATTTCATCCAAATCGAATTTCTGTGGGTTGCCTTAATCTTCACATATCTCTTAATTGTGATGTTAGTTTCAATTGGACTTGGCGCGCTATCGATGTATTACAATAATTTCTTTTAGAAGTGGACCTTTTTTTGCAAAAGGTAAATCAAACCATCTTTCTTTGAACCATTCAATTTTATGTTTTTTTAATTTGCCAAAATGTGGATCTGCTAAAATGATTCTATCTTTGTCAAAGCCTATAACAACAGAATAATGTCCTGCTTCTTCAGGAGAAAACCAATCTACAATTACAGGAATTCCTTTTTTCACTAACTTTTTAACTTCATTAACTGAGGAATTTTGTTTCACATATCCATTGAATCCTAATTTTTCTGCTGCTTTGACAATATTTTCTTCAGCACATCCTCTAGTTCTACTACTTTTTGTTGTTTTAGCTAAATATTTTTCAGATTTATTTATCCCATAAGCAGATAGAACCATCTTTAATGAAGCAGGTCCACAATATCCTTTTGATTGTTTGAATGGTTTGAGTTTAATCATTGTGATAGTTTAAGAAATTATTAATATATAAAATGTTGTTTATCCAGATGTTAGTTTTAACTAGAAATTAAAGTCATTATTTATATTTTCTAACATCAATTCCCAAATCTTTTGGACCAAATGCTAGTGGTAAAAGTTCATTGATTGTTGCCACAACAACTTTATCTTTTTTAGTTGTCGCCATAACTATTTCTAAATCTCTTTCTGAAATTTGAGCAGATTCATATAACATCTGTCTACAACTGCCACATGGGGCAGTTACTTTAGTTGTGTCAAAATTTTCCCCTCTTGCAATAATTCCTACTTTATCAAATGTTCTTATTCCCATAGCATTTGCTCTCAATATCGCTGCTCTTTCTGCACATATTGTAGAACCGTACGCTGCATTCTCTACATTTGAACCTGTAATTATTCGATCATCTTGGGATAAAAGTGCAGCTCCAACATAAAACTTAGAATACGGATTATATGCTGTGGTCATTACTTTTTCAGCTTCATCTAATACTCTTCGTTGTTTTTCATCTAAATCTTCATATTTTATTTCTCGCATATAATCAAGAATTAATTTTAAGTATTTAAATATTGTGGGGTTTGATTTCTCCTTCTGCCTCGTTAAATAACCGTGATGTTATACGCAATATTACTCGAAAAATTTACGATAATGTAAAAGTAACTTTTAAAGATGATGATATTCGTATTTAGATTATGAATATTGGAATATTAATTTATAATGGTGTTGAAGAACTTGATTTTGTAGGTCCACTTGAAGTTTTATCTATTGCTAATCTCTTTTTAAATTCTGATAGTTCTAATGATATTTCTAGAATTTCAGAATCTTTGCAAGAAGTTGTTTGTGGAAATGGTACCAGGGTTATACCTGATTTTAGTTATGTGACTTCTCCTTCATTAGATGTTTTAGTTATTCCTGGTGGTCCTTCAAGTAGACGAGAAAGATACAATTTAAGTACAATTAAATTTTTACATGAGCATTATCAAAATGCACAATATTTTTTATCTGTTTGTACCGGATCTCTTTTATTAGCCGAAGCAGGGTTACTTGATAATAGAAAATCTACAACTCACAAAGGGGCAATAGATTTGTTGAAGGCATATTCAAAAATACAAGTATGTGAAAATGTTAAATATATTGAAGACGGAAAAATTATTTCTTCAGCAGGAATTACGGCAGGAATTGATGCTTGTTTATCTTTATTAGATAAATTATATGATGTGGATAATCAGATTTCAAAGAAAGTTAGAGATATTATGGAATATTATTAATTAATTTTTTGAGTGATGTTATTGTTTTGTTTTATTTCTTGATTTCTTATAGTAAAAAAAATGTATAATTGTGTATGTTAAATTTAAAAAACTTTAAGTTATTTTTTTTAGAAATATTGGATTCTTAGTCTCTCATACATTTAATTTGCTACGCATAAACACATTTCTAAAGTAAGATTATTATTTTATCACATTCTTTAAAATAAACATTTATATACTATAACCTATTTAATTTATTTAGGGATATTGAGTGAATAAAAAGAGAAAGATGACGATAAAAAATAATTATTTTTTGAAAGAAGTTAAACGCTTTTCAAAGGGTAAACAAACTCCTTTTTTAGTGTTAAGTTTAAATGAGGTTGCTAAAAATTATTCTGATTTGCATAAAGAGATGCCTTTTGCAACAATTTATTATGCAGTTAAAGCTAACCCTCATTCGCGTGTAATTTCTTTACTTAATAAAACTGGTTCAAATTTTGACGTTGCCACAATATATGAATTTAAAGATCTTCTAAAGATGGGTGTTTCAGTAAGTAAAATAAGTTTTGGTAATACTATTAAGAAATCTAAAGATATTGCTTATTTTTATCGAAAAGGGGTTAGAATTTTTGTTACTGATTCCATATCTGATCTGAGAAAGATTGCTATCAACGCACCAAAGTCGAATGTATTTTTTCGTTTATTAGTTGACGGGATCGGGGCTGATTGGGAACTTTCAAAAAAGTTCGGAGCTCATCCGGAAACGGTGATTCATCTTGCAAAAGAAGCTAAAAAGCTAGGTTTGAATCCTTATGGTTTGTCGTTTCATGTAGGTTCGCAGCAACGTGATGTAGGTCAATGGGACTCTGCATTATCTCAGTGTAAATATGTTTTTGATGCTTTAAAAAAGGTAGATATTTCTCTCCAAGTAATTAATTTAGGCGGTGGACTTCCTTCACAATATTTGGTACCTACTCCAAAATTAAAATATTATTGTAGAAAAATAAAATCTTATTTAAAAACTCATTTTGGTAAAAATTTACCTCGTATATTTATTGAACCTGGGAGATATATGGTTGGTTCAGCAGGAATATTGGTTACAGAAGTTATACTTGTTTCAAAAAAGTCAGAGTCTCTCCCATATAAATGGCTTTATCTTGATGCTGGATTGTATCAAGGTCTTGATGAGTGTGTTGATGAATCGTTAGAGTTTCAAATGGAAACTAGCGAAAAATCGTTACGTAAAACTAAATTTGTTATTGCTGGACCGACTTGTGATAGTCATGATGTGTTATATGAGAAGAAAAAGTATTCGCTTCCATCAAAGATAAAAGAAGGTTCTAAAATATATTTTATGACTACTGGCGCTTATACTTATCAGGTTAGTTCTGTTGGATTTAACGGTTTTCCGCCATTGAAAGTTTATGTATTAGGCAAGAATAAAAAAAAATGAAATAGATTAATAGTGAATTATATTTTTAAGAACGTTAATTTTTTCTTCAATAAATCTTATATTTGTTAAAGTATCGTCAATCTCGCTATTTCTGCAACCTTTAAGATAATTGTTAAGTTTTTCTAGTTCGTTTTGAAGTTCTTCTTTAGTTAATTTTGATATTTGTTTTTTATATTTGATAAGTTTAGAATTTAAATTATTAAGCGAATTTATTTCTTCATTTGTTAATTTTTTCATGGAGAATCTTCTTCATATTTTTCAGATTTTAGGACAATGCATGTGACGCCTGAAACTCTTAAGTTTTTGTAAGATACATTAACACTTATTTGGGTTTTATATACGATGCCATCTTTACGTTTGCCTATGATTTCAATGGGGTTTGTGAAGTCGTCTTTTAAAATCTTTTTAAATAGTTCGGTGTAATTGTTGTGATTATCTTTACTAAAACAAGGTAATTTTGTAAAATGTTTACCTACTAATTCTTCGTTTTTATAACCGCTAACTTTTTGGTGTGCTTTATTAGCTGCAATGATAACGCCTTTACCATTAAGAATGAATATAGGATGAGTGGCACTTTCAACCATAGTCTTGTAGATGTTAAGCTGGTTGTTGAGGTTTTCTTCTGATTCTTTAAGTTCAGTGATATCTCTGCCTATAGCTATACATTTAAGACTTTTATTTGTTTGGTTTACAAGTTTAAGTATCCATTGAATATATTTTATAGTGCCGTCGCTTTTTATCACTTGTTCATGAAATTTAACACTTGCATGTTCAGAAAGTTTGTTACGGTGTTTAGATATCCAACTGACAATAGATTCTGGCTTTTTTCCTATAACATTTTCTGAGTCAGTTTCAAATAGTTTACAGAATTCTTTATTAACATTGTCTACCTCTCCATCCATTGCGAAAACACAAATTGCGTCAGGGTAATCTTGCATGTTTGTTTGCCTTATTTTTCTTTTATTATACCATAACCTATAAGTCTAAAACGGTTACCTAGTCTTCTAGAAATTGTTACTCTTGAACCTGGCTCTGCACATACTGGAAGTTTAAGAGTACAATCTACAGTATTCTTTTGAAGATTAGTTATAATTCCAACAGTAGCTGCTGAGTTAGTGTTAAGCATGAGTGCTTCTGACATTTTAATAGATTCAACTTCGATGTCTTGTTTTGCGCCAACGACTCTTTCAAGAAGGTGAATTTCTAGGCTTAATTTGTACCATACTTTAGGTAGTTTCCCTGGAATTCCAACTAGTGACCCTGTAAGTTGGTCTGATTTAACAATTGAAGGGTCTAATGATGTAAGGATTCCAATTGATCCTCCTGGTCCAACTTCTTTAGTTGAGAGACCGCCAGTTTTTAGATCAGTAATTTTAGTTTTCAAAGGTTTCCATATTGCTTGATTTTTTTCAATTACTTTGTAACCTGGTTTGATTTCTATCTCCTGACCAACTTTAAAAATTCCTTGTTTGAGAGAACCTCCCAGTACTCCTCCGATTAATTTATCAGGGGTTATACCTGGTTTGTTGATATCGAATGATCTTGCTACTAGCATGACGGGGTCAGCTTTAGGGTCTCGTTTTGGTGTAGGAATAAATTTTTCAATAGTTTCAATTAATAGGTCTATGTTTACACCTAGTCTTGCTGAGATAGGAATGATAGGTGCGTCTTTGTATGGTGTATTTTTTAAGAATTCTTTAATCTGTTCATAATTTTTCAAAGCTTGTTCTTCAGGAACAGCGTCAATTTTATTCTGGACAATGATAACGTTTGTTATACCTGAAATTTCCAGGGCCATTAAATGTTCTCTTGTTTGCGGTTGAGGACATCTTTCGTCAGCAGAGATTAGTAAAAGAGCGCCGTCAATTATGGTGGCTCCTGCGAGCATGGTTGCCATTAAACTTTCGTGACCCGGAGCGTCTACAAAGCTAACCTTTCTAATTACTTTTGTTTCGCCTTCACACTTTTTACATTTTTCATGGACAGTGTAAGCTGATGATCCGCGACATTTTTTGCATTTTCTGAACACAGAATCTGCATAACCAAGACGTATTGTGATACCTCTCTTAATTTCTTCAGAATGTGTATCTGTCCATTTTCCTGAAAGTTTTTCTGTCAGTGTAGTCTTGCCATGATCTACATGACCAACTAAACCTATATTGATTTCAGGTTGTACAGCGTCTGTTTTTTTTGTTTTAGCCATTATTTACCAAAGTAAAAGTGCGATAATAATCAAGATAGCTCCTAAACCTATAGCTGAATAAGCGATTAGTTCTTGTTTAGGAAGGTTCTTGATATATTCAACAACATTCATTTTTTAGCTTCCTCTTTAGGAGCTTCACCTTCTGCAGGTTCTTCTTTCTTTTCTTCGAAAAGATTTTCTGTACCTTGTGTGATGATTTTAAGATTTACTTGAGTAATCTTTTCATGAATCGTGTCACCGCAGACTGTTCTTCTTTTTCTTAGTCCTTTCTTATAACGATGAGATTTTTTACCGTGAGGGTTAAATCCTACGCCTTTACCTGTTAAGATTCTTTTTCTTACAGGGCCAGGAATACCTTTACGCATTGGAAAACCTGCGAAATCTGATCCGCCAGATATTTCGAATTCGTAACCTTGTAAATCGATTGATTCTCCTTTAAATTTCTCGCCTATTTTTTTTCCTGAGAAAAATTTTGCATTCTGTTCGGTAACAGTTCTTTGAACAGATTTACCAGTTTTTGTGTCTGATATTACTATTTTGAATTCCATTGTTTATACCTCCCGAGGACTGTTTAGTTTATTGACCAAAAAATTAAGCATACAGCCTCAGCGTAAATTTGGTCTTATACTGAACTGGAGAAAGGAGGGCTTTATAAAGGTTGCTATTGCTGTATATTTGAGTATATAAATACTTATTAATTAAATCTTAGTTCTAGTTGTTGGTGATAATATGAATGTTGATGGTAAACATTATAAAACTATATGGCATGATGCTGAAGATAATAAAATTGTAAAGATTATTGACCAGAGATGGTTGCCTCATAAATTTGTAATTGAAGATATAAAAACTGTTAATGAAATGTATACTGCTATACGTGAAATGCATTTGCGTGGTGCAGGATTAATAGGTGCTGCTGCGGGATATGGAATGTATTTAGCTACCTTAACTGATAGTTCTGATGAAGGTTTAAAGAAAGCTGGCGAATATTTAAAAGAGTCTAGACCTACTGCTGTTAATCTTGCATGGGCTGTGGATAGGCAGTTAGGAGCGTTAGAATGTCTCCCCTTAGAAGACCGAGTTGAAGGTTCTTTATCTGTTGCTACCGGGATTGCAAATGAAGATGCAAATTATTGTAGAGTTTTAGGATTGAATGGATCAAAAATTATTGAAGAGATATCTCATAAAAAGAATGGTGAAATTGTTAACATATTAACACATTGTAATGCAGGTTGGTTAGCGTTCGTTGATTATGGTTCTGCAACAGCCCCTATATATGCTGCACATGAGAAGGGTATTAAAGTTCACGTTTATGTGGATGAGACTAGACCGCGTAATCAAGGTGCTAGGTTAACTGCATGGGAGTTAGGTCAGCATAAAGTGCCACATACTGTTATAGCTGATAATGTTGGTGGTCATCTTATGCAACACGGTATGGTTGATATGGCTATTACAGGTACTGATAGGACAACAAGGACTGGTGACGTGGCTAATAAAATTGGAACTTACTTGAAGGCACTTGCTGCTTTTGATAATAATGTACCATTCTATGTTGCTTTACCTTCGTCTTCATTTGATTGGAATTTAAAGGATGGTGTAAAAGAAATTCCTATAGAAGAAAGAAGTGGGGATGAGGTTAGGTTGATACAAGGTTTGCATGATGGTAGTCTTAAAAAGGTTTTACTAACTCCGGAAAGTTCACCTGCAGTAAATTTTGGGTTTGATGTAACTCCTGCACGTTTAATTACTGGTTTAATCACGGAACGAGGTATTTGCAAAGCTACAGAAGAATCTATTCTGGAATTATATCCTGAAAGAAAGTGAAATTATTTTATTTTTTTAACTTTTTTGTTTACCCTCTTTGGTTGAAATTTTAAGGGAGGTTGCAATTTACCCCCGTCTCTTTGATAGTTCTTCATTACGACGACGCATATCTTTAATATAACCTTTGGGACTTTTAGAATCTGTAAGCACTGAAACTATATCTACTATTACGAACTACCATTCATCATCATGCCAAACTCTTCTAATCTTTTTGTTTTGGAATACAATTAATTTGTTATTTTTTAATATTTTAGACCACTTATATATTCTTAGATTTAATAATTATATAAATTTTATTCGCATCTGTCTAGTGTCCAGTGACTTTCAATCAAAATAATCTTCAAAGCAGAATTCTCTTTGTTTTTGTTTAAATGTGCATGTACCTTGGTTAACTATGATGTGGCCGTTGAGTGCGTTTCTTAGTCTGGAGATTAATGCTGTACAATCAGAACATCGTCTGAAATCTGTACCTATTTCAACATGGAACTCAGTTTCAGATATTTGTTTAAGTTTCATAGGTGTTTGAGCAGTGAAATATTTGTAAACGTTTTCTATAAATCCTTGATTAACATGTTTAGAAGTTTTGATTGATAGTCTGCACTGTTTAGGTGAATAGGTACTTACAATCTCTCTATCGATGACAATGCAACGTGCATTATTCATTTTATTGGTAAGGTCTTGCTTTCTTTTTGCGAACTGTTCAGGGAGTTTGATACTTCCGTCAGGATTGAATTGGATGTTCATAGGGATTGTTTTTAGGTATGGGGTTTAAATTTCTTTGCAAAATCCTTATATATTCAGTTAATTTAAATTGCTAATATGCGAAAAGTTATAGTTCCAATTATAGTGTTCTTTGTTTTTCTTGTAGTAACTATTTTAATGATTGAATTATTAGGGAAAGATTCAAATTTATCTTTATTAATAGGAACCTCTTCAGGGGTTATAGCGAGTGTAATAATGTTGTTTGTTCTTTTAAAAAAGACACCTAAATAAATGAGGTTTTACATAACACTTATAAATGGTCATTAAATATCTTGACTTATGGGACATTTAACATCTAAAAATTATTTAAGATTACAGTCTAGGCTTGATAGAGCGCCGCAAGGAGCTCCTAAATCGGATACTTTGTTTAAAATCTTGGAACATCTGTTTACTGAGAAAGAGGCCGGGCTGGTTTCGAAGTTACCTATTAATTATTTTACTCTTGAAAAAGCAGCAAAGATTTGGAAAATGTCTGAAGAAGAAGCTGAAGGACATCTTAACGGTCTTGCGGATAAAGGGTTATTAGTTGATTTTTCTAAAGGCGATAAAAAAGTGTATGCAGTTTCACCTACAATGGCGGGATTCTTTGAATGGTCAATCATGAAGATAGGTGAGAAGTTCAATAAACAGTTGTTATCAGAATTATACTATCAATACCTTAATGTTGAAGACGAGTTCGGTAAACGAGTTTTTGCGTTAAACCCGCCAATCGATAGAGTGTTCGTGCACGAAGATACAATTCAAAAGAAAGATGAAGATATTGTTATGAGTTATGAACGTGCAACAGAGGTAGTTGAGAAATCTGATTACTGGGCAGTTGGGATATGTTATTGTAGGCATAAGATGGAACATCTGGGTAAAAGTTGTGGCCATTCAATGGATGTATGTCTTGCATTTAATGATGTTGCGAGGTCCATGGTTAAGCATAAAATATATAGAGAAATTTCTAAAGAAGAATGTATGAAAATTGTAAAAGATTCTCGTGATGAAGGGCTTGTACAGATAGGAAGTAACATGCAGGACAGTGTTAGTTGGATGTGTAACTGTTGCGGATGTTGTTGTGAAGCGCTGATAGCATATCGTAAGTTAGGTTATAATTCAAGAATACATACTAACTGGTTAGCTGTAAATGATGAACCTAAGTGTACAGGTTGTTCTGTTTGTGTACAAAAGTGTCCAGTAGATGCTATGAAAATTGTTGAAAATGAAGGTAAAAAGTATGCAGTTATCGATCCTGATAGATGTATTGGTTGCGGTGTATGTACCAGGTTCTGTCCTACAAAATCATTAACACTTGAAAGAAGAAAAGAAACTAATTTTGTACCTAAAGATTCTTTAGAGCGACACGTTTTAGAAGCGATTGATTCGTGTACGTTACAAAACTTAATATTTGATAATCATCATTTATGGGGTTATGGTATTTTGAGAGCAGTATTGAAGATTATTTTTAAACTACCTCCAGCGAAATGGTTGATGGCAAATAGGCAGTTACAGTCAAGGTTCGTACAGGCTTTAGGTAATAGTTTTTACAAGAAAGATCCTTCTAAGTACGATCATAAAAAACCTGATTATTCTCATCCTGAGCTGAAGCAGGAGTATGGGAAGTATATTGATAAGAAATGAAATTGCTGAATAACTCAAAATTAGAAAAAACTATTCAATGAAAAAATCTGTTCTTGTACGCCCTTGCCACATTCTGGTGTGGTTATACCAATTTATGGCAAGATATATAAACTAGTACTATAAACACATAAACATGAAAGCAGAATATAAGATTTTTAAAGCATTTTTAGAAAAAAAACAAGAAAAAATATATTTTAATGAACTAAAAGAATATACGAAACTTTCAAATAGCTCTTTACAGAATACATTAAAGGGATTAATAAAGAATAATATGTTAAAAGTTGAGAAGACAAAATCAAACACATTCTACAGTATCAAAAATAAAAAATCATTTGCATTAAAGTTTTCTGAATTAGCATTAAAGAGATTTAATAACCTAAACATTGGAATAAAAAACCCGTTAAGAAATTTTATGGAAAACCTTCCAAACACCATATTTTCTATTATACTTTTTGGTTCAGCATCCGAAAGAAGAGAACAAAAGCACAGTGATATTGACCTATTAATTGTGTCAAACTCAAAAAATGACTTTGCTATACAAAAGAAAAAAGCTGAAGTAACGTCAAAATACCCTATTTCAATATTTCAATGCTCGATAAAACAATTCTTTGATAATAAGGACGATATAATTATTCAAGCAAGAAAAACTGGTTTTCCAATATACAAAGAACAAAACTTTTACGAGGCTATAATGGATGAATATTGATAAACTATTTTTAGATAATAACTTTTTACATAAAGAAATAGACTTTTTTACAACGAGGAAACATATAAGGAAGATAACAAATAATCCAGAACTGGTTGCATCACATATAAAGAAAGCAAAACATAATTTAAGCTTCTTCAAGCTCAATAAGGAGTACACAGAATATAATGATTGGCTTATTGTAACACTATACTACGCACTATATCATACTGCATTAGCACTAATAACAAAAAAAGAATATGCTTGTAAGAATCATTATGCAACAATTCTTCTATTAATAAAAGAATATTCAATATCTCAACAAGAAATAGAATTAATAAATAATTTATCCATTAACAAAAGAGATGCTGAATTATACACCAATTTAAAAGGAGATAGGCATGATGCAAGCTATTCAACTGAAACTAAATTTACAAAGGAATTAATTAATACATATCAAAAAGAAGTATTAAACTTTATAAACAAGGCAGAAGAAATTATATTAAATGGTTAACTTTGTCGAATGTTTGACGACTTTTAAAAAATAATTCAATATGGTCGAAAGATAGGATAATTAAAAACTAATCTCTATTCGGTAATAATAATAATTCATTCGTTTATAATCTTATTGAAATCATTAAACCGTGGTCTATATCTAATAGAAAGCTGTAATATTTTGGATTGTTAGTAACGTATTCTAGATAATCTTTCATTAAATGGCCAAAGTCAGATGCGTTATCTGCAATTATTATTGAGCCAATTTTTAGAAATGGTTCGAATTGTTTTATATAATTAAAATAATTAGGTTTATCGGCGTCAAGAAATATCAAATCAAGATCTTTATCCCATTTGTTTAATACTTCTGAAATTTTACCTTCGATTTGTTCAATATAATTTTCTAATTCGGCTTTTTTGAAATATCTTTTTGCCATTTCAATCTTAGGTTTTGCAAGTTCGATAGTATACACTTTACCATTGAATTGGCTAGCTGCCGAGGCAAGCCAGATCGTAGAATAGCCTGCAGAAGTTCCAAGTTCTAAAACAGTTTTTGATTTGTTTGATAAAACAAACGCTTTCAAGATTTGTCCAGATGTTCTAGGTATTTGCCATAACTTTATTTCGTTATTAGGTACCCAGATTTCTTTATATTCTTCAGGTACGCCTTTGATTAGAAATGTTTTATCTAGATTTTCTAACTCTTCACACACTTTCAAAAAAGTAGTTTCAGTTTTGTTCATAATAGTATTATGACTTCATCTTATTAAATAAAGTTTTCTGTTGAAATAAATAAACTAAATCCCTGAACCGCCGTCTACATTAATTATTTGTCCAGTGATTTGACGTGCTTGTTCTGATGCAAGGAAAACTGCTAAGTTTGCTATATCTTCAGGTTCATTTATTCTTTTAAGAGGGATTTCTTTGATTCGTTTTGCTTCCTTTGCAGGGTTAGTTCGATAACCTGTCATGTCTGTATATGTTCTTCCTGGAGCGATTGCATTTACTCTGATGTTCGGTGCGAGAGCTTTAGCTAAAGCGCAGGTTATGAATTCAACACCGCATTTTGATAGTCCGTATTCAATATCTTTTTTCCCTGGTTTTTGTCCTGATAATGAAGATATGTTGATGATCGATCCTTCAGTCATATGTTGTGTAGCGTATTGTGAACAGAAATAAACAGCTTTTAAGTTAAGGTTCATTGTTTCGTCCCAGATGTCTTCAGTTGATTCAAAAAATGAATTCCTGTGAAGTATCCCTGCATTGTTAACTAGAATGTCAAGTCTTCCATAGTCTGATATAACTTTGTCAACCATAGTTCTTACTTGTTCAAGATTTGACATATCTGCTCTATAACTTGTAGCTTGTGTATATATTTGAATATCTCTAACCATGGCTCTTGCAAATCTTTCAGAATTATTATAATTTAAAGCAATAACTGCACCTTCTTGTGCAAAGGTTAGAGCGATAGATGCTCCTATACCTCTTGATGCCCCAGTTATTAATGCAACTTTACCTTGCAGTTTCATATTAATTGTAAGAAAGAGAGTTTATTAATATTGATTTAGATACTAGAATAATTATGATTGAAATATTTTAAAAATAAGAAAAAAATAAAATTACCTTCTCTTTTTCGGGAAATTAACAGATTTTATTTCTTCCCAAGGTCCAAAAGGTATAGGTCTTTCGTTAGTTGTAAAGGTCATATATCTTGTGTAGTTGTACAAAAGACTGCAATAACTGTTTGCAAACTCTGCAAGAGATTTTGATCTTTTACCTGTAATTATTACATAGAACCAGTGTACAAAGTTAACAAGTCCAATTACATAACCGAATATGTACAAAAGTATGCCTGTAATGATTGCAATAAAAAGTCTTAAAATTGCTTCTACTCTTTCTCCCATTGTTAATCCCTCCTTACGACTTTGTTGTAATTATTTCTTTTTTAGTTTACTTATACCTTCAAAAGCTCTTAACACTTCTAAAGGTACAGCGAAAATTACTGTGTTACTTTGGTCAGAGCTCAGATCGTTAATGCTTTGAAGTGTTCGCAAATGAAGAGCGCCAGGCGATTTATTGAGAGTGGTTGCTGCCTTTGACATGTTATTAGCTGCCATTACTTCACCTTGTGCTTTGATAATTACAGCTCTCTTCTCCCTCTCAGCTTCTGCTTCTTTACCGATAACCCTTTTCAAGTTCTCAGGTAGTTCTACATGTTTAAGTTCAACTGATTCGACTTTGATACCCCAAGGGTCTGTTGCTTTATCAACAATTTCTCTTATACGTTTAGAAATTTCGTCTCTGTTACTAAGAAGTTCGTCTAATGTAGCTTCACCTACAACGTCTCGCATAGTGGTTTGAGCAAGTTGTGATACTGCGTAACCGTAATGTTCTACCTGGATAATTGCTTTATTTGCCTCGTGTACCTTGAAATATAAAACTGCGTTTACTTTGATAGATACGTTATCTTTTGTTATGGCATCCTGATCAGGAACATCAACGGTTTTTATTCTAATGTCTACCCTGTCCCAGGTTTGAAAAATTGGCCATATAAATTTTAGACCTGGCCCTACTAACCCTGTATATTTACCTAGCGTAAAACGTACACCGCGTTCATATTCCTTAACAATTTTAATACCTGCTGCAATATATAATACAAGAACTATAATTAAAAATGTGCTTCCAACAATCATCTTAAATCCCCCCTATAATTTTTAATTTATAAATGTGTTTTTGTATATAAAATATTCGATATATTTATAAATGTTCTTTATATATAAATTCTATATGGCTTCAACATCCGAATTACTTGGTAAGTATAAGTTTAAAGAAGAGAGTTTTGAGATGTTTAAAGGTAATTTTGTTAAAACTGGATATCCAAAACCGTTATGTCATTTTAGATTTATTTGGGAAGCCCAGAATGTTTCTATGGAAAATGCATATTTTTGGGTTACTACTAGTATGAGAAATGATGGGAGTTATAATGAACTTGTAAAAATATCTGATGCGTTTGCTGCATCACAAAGTTCAAGTTTCTTTGGAGCTACACAGGCAAGACTGGGAGTTACACAGGATAGAGCTTCAGGATTGTTTGCTCAGATTGGTAAACTTGTAAAAGATCTTTTTCAAATGGTTCGTGAGTTACGTGTTCTGAAACAAAAGTTAGATTATTATAACAATAGTTATGCTGGCGATAAAACTGCAGAGATTGTGCTTAAAGGTATATGGGTTGACCAGGTTGAGGGGGGTACGAAGAATCCTGCATCGGTTTATGGGATGGCTCGTGAAGTTGGGTTTGTCACGCTCCCAGATTTATTTTTCTCAACACATCCAGGAAAGAAAGAAAAAGTGGGTGGTGTAGTTGATAAGCTTGAATTTAATCGGAAAGTTAGAGAGGTATTGAAAAGGAAGATTTATGCTTATCTTGATTGGAAAGAGAAAACTTTTGAAGAACTTAAAACGCGTAATAAATTTACATTGAAATATCTTAGACAACATTATAATGTTATTAGAATGTACATGGCATGGGTTAAACCGTACTTGAAATATACAAAACTTTTATCCATGAATCCTGACCAGCTCAAGAATCCTGATTTAGTAAGCGCTTTTGAAGGTTCGTTGCTTGAAGTGGAAGTGATGGGGAAGCGAAAGTTTGGAAGTCATTATTCAATATTAAGTGCGCAGTTTAATTATAGGACATCGCCTACAATGCCGTATCATCAAGATGAATACAGACATAAAGGTCCTTTACATGTTGGTAAGGTAGAGTTTAATCTTCGTGCGTATTCATGGACCCAAGAACAGTTGGATAATTATTTGAAAGTGCGTGATGAAGAAGATTTTGAGTTATTAGGAAGTATTAATGATTCTATAAAAGCTGCAATTGATGCTTTAGGTTCTGACTTGAAAGGGTTTCTTAAAGATAGTGGAGAGTTTGTTGAAGAAGATAAAAAACTTGAAAAAAAGAAGTCTGCAATACCTGGCGGTCTTGATCCGTTTGTATCTATATTTAAAGGATTTGGAGAGTTAGCTGGCGCATTTTTGCCTAGAAAGGTTCCGAAGAATAAATCTAAAAAAGCTGCACCTTTAATACATCCTTTAAAATTTAAATCTAATGCTGCTAGTGCTGGTAAACATGCAAAAGGTACTACATGGGCAATATTTAAAAATTTTAAGAAAGCTCATAAGTTCATGGCGTGGTAGATTAAATAAAAAATAATGGTTGATAATACGGATTTAAAGGAACTTGAAAAACTTACTCCTGAAGAAAGGATTAAAGTACTTAGAGTTAGGCAGGCTGCAATTGAAAAAGAAATGCAGGATGAATTGAAAGTTGCTGAAGATTTGATAGAGAAAAGTAATATTGAGATTGAACAGGAATCTGAGGAAACTAAGCTTGAGAAATTGTTTAAACATATACAAGAAGATAATCTTGAAGATGCTGTTAAAGAAGAAACTAATAATATTGAAGAACGTGCGCAGTATAATGTTGTAACAAATGAGGTTGATCAGAAGATTGAAGAGATGAAAGCAACTTATACAAGAAATGATGATGTTAAGTATAAGAAAGATGAGGTTGCAGGAAGTTATAAGTCAGAAATGACTGATACGGCAACTGAAACTTGGAAAGAATTAGGTTATGAAAAACCTATAATGAGGTAGTTAGAGTTAAATGATATTTAATACTGGTTATTACCATCCTATGGATAAAGATTATGAAGATATAGGTTTAAGTCCTAAAAACATAGGAGTTTCTACGCACCCTGCCAAGGATGCTCTTGAAAGTTTGAAAGCTGCTGTTTTTCAGGGCGCTTCTAGAGTTGAGATAGGTTTTACGGGTACGGGTAAAGGTAACAAAGGACAAAATTCTCCTACACCTGAAAGTTACGGTAGAGATGAACGGCTTGCTTTGAAAGAATTGGCAAAAGTTAACGAAGTAAAATTGTCAACACACAGTTCTGTAGCTGTATCAGGTTTTGCTGGTCTTGGAAGAGATAATACTTTTGATGATGCCACTCGTAGCAGGAATATAACAGAGGTAAAGAAGGCAGTAGATTTTGCTGCAGATGTAACTGAAGGCGGTGCAGTGGTTATTCATACAGGAGAATTTCCTAGGTCAATATATGGATCTTTTAAAGATGAAAAATTCAGTGCTTATCCTGAAGAAAAAGATAAACGTATTCATCATCTTGTAGATGGTAAAACAGGTAAGATTATACAAGGAGTTAGACAAGATGAAGAGGTGTTTATGCCTGTTCCAATATATGAAGAAGATGGTAAGACGCCACAATATTTGAAAAATGCTGACGGAAGCAATGTATATGACGAATTTGGACGGGTGATTCCTAAATATCAAACAGATGACACTGGAAATATTATTGTTAAAAAGAAAACTTTTCAAGATTTTTATGATGAAGGAACTGCGCGGGGAGAATCAGAGGATAAAATTGTAGTTGATTTTTTTACGCAGCAACAACAACGTGAATTGGGTCATTCTTTAGGTCAGGCAAGAGAGTACGAAAGACATTATATTAGCGGAACCGCTGAAAGAACTCAGCTTATCGAGAAACATAATTATTTTCAAAGATTGAAAAAGATAATAAATGATAAACTTGGCGAGGGTAGCGAAGCTGCTAAAGAAGAATGGAGTAAAATAACAAATGCTCATAAAGATGAATGTAGAGGTATGGATCCTGTAGGATTTTATAAAACTAGGTTAGATGATAATGAGAGAAATATTGCGTATGGTCGAGAGATTGGTATTTCGAGTAGACGACAAGCTTACAAAATGAACGAAACTCTGAAAAATATTAAGACTATTAAAGAATATGGAATTCAAAAAACTGCAGATTCTATTGCTAAGCTTGCAAAGTATGCAATGCAAAAAACTAAAGCTGCTAAATTAGAAAAGCCTTTGTATATATCTCCTGAAAATATTTTTCCTGAAACTTATGGTAGTCATCCTGATGAGTTAAAGGAAATTGTCCAGACTTCAAGAAAACGTTTTATTGAGCTGAATAAGGAAAAATATGGTGAATCAAGGGCTAAAGAACTTGCAAAAAGACATATTAAAGCCACTTTTGATATTGGTCATGTATATACTTGGAAAAAATATTTTAATGGCAAGGATAAAGATTTTCATAAATGGGTTGATAAAAAGGTTGAGAACCTTTTAGAGAATGGGATCATAGGTCACGTGCACGTATCAGATAATTTTGGTTATGAGGATGAACATCTTACGCCGGGGCAAGGAATTCTTACAAAAGAACGTTTACAAAATTTTATACAAAGAATAAAAAAGCACGGTATAACTGATGTTGTTGTTGAGGCCGGTGGTCAAGCAGGTGGGGCAGGATGGCGTGCAATGTTAGGCGGTTGGGATGTTTTTGGGTCGCCAATCTATGGCGCCGAAAGAGTTCATTGGACAAATGTACAACATTCTTATTTTGGAAGGGCTAACTCTCCTACTTATATATTTGGAGAATATTCTCCGAGTAATGAGTTCAAAGGAGCTCCGTTCTGGTCCGGTTTAGGATTAGAATGAGACTTTTGAAGTTTAGTTCTATAAAAAGACAATATAGGGAATATTATAAACAATTTTATCTTTCTGGAAAAGTACCTCTTAAAGATACTAAGCTCGGAATGTGGGGCGTTAGTTCAGCTGATGATGTGTTTGAAATTTTCAAGAAATTAGCTGTTAATGGGAAATTTATGGATTTAGGGTCTGGGGACGGGAAAGTTGTAATGATAGCTTCTTTATTTTGTGATTCAGTTTCAGGAATAGAATGTGATGATGAACTTGTTAAGAAATCGCAAGAGTTTGCTTTGAATCTTAAGATTGATGCTAATTTTATGTGTGATGATTATATGAATCTTAATTTATCTGGATATAATTGGTTATTTGTGAACCCTGACCAGGAACTTGATAAACTTGAGAAGAAGTTTGTAAAAGAGTTATCAGGCAAAGTTATTGTTTATTCTAATCTTTATTTTTTAAAGAATATGAAAATTGAGAAAGAATTTGAAATTTCTGGAATAAAGGTTAGAGTTTATTCAAAATAGGTTATTTGCATGTTGCACAAGAATATTTGGGAGTTTTAGGTATATATTTTTCAACCATGTCTACTAATTCTGATGCGTAGTTTTTTAGATCTTCAGGAATATTTTTATCAAGGCATTCTTTTCCAAGGTCTGCTGCTTTAGATAAATATTTTGTTAATATATTGCTCAAGTCTGAAGTGTACTGGTTCATGGGCGAGATTGGAGGGATTTTGGATGGCATAGAATCTGCATATGCTTTTGCACCAAAAAAAGCGACATACATATCTTTCCCGGTTTGTTCTAATATTTTTAAATAATCCATTTTTATAATGTTAATATGACATATTTATCTGCCTTTTATTAGTATGTTCTAGACATTTATAAAGACTATTTAAATGAACTTGTTAAATGTGTGACAAAAAAGTCATAGTCTGAGCTAATCTGAGTTTATGTTATTTAGTAACTTATTAGTGACTAAAATCAATAAGCTTTATATATGGACCTCTTCTTCTACGTATATGTTAAGCGGTATTTGGAATTTATTTGATGGTGCACTACAAGGTTTAGAAAAAGTAGCAGGTTTAAAGAGTTCTGAATCTTTTGAGATTGAACCTGAAAGTATTGAAGATAAAATAAAACTTGATGCTGATGCAAAATATTTTCATAAAACAGATTCTTCTGATAGAGTTTTAATTGAACATGCAAAATATCAGAAAGATGTGGTTGATACTTTTTTAGGAAATACTGCGAAAGCGGGACTGAAAAATGAATTTACTGGATTTTTGAATGAAGTTTCTGATGAACTTGATCTTATGATAGCGTCTAGACTTGTATTTGGAATGGATTATGAACAAGACCTTCTTCATATATCAACACATAGACCAGTTAAACAAGCTAAATTTGCTAAGGACTCTATTGAACAAATACAGAATAATATTGAAGGCGGAAGGTTTAGTGTTGGTGCAAGCGATGCTAGAATACAGCTTTATGAACATATGAGCGGACTTTGTGAAAAGGGTGGTAAATATACTGCCGCTGCTTTGTTTGAGAATGCGTTGGCTCGTGAATATATTTCAAGAAGAGTTTCTCTTGGAAGAACTGAGATGATGTGTAAAAGAACTTTTATCAGTGCAGTTCCTGAAATTGAATCTGCTTATAATGAAATTTTAGATATGCAAAGTACAGTAGAATCTCATATGGATGATTTAAAACAAAAGCTTCCTAAATTGGACATAATTAAAGGTGCTGCCATTATGGCAAGATATGATAAAGTTACTAAGTTAAATGGTCTTCTTGAAGAGGCCGAGAAAGGTTATGTAGCTGATAATATGCTTGCAAAAAGTTTAAAACATATAGCTAAAAGTTTAGCATTTCAATATAGTACAAGACATATTGATTCTGGAATTGAGAGAGAACTTTTAGATACTAAAGATTTGTTTGACGCAGAGTATAAACATTCGAAGGGTTTAATGCAACCAAAGAAGTCTATTGATCTGTTTGATTAAAGTATATTCTAAGTTAGATTTATTAACTGTACATTTATTCATATTAACATGGAATTAAAATATGATACTTTTGATTATAAAGTTGTAGCTAATAAGATAAAAAAATTTTTAGATATTAACGGGATTAGTGAAGTGAAACTCTTTTTTTATGATACTGAAATAGATTCTGAAGTATTTGAGATTGTTAAAACATCCAAAATAGTTGATATTATTTTAGATATATTTGATGATGAAGGACAGTTTTTTAGGTTTAAAATAGAAAGTCTAAATTCTATATTTGCGTATAATTCTTATGAGTTTTCAATTACTTTTCCTGATGAAAATGAGTCAATGTTTAAATTGTTTAAACTAGGATTGGAGTAATTATTTTAGGGATATTATTATTATTATTATTAATTAAAGACCTAAACTTTTCATCTTTCTAATTAAAGTTTCGTATCTTAGACCTATCTTTTTTGCGGTTTTTGTGATTAAATGGTTGTTTTCTCTTAGTGCATATTCAATGTATTGACGTTCAAATTCTTTTTCTGATTCGTCGAATTTAGGCTCCCTTAGAGGGATGTGTTTAATTTCATCTTTTTCCATGATTGATTGGTAAATATTTTTGAGTTTATCTTGATTAATTATTTCTTTAAATTCTTCTAACGAATCTTTAACAGCTTCATCAACAACCTCTACCCGATATTGATCAGGACGTATCATTTCTTCTCTATACTTGTCAATATTTATGTCAAGGTCTTTTATTGCTCGATGAACTGAACGTCGGTCCATGCCAGATATTCTTGCTACTTCTGAAATGTTTCCAAGGTGGCCCCTTAATAAGTTCTCGAAAAATTGTTTTTTGAAATCCTTTTTAGCTATTTTGAATGGAATAGATGTATCTATTTTGAATCTTAGCACAGGCTTTTCCAGCTTATCGATAATGTCTTCGTTTAATTTTTCAATAGAAAAACCTAGAGATTCTCTAGTTACTTTATCAAGTAAAGGTTTTATTTTATCCTTGATTGCTTTTTCAAGAGATTTTTCACTCATGAGATAATTGTTGTAGTTAATGTTTTTAAAAGTATGGTAAGAGTTTTTGCTACTTGAAAATAATTATAAAACCTTTTAAAGCCGAAAAGAAATAACTATACAATAATGAAAGCAGATATCAAGAGAAGGAAAAATCCCAACCTTTCTAAATATAATCATGATGATCTTCAAATAGTAAGAAAGTTTGCTAAAAAGGTATATGATGAATTTGGAGATTTTATTATGGGTATCATTCTTTTTGGTAGTACTGCTAAAGGTGGAAAAGGAAACCTTAGCGATATTGATGTTCTTTTAGTATTGGATGATCTTAATATACAGTTAAGTCAAGAAGTAGTGCAAACTTATAGAATAATAACTGAGAAAGCTATTATTGATACTAGCAAGAAACTTCATGTTGTTTCAATGAAATATACTGCGTTCTGGGAATATATTAGAAATGGGGATCCTGTAGGAATAAACATACTTAGAGATGGTGTTCCTGTTGTTGATACTGGATTTTTTGCGCCGTTACAAGAATTATTAAGGCAAGGCAGGATAAGGCCAACACTTGAAAGTATATATACATATTTTGATAGAGCGCCAAGATCAATAGTTAACTCTTCATGGCATGTAATGCAAGGTACACTTGATTTATACTGGGCTGTTATAGACGCTGCACATGCTGCTCTTATGAGGATGGGCGAAATTCCTGCATCACCAAATCACGTAGCTGATATGCTTGATGAGAGGCTTGTAAAGAAAAAGTTGCTTGAGCCAAGGTATGCAAATATCATGAGAAATTTTTATAAATTATCAAAAATGATTATGCATAGGCAAGTCAAAGAAATTTCTGGTAAAGCTTATGATAAATATAAGAAAGATGCTACAGATTTTGTTAATAGAATGAAAAAGTTTATTGGGTAAATCTTTAAATATGTAGGCCTTGTTCTAGTATATTATGTTTGATGAGAAATCTAATAGAGACTTAGTAAAGTTGATACATGAACGGGGATGGGATTTATATGACCTTAATATTGAATCTATGAACACTTTATTACATGTTGACACTAGTCAGATTAAACCTGTTGAAGTGGGCGAACAAGATAAAACTTATATGTTTCTTCCAGTAAAGAAAGAAAATACTCTTAGAAAAGCGATTATGGATGCTAAATTCAGACAAATATTTCCAGGTTTATTCATAAATCAAAAAACTTTGTTTACTATGACTCACCTTTATTTTGGAGATAGTGCGGTGTCAGGTTTAAATGTAAGTGTTACCGGGAGAGCATCATTGGCATCAATTCCCTACGATAAAGTGTTAGATTGTTATACGCAAAAATTTATTACAGTTCAAATAGGTCAAGGTTTAGATTCTCTTATAGAGGAAGATGTGCCTGAAACAAAAGAAAAAGTTTTGTATATCAGATCAAACTGATAAAATGAATTTTCAAAATAATAAAAAAGTGTGTCTAGATAAGATTGATAAATCGGTTAAAGCTAGTATTGATTCTAAGATCCTTAAATTAGTAGATTGTATTAATAATAATGAACATTTCTATACAACATCTTCATGTTCAGGGAGGGTCGTATTACAGAATATTGCTGAATCTGGGAGAAAAAATGAAAATCTATGGTTATTTGTAAGTCATGATATTGTTGAATACTCTGAATTGTTAAAAACTTTAGAGACTGTGAGTAATATTGAAAAGTTGAGTGAAGGTGATGAGGTTTGGTTTAGGATGGAGGCTGCGATACTTCATGTTGCTTGTGATAGTCTGGAGAATGCACAGAAACTGGTTGATTTTGCAAGAAATTCAGGGTTTAGAAGATCAGGTATACAATCAACTAATAAGAAAATATTGGTAGAAATAGTGGGTTCTGAAAGAATGGATATTCCTGTGTATTATGATGCGAAGCTGTTGATTAGTGCCTATTATGTTAGAGAAATGATCAGGTTTGCAAATTATAAATTGAATATTAATTGGGCTAAGATTGAAAAGTTAAAAGAATTCTTTAGAAATTATTAGAACCGAAAATTGTTTATTAGAAAAAGGTTAAAAAATAAAAAAATTAATATTTGTACTTAGGTCCAAAACCTTTGGTTGCAAGCATTACAACTGCAATTGCTACTACGATAACGGCAACTAATAGTAATCCGATGTAAATGTTTGAATTTCTAAAACTTGCAGCAGTAGTTTCTGTAACTGTGACAGAAGGTGCTAGTGTGCTTGGAACTGTTGGTGTTGAAGGTGTTGATGCTGAACCTTGTGTAGGTGTCTGGATAACTATTGAACCAGTATCTGCATCATCATCGTCATCGTTTGAAGATGAACTTGGACTGTCTAAAGAACATTTTCCAACTGTAAGTACAACATCTTTATCATCTGAACTTTTAGTGTCTTCATAAAAGGTTTCTACAGTAATCTTGTATGTTCCTTCTGTAAAGTCATCACTAAGTGTAACAGGTACTGAAAAACTGTACTCATTATCGTCGTCTCCCACATCGTTACTAAGTTCAATGTCTCTATTATCGATGTTGATGCCAAGAACAGGGCTAAGTACTTTTAGACGTACTTCATCTTCATCATCTTGGCCAAGATTTCTAATCAAGATGTTAAGTCTTGTATCTCTTAGGCAAGAAAGTGTTGAATCTTGAAGTTCTGCTTTAGCAATGTCGATGTCGTGATCGTCCTTTTCAACTTTGATACTAAAGGTCCATTCAGTTGTATGCTTTGAATCTTCCGTGTCTTCACCCTCTACTTTGACAGTGAATTCGTAAGTGTCTTCGTCAGCTTCATCGTCAATAGTGAACTCTACAGTTACCTTATCGTCATCTCCTGGATTAAGGTCGATTTCTTCACTGGTTTCGTCTACATCGCCATCTCCAATATCGTCTTTACTTTCAACAGTAACTTCAATATTGTCAATGTCCATGTCTTCTTCAGCAGTGTCGTCTTCGTTGAACATGTTTTTAAGTTCAAATTCGATTTTGATCTTAGCGCCAGGTTTAACATCATTAATAACGTCGTTGTCGTCTAGACTTTCATCATCGCCATCTATGAATATTTCTGCATCGTTAATTATTAAGAACGACTTTGTAGTCAACTTAAAATCTGCGATAGTAGCTGTAAAATCTTCGTCAGCTCCAAATAAGATGTTACCTATATCTACAATGCCTGAGTCCATTGATTCAGGTGCATAAACTTGTACATGTAATGTTTTTGCAGTAGATTTAGTAAGGGTTCCCATATTTAATGATGTTAACCAGTTAGTTCCATCAATTGAAAACTTTACAAGATATTTATCAGCTGCAGTAGATGAAACATTAAGGTTTCCTAATGCGTAATCTCCTGTGTTAGTTATATCAAAAGTAGTTGTGTAAGTAGCGTTTCTTAATGAAGATGAATCGCCAAGACTTACTGAACTTGGAACTTCTAGCTTTTTCTCAGGAGTTCTTAAAACAGCAGTAAATGTGCTTGTTTTATTATCAGTTCCCCAATCAGCTGTAATTGTTCCTTGATATGTGCCAACAATTTGATCAGCAAGTACACCAGATAGAGTGAAAGTAACTTCTTTTTCTGCGCCTTTTGCAAGATCAAAAGCTGCAGTGTTAAAGCTTACTTTGCTTTTTGAAATCTCGTTAGTGCCTGATAAAAGGTCAGCAAGAGATAATGTGATACCTGTAAGGTCTACATTACCTGAGTTTGTGATCTTTAGCTTAGCACTTTCGGATGTTGATACACCATCTATTGCCCATGTTACTGAAGGACTTGTAAGAGTTACATCTTCATTTTTTGTCTGTACATTAACCTTTAGAGTCTGGTTGAATTCTTCGCCATCGTATGTGAAAGTGATAGTGCTTGTGTATTCTCCAGCTGCTTGGTCTTCAGGTACAGTAACTGTAATCAAAGCTTTTTCTGATTCTGCGTATTTAACTTTTGCAGGTGCCTGTACAAGGATTGCGTCTTTACCCAAGTCTGAGCTTGCGCCATCGCCTAATGTCCAGTCTGCTGCTACATCTACATCTGTATTCCCATCATTTGTTAATGTTAGGTTTACTTTACCCTGTAGACCTTGAACAATTGTAAGTGTAACATCTTCTCCTGAAAGAGCCTTGTTAGGATTTACTAGAAGTGTTACCTCAAACTCAGCAGTATGGTCTCCGGTTGTATCGGTAGCTGTTATGTTTCCTTTATACGTGTCTTGAAACGCGTTACTAGGAATGTTGATTGTAAAATTGTAAGAAGGCGTTTCTGTGTCGTTTAAGACTGATTTGTAGCCTGATGGTTGGAATGAGATCTTTCCAGCAGGGATTGTGAATGTTTCAGTCAAACCTTTAAACTCGGTCTTACCAAGTGTAATTCCTTGCAAATCTTCAGTGCCTGTGTTGTCAAGTTTAAAACTTCCAACGACAGCTTCGCTTACATTTCCAGTAAGGGAAGTTGTAGCATCTGTAATTGTCAGGTTACTAGCTGCGCTAACGCTTATAGTAAAAGCTAGCACAAATAAAATTGTTAGTAGCAATAGTTTTTTCATCTTAATACCACCCTCGAAATTGGTTATTTTTGTAATTATTCCCTAGTAATGACAACAGTATATAAAGTTTATGGTTGTAGAGTATAGAACTTATAAATAGCATATATAAATAAAATAAATAGGTAAATTTGAAAAAAATAGAAAATAAAGGCAATTAATTACTTTTTGCCAAAAAATTTAATTGCTTGAGCGAGCTCTTTATGTTTTTTTGCGTAATCTTCGATACTTATTCTTTTCATAAAAGCTTCGCATGCCTGAACTAAAGCAGCTGCGCCTGCCTTTGTACCTTTTGGATGCGCATGGCATCCTGCACCCATTGTAGTAATAAAATCTACATTTCCCAAGGCATCAATGAAAGGTTTAAGTTTTGTAGGATTAAGACCACCTGATACTATAGGTGTACAGTTTTTCATGCCTCTCCATTCGTCATCGTCAAGAATTACGTGATGTGCAAGGTCTTGATGGACTAAGTTAATAGCGTCTTCATCCTTTGCAGGTATCTTGCCCCATTCTTGTTCAAAAAAATGGCCCTTTGCTTTAAAATGTTGAATATTGTGTGCCGCAACAATGTCTTCAGCAGGAGATCCTTGCATCTTACCAATACCCGCTGTGCCGGTATGTATACCTGAAGCTCCAGCAAGTCTTGCAAATTTTGAAAGAACTAGTACAGTGAATCCTAAAGGATTTTCAGGACGTGTAAATGCACCATGTGCTGCTCTATGGAAATGAAGAAATACTTTAGGATAACGTCGTCTTAGAGTTTGAACAGCCATCCAGCCTGCAGTTATGCCATCTATCAAAAAAGCGTAACTTCCGGGTTCAAAACCTGTTTTTTTTATCATTTCGCATCTTTGGATCATAGTATCAAAATCTGGTGCTGAAACATTGAAAGAGTGTACTTTTTTTCTTCCAGTTTTTTTAACAGCTTTGTCCATTGCTTTCTTGACATGTTTAACCATTTTATCATATGGGCAGAAGTCTTGGTTTGCCTGTGGTTCGTCGTTTTTAACAAAGTCACCTCCACCCGCCCAGAAATCGTAGCATACTTCTGCATATTCTGCAGATGTGAGGCCCATTTTAGGTTTAACAATTGTACCGAGTATAGGTCTATCGTAAACTTTCAAATATTTTCGCATATCGTCTAAATTGTAACTAGGACCATCGTATTGTTCTAGCATTGCTGGAGGGAACCAAACATCTAAAAGTTTTAGAGCTAAAACTTCTTTCATGCCAAGAACGTTTCCGACTATGTATGTTAATATATTTTGTACATTACCGACTCTATCAAATAATCTCCAAGGATATGCAATCCAGATAAGGTTCTTTTTTGTGTCTAGTTTATAGACTAAAGCGTTCATTTCTCTAGAGAAAGGAGTTTCAGTCATTACCCTGAAATTTGTACCTGTAGAAGATTCTGCAGCAACCTCTGAAGCAGCTTGTAAAATGTTGTGGCCTTTTCCAGGTTTAATATGGAAAACACTGAGTAAATATTCTCCGTTTTTAGGTTTGCTTAAAGAAAGTTTGACATAAGCTTTTTGTTTAGGATTAAGTGTTTTGTATAATTCTTTAGGAGTTTTTTTAGACATAGTATCCCTCTTTTTTGTTTTTTAATAATTATTTATTAATTATATAGAATTGCATTTATATGTTTTCTGATTTATATGTCTATATTTTGTAGGATGACTGAGAAGTTCGTCTGTAATACGGGAGCCAAGGTTTTTCTTCATGGTTCCAATCTATACGTTCCATATCAAAACCACGATATTCGTTGATAGCTTTTTTTCCTTGTTGATATATTTCGTTTATTCCAAGAACAGGGGTTACAATGGGTGCAAAAACTATGCATAAATTTATTTTGGTTGATTCGTCTAATGACATGTGTTGGATTTATTAAGAAGGGGTTTATAAGAATATCTAAAAATTACAATAAATCATTCATTTTTCAGGTTTTTCATATATTATTTGGTACTCGCCGCTTAATCTGAATTGGCCTATCTCTCGTCCATCCGGACAGAGGTGTTGTATTCTTTGTGGTGGGCTATGGTTTCCAGGGAGGTAAATAAGTTCTTTACAGCGAATACATTTGATGATTTTCTGTAGTTTATTTTGATACGGGCAGCCGTGTTCGCAGATGGCTGTTGCAGGGTCGAATAAGTTGCAAGATTTGTCAGGACAGAGTAAGTATGTCATTGAAATCCTAAAATCCTACTTACCCGACTCAAAAGAATTGGGCTTGCGCAGGATTTTCGAGACGAATTTCTAGGACACAAAAAAAGCACAAAACACAAATATTATTCATCCTCCCCCTCAAGGGCAAGGCTTTCTGCTTTTTTTCGTGTAACATAAGTTTCAAGATCTGAAGATTTCATTTTGTTCTTTATGTTTAAAATTAATTTAAAAATTGAATCAATAGTGAGGATATTCAGAAGTTAAAAACAATATCCGCCCTTGTCAAACCAGTTACGTTTAACAAAACCGTACCAGAGTGCAATAGCCAGTATAGCGAGTGCGAATACGTACCATTGTAGTATCAAGAAAATGAAGATTAGTGCAATGCTTACGATTGAAAAAAGTGCTTTTTGATTCATATACTGTGATGTATGTATAGAAGTATATAAAGCTTATTTTGGAAGGTGACTAAAAAGAAAAAAATTATTTATTACCGCAATAGAAAATATCCTCAACTGAAAACTTGCTAGGGTCTGAGGATCCTGTTTTAGGATGTGACTGGCCTGTTTGTTGCGGAACTTGTTGTGTTTGTTGCGTCTGTGGTTGTTGAGCAGGAGCTGCTGCTTCAGTAACAACATTTACAACCTTTTGGCTCTCTTTTATGTCTGAAATTTGTCGTTTTATTGCAGACATTTCGTTATTGAACATGTTAAGAGCTGATTCAAATTGTTTTAGCATACCGACCATGTACTCATTATTTTTAGTCATAGCTTCTTGCCAAGTCATATCTGGTTCTTTTTTATCTTCTACAGCTTTAAGTTTTCGTTCATGTTCTTGTAAAGTCTGAGAATTAATCTCTTCAACTTTGATTTCTTCTTCAGCAGTATCCCCTGGATTGGGTACTTTACCAAGAGGTACATCGTTTTTTAACATACTTTTTGCTTTGATAACAGCTTCGTCTAAAGAAGTAGCCATGCCGTGTTCCATAAGTTCTTTGGCAAGCGAATTTATTTTTTGAATGTCTTCAATATATCCCATTGTTCAAACCTCTCTTTATAATTTAGTATTAGTATATGTTGTGAATTGTCTAAACAGTTAAATAAATAATATATAAATATTGTTGTTTTAAAGAATTACTTACAGATTATGGTTTCTCAACAGTTGTTGTGAATCTGTCTCCAGTTCCTGACTGGAACAGCCTTCTTTCTTTTGTGTTTATTTTTCTATTTAGAACTTCACCAATTATGATTACGTGATCGCCAGCCTCTATATTGTTAACAACTTTACATTCAAGAACAGCAACTGCATCTTTCATGACAGGGCAGTCAATACGTTCGCATTCTTCTTTATCTATTTTGAACATTTCAAACTTGTTCTTTCTAAAACCTGAATGAGTGCCAACATCGACAGCGATTTGTTCTTGATCTTTAGAGATGAAGTTTATAGCGAAAACATTGCTCTGTTCAATAAGTTCGAAAGTGTGCCTTTTTTTACTGATAGAAAATGCGTAAAGTTCAGGTTTAAATGATACTGGCATGTGCCAGGAAACAGTCATTATATTATCTTTATTGTCTAATCTTGAGCTGATTAAAATAACTTGTCTAGGGTAGGATGTTTGTAGCATTATATCACCAGAGTGCAATAAACTTTTTATATTGATAAGCTTTTCTAATTATAATATGTATGCAACAGCTGGTCAAGGAACTGTAGATGCTAGAGTAGCACAAAGTCCTAAAAAAGTTTTTAATGGAAACGAATCTAGTAATGGATTGGTTAAAAGGATTTTAATAGGTGGACTGGTTGGTCTTAGTCTTTTGGCAAATGTTGTGAATCTTCCAAGTTCTGCTCCTGCAGCAGCTATAATAATTTCAGATTTAAGGTCTCCTGCACAAGTAGTGGAAGATTATTTTTCTAGTAAGAAGTTGTACAATAATAATAATAATAATAATAATACCAAGACTCAAATTGTTGCCCAAACACCTAAATATTTTAAGATTGATGGTAGAAGAGTTTCTTATCCTACGGATGGATATGGTGAGTTTCAGACTGAAGAGGATTTCATGAGGGACATGGAAAGAGACGGACAACCTGAACCTCCGTGGTTTGAGTATTGGTTTTAGATTATTAAATTGTTGTATTGGTTTTGTTCATTTATTTCTTTAGAAGAATTTATAATGTACATTTATTAGTTTAATCTTATGACTGAAAAATATCAGAAAATAACTGTTGGAGGGTTACTTGTTAAAGATAACAAAGTTTTAGTTGTTAGAAGGTCGTCTGCTGAACCTTATTTGACTGGTTATTATGAATTGCCTGGTGGGAAAGTTGATTTTGGAGACCATCCTAAAGATACTCTTGAAAGAGAATTTATGGAAGAAGTAAATCTTAAAATTATTGCATTACACCCTTATAGAATATTTACTTATATTTCTGAAAAAGGAAATCGTCACACAGTAGAATTGGTTTATTTTGTTAAATTAGATGATGAGGTGGATAATATTAAATTAAGCGATGAACATGATGATTTTAAATGGGTTTCAGTAGATGAAATAGATACATTACAAATTAGTGATGAAATTAAAACGAATATTAAAGCAGGGTTAAAGGAAATAGAACAAGGAACTCTTTCTTAAGTTTTTTTAAGTTATTATTATTATTATTATTATTATTATTTTTTTTAAAGTTATAGAATAAGTAGGCCAATATAAAACCCTCTCGCTCACAGCATTCGTTTTATTCATTTAATCAATTACGAATGCATCTTTCTGTCTTACGAATAAATAACGTGTTCGCTGGCCGAGTTAGGCAAGGTTTTCATATTAGCTGAATAAGTATTAAATTGATAGAATCCAAATCAAATCTTTATCTTCTTCAATCTCTTTCAGAAGAGTGAAATTGTTAAGAATTTTCTGTTTTATATCTTTAAGTTTTGTACTTTTCTTTAAACAAGAAATTGCGATTTGAACTTTAGGTTTTGATACTCTTTTGATTTCTTCAAGGGCTTTGTCAACATCGTTAAAGTTTTGGATAGCGGTGACAGATATTATTATGTCAAAGAATTTATAGGGGAAAGGTAACTTTTCTGCTGATGCGACTTTAGTAATAACTTTCCCTACAGGTATTTGTTTAATTAGTTCTAAAGAAGGGTCGATACCGAATAGTTTGCAGTCAAAAACGTCAAAACTGAAACCTGTGCCGCAGCCAATGTCGAGAAGTTTATGCTTTTTTATTATGTTTAATTCGTTTTTGATAATCTTGAGCTTTTTCATCTGCTCAGCTCTATGAAGTTCGTTATATCCTTCAGCTATATCGTCGTAGTAAGTCATTTCACTATAAGCCGTCCTGAGATTGTTTTTTCAGAATTGTAAGTGATTGAAATCTTTGCATCGTATGAATTTGCGGGTTTCTTAGTGCATGTTAAAGTAATAAGTTGAGATGTTTTTGCAAGAATATTTGCTGAATCTGGATTGCAACTTAGTTTATCCCCAATCACTGCAATCGTTTTCATATTTGCATCAGAATCTTGTTCATTATATAGCTGGAAAGTTATTCCTGTAGGTGTAAGCTGGACATCTCTGCAACTAAAACCGGTGTCTAATTGGCAGATTGAATCTGGTTGATAAATGTGTGATGTAGATAATAATAATATTACAATAAATACAACAGCTATAAGAAATGCGTATGTAAGGAAGAATGTTTTTACCTTGTTCATGGAGTGTTTTTATGTTTCCAGGTTTATAAATTATTTGTTTTTTAGGGGTTTGTGTAAAGTGTCTCTTAGGGTTAGATTTTTATAGGATGATTGTAACTAGAAAAATATGAATGAAGAATTGAATCAATTGTTAGAGGGTGCTACAGGCACTGTGCACAATATTCTTGTGAATAGGTGTAACTCAGCTATACTTATGGTTCTGAAACTTGCTAAAAAGGTTAATGGAAAAAAGGTTGTTCTTGTTCAAGACCAAGGTGGATGGCTTAGTTATGAAAAACTTGCCAAAAAAGCCGGGCTTGAGATTAGAAAGATAAAAACTAAAGACGGAGTTATTGTTGATTATAAACAGTTGTTTGATGAAGATGTTTGTGCAGTATTATTTACGCAAGTAGCAGGATATTGTCTTAAACAGGAATGGAACATAAAACATTTACTTGCAACAAATAAATCCAAAGCTTTAGCTATCATGGACTGTTCAGGTTGTATTGGTACTCCGCTTTGTAATGGTGCATTTGCAGATTTGGTTGTGGCTAGTTTTGGGAAATGGAAAGCTTTAGATGTTGGTTATGGAGGGGTTATTGGTACGAGTACTGACGAGTATTTTGAAATTCTTAAAGAGTTGAAGG
>JAYENX010000014.1:0-4511 GCA_034722435.1 Nanobdellota archaeon | reverse complement strand
GAGCACGTACCATACAGTAAACTTGTATCAGGAGTCACAGCCCAAATTTATTCCTTTTAAGGAATATAGGCGTACTCTATTATACCATAATTACAGATAAATATGGTACAAGTCAAATCTAAGCGTGAACTCAAGGGGCTGATATTTTAGCCCTTTGGTCTAAATCCCTGTTTTGACTTTGCTCATCCATGATGTTGGATGAATGTTACTTTAAGAATTCTTGTATGTGTAATTGTATATCTTAACGGTTCCAAAACCTTGCAGGTTTCTCCACCCAAATCACCTTCGGCGACTTCGTTAAATTCCGATGTTAAATACAATAAAATTTCCATTTCTTAGACGAGAAAAACGGGGGAGTTCGTCCTTCGGACATATAGTCTTTTTCTTTGAAAAAGTAATTTATTTTAGAATGGGTGTTTTGAGAAGTAAACAATTTTTTTTATTCATCTTCTACTCTCTCCTGTAGGTGCTCAAACATAACAGCATAAGCGCAAAGACCAGCCCGCCAATCCCAAATATAATTTCCTTTTGCCTTCCATTTTGCAACTCCTGTATCTGTAACACAAGAAATAGAACTTCCTTCAGTAGTACCTTTAGAACCCGAATTTCCACTTTCCATAACACAAGAAACAGCAGTAGGATCATCTCTAAATGAAGCAGGATTCCATAGAAAACTAACAAAAGGCATAAACTTAACTTTAGATACCCCTTGTTTAGGAGTTACTTCAAGAGTAAGATTAACACTCCAAGGAGTATCTGTCTTTACATCTATGTCATATATTCTTAAACTATGCCCATCTTCAGATGTTACAAAATGTTCTCCGTCAGTTGTTGGAGAAGTAATAATTACATCTACTAAATTGTCTGCGCCTGGCTCAATTGTATAAATACACATACCAAAACCGTCTCCTTTTTCCCATATATCTTTTTCTCGCGGTATAACTGTTATAGTTAAGGTTTGAGTGCCTGGACCTGAAAACACAGTTTTGTCAGCAAAGCGAAAAGCATCAAAACCAGGTGTGAATGTAATCTGTTTATTAAACTCTACGTGAGGTGAAGGTCTAAATCCGCCACCAATATAAACTTCTTCCTGAGGAACATCATCGTAAGAGAACACATAATTTGGAGGACCTATTTTTATTGCATCTTCTTTTTTCCAGTTATTAGCCACTAAATCAGTGGTAAAGGTTGCACCTAATCCTACAACCGGCTCCCCACTATCATCCTCAAGATTACGTAAATCCATATCAAAATGCAGCATACCACTTACTTCTTTGTTAGTAAAACTAGTCATCTTTGCTGGAATATAATGGAAATAATTATTTCTGAAATCCGCTAAAATCTTATTGACAGCTGGCTCATCAAATTGTTCATCTTCTGCTTCAAGAAATTCTACGATTTCTTTTTGTTCTTGAGTTAGTGTTTCTTCTTCTAAAAATTCTTTTATCTTCTCTTTAATTCCTTTAGATTCTCCAGTAGGTAATTTTTCTCCTGCTTCTTTCTCTTGCTCTATAATTTCATATTCTTTAACAGCTATGTGGGGACCGGATTTATCAGTAAAGTCATAAGCAACATAAATTTTGTTTTCAACTAAAGCTATGTGAGCTACATTTCCCTGAGCTGAAGGAATATCATCAGTAACTTTTACTTTATCAAGCAGATTCCATTTTGAATCAAATATTTTTAGGGCTATATCCCCCTCTGGACTTTTCTTTATTGGATCTACACAACTGATAAAATAGTACCCGTCCTCAAATAAAAATCCTCTTGGATAATGTTCAAAAGAAAATGTTCCTTCTTTAGGAAAAGCAATTCTTTTTTTATCAATGAATTTCCAATTTTTATCATATCGTATTATTTTCACACTAGTAGTTACAAGAAAAATATCATCTTGAAGAATCATACTCAAACCATACCCGCCTACTTCATTTAGATAAAACTCATCTTGAAATTCAAGATTTGTATTGAATCTTCTAATGTGAAGACTCATATCGCTTCCAGGAATTCCTCCTTCTTTAGGAGGATTATCAATCACATTGCCAACATAAAAAGAACCTTCAGCATAATAAAAAAGCGGATCAGCCCCAAATTCATTTTCTACTTGAGGTGCATATTCATTAGTACCAACTTCTTTTATTTCATTCCAATCAGAATCAAATTTTTTAAAACCTGAACCTTGTATAATTTCAGACCCTTTAGCGCCATAAACTAAATAAAAATAATTATCTACAAAAAGTATTTTATGGTCACAACTTGTAATGTCTGTTAGTTGATATTCTTTTCCTGTAAAAACAAAATCTTTATCATACTCTTTTACAGATACGCGTTGGTTTAATTCTTTTGTTACATAGAACTGATTGTTAGCAAAAATGATTCCAGGGTAAGCAGTTCCATCTTCAAGTTCAATCTTCCTTAAGAATTTGAGGCCTATAGATGATGGTTGTTTACTTCCTTCTTCCCCCTTTTCTTTTGATTTCTCTTCAATAGTTCCTTTAGATTTTTCAGCAGACAGCCCTTCTCCAGCTTCATATTTGTAAATGACATAATCTTTTGGCGGGAAATTTGAAACAGCAATATTTATATTAACCAAGGTTTCTTTCATTCCTTTCTCGCTAAGGATTAAAGAATAACTCCTAGGTGCTTTTTCAATAGGTTCCTTTTTCACTTCACTCAATTGATTAATATTATTTCTCGCATCTTCCAGACTTTTAAACTGTTTACATATTAATGCTGGTTCCTTTCCTTCTCTACTTGCGTATTCAAATCTAAACCAAGATGGGCTTAACACATATTTTCCCATTTCTGATGATTGTACCTGCCAACTCTCGCTATCACCTTCAACAAATTTAAAAGATGCAAATGCTTCTTCCTTTTCTTCTATCGCTTCTTTTTCAACTATTTCTGGAGCACAACCACTAATAAAAACTATCAAAATTAAAATTCCCAACATTAAGTATTTTGATTTCATTTTCCTTCCAAAGAAAATGTAATAACATTACTATCTACAAAAATCTCTGGTGTTTCCTCACTTGCACTTTTCCATTGTGTTGTTACTATTTTAGTTCCAGTATTATCCCAAGCAGTATCACCATAAAGAAATGCATCCCACCGCTCTTCAGGTCTAGCTACAGGTCTAGGATCTGTTCCATCAGAGTTCATAACCCAAATTTGAGGAACTGTTTGCCATTGCATTTTATCAAATATAATCTGATTATTTTTACTCCAAGCACGCTGATGTAAATAAAACTTATTGTCTTTTGGTGTATAAATTGCATGTTTATTTGAGCCATCAATATTCATAACCCAAACCTCATTTTCTGATCTAACTAAAAAAGGCACCCCAGGATGAATAAATCCTTTATTGTAAAGAATTTTTGTTCCATCAGGACTAAAGGAAGGATCACTGCAATAACCATCTTCATCAGTTGTTAACTGAGTTTTTCCTGTTCCATCAGAATTCATTATCCAAATTGAAATTAAGACTCCAGTTCCATCACACTGAGGATTATTAAAAGGTATAGGTGCATTACTGTCATCATAAACATAATAAACAATTTTTGTTCCATCAGGACTCCATGCTGGATACAATGCATGATCTGTTAATAAAGTTGCTTTAGTATTATCTTTATCTAAATCAATCAAATATAAATTACTGTTTTCTCCTCCATAACATAATATTCTATTATCAACTGGGCTCCAAGAAGGGTCAAAAACATCATCAGGTCCAATTTCAGTAAGTCCTGTTCCATCAGAATTAACTATATAAAGCCCTCGTCGCCCATTCTCAGTAACTCTACAAAAAGCTATCTGGCTTCCATCAGGGCTAAAATCAGGGTCAGCAGTTACTCCTTCTCCTTCAAAAAAAGTAATTTGAGTTAAATCATCAGGAATTATTTCACTTTCTTCTACTTCCTCTTCTTCTAATGCTTTACATTTTTCACATAATTGTCTTCCTTCTGGATCATTTATAACACCACAGCCATCAGGAGGCCAGGATTCTCCTTCACATATTTCTTGCAATTCAGATTCAGGCATTTGTTCAATATCTTCTTTTTCAGAAAGCGGTTGCTCTGTTTCAGCCTGTTCAGCAGGAACTTCAGATAATTCACTAATTGATGTTTCTATTGGAGCTTCTTGTTTAGTGCAACCAATAATAAAAATTATTAATATTAAGAATAAAATTATTTTTTTCATCTATAAAACCTCTTTTATTAAAAAATAGTTATACTAATATTTAAATGCTTCTCAAAACAGTGACTGTCAAGTTTCGTCTTGATAAAGTTTAAAAAGAAAAAACTCCTAATAAATTACATAAGTAATTTAAAAGGAGGTCTATTAATGATAGAATACAATTCTAAACTAAATAACTTTTTCGGTTGTACAGCAGTACAATCACAGACGCAAATTCAAGTTAAAATTAGTCATGAAAAGAGATTTTCCATTCGTTCTTGTGGCAAAATTTATGAACTTGATGTAGTTTGCCCATATTGCAGGTCTATGAGTTTAATTCA
>JAYENX010000013.1:0-17167 GCA_034722435.1 Nanobdellota archaeon | reverse complement strand
GTAAAATAATAAAAATATAATAATAATAATAATAATAAATAGTAAAATAAGAATATAAAATAATAGTAAAAATAGACAATAACTATTAATAGAAAGAATATGACAATAATAAAGTAATATCAACTAAAAGAGGCAGAAATGAAACATACACTGAAAGTGACTATATTCTTGGTAATAATTTTCTTCTGTGCACAAATTATTGGTTTAGGAGTAATTAATCAGTATATGGACCACGAACAAACCGAGGAGACGGGAAATATTACGTGGTCAAATCTACCGTATGATCTTGAAAGGCCTGAAATTGAAGAAACAAGTTCGTACGCATGGATAATGGCAGCCATTTTAATAGGTACGGCGTTATTGTTATTATTAATAAGATTCAGAAGAGTTAATATATGGAAATTTTGGTTCTTTATCAGCGTATGGTTAGCTCTTTCAATTGCATTCGGAGCTTTTGTTAATCAGTTACTAGCAGTAATACTTGCGCTCGCGTTAGGAATCTGGAAAGTTTTCAAACCTAATATATGGGTTCATAATGGGACAGAACTATTTATCTATGGAGGACTCGCAGCAATATTTGTTCCTATAATAAGTGTTAAAGGTGCATTTATACTTTTACTGATAATATCCATATATGATATGATCGCAGTTTGGAAAAGTAAGCACATGGTAAAACTTGCAAAGTTCCAAACGGATAGTAAAGTTTTTGCAGGTTTACTTGTACCGTATAAATTGCCCAAGATGAGTAAAATGGGTAAAAAGAAATCTAAGAAAGTTAAAGTGAAAACTGCAGTTCTTGGCGGAGGAGATATAGGTTTTACATTATTGTTTGCAGGAGTTATGATGAAACAGTTAATGTTAACCAATACAATCGCAATAGGCTTCTTAAAAACTGTAATTATTACAGTCACTACAACAGTAGCATTGTTTTGGTTATTGACAGCAGCTAAAAAAGATAAGTTTTACCCTGCAATGCCTTTCTTAAGTATAGGATGTGTAGCAGGATTCATAATACTTGCAATACTAGGTTTTATAGGTTTTTAATATGCACGGCAAACATTTTCATTATCATCATTGGTTGAAATCCGAGATAATTGAAATATATATGAATCTTGCAATAAGAAGTTTTGCTTTGAGCATGGGAATAATATTCATTCCAATATATCTTCTGAAAATAGGTTTTACTCTTGAATTAGTGTTTACGTATTATATACTTACGTTTACAGTATTCGGATTTGCAGCTTTATTAACTGCAAAATTAGCAAGGAAAATAGGTCTGAAACATTTAATAATGGCCAGTATCCCTTTTTATATTATATTCTTTGTTTTATTATATCTCTTGAATGGCGTGAATATGAACTTATTATACAGTCTTAGCGCTGTTGAAGGTTTTGCAAGTGCTTTTTATTGGGTTCCTTTACATAGTTTATTTGCTAAATATAGTCAAAAGAAAAAAGCTAGAAAACAAGTAAGTTATATTTTTTCAGTTCCAGGGATTTTTTCAATACTCGGCCCTTTGATAGGAGGCGGTATAATTATCACGTTCGGATTCAAAGTTTTATTACTAATAATTTCAATATTATTATTTACGTCATTAATACCTTTATTCTCCACTAAAGATTTTAGGCCAAGAAAAAAGTTTTTGTTAAAAGATGTATTGGATAAAGAACATACAAAATTTTTTGCAGGGTTCTTTTTGCACGGGGTAATATACATTGCCGCGGCAGTTTTGTGGCCTTTATTTGTATATTCTATTTTAAAAGATTATGTTTCGTTAGGTATAACAGGTACAATTGTTTCCATAAGCGTAGTATCATTTCCTTTAATTTTAGGATACCTGGCCAAAAAGGTTACTTTAATTACGTTAATAAAGGTTGGCGGATTCGGGGCGTTTATTGTTTTTAGTATAGTTCCATATATAAGAGGTAACATTGCAATATATTTAGCAAGTTTTTTTGTAGGAACTGTTATGATTCTTGTAGAAATGCCATTTTATACTTTAGCTTTGAAAACAGCTGCCAAAAAGAATCCGTTAGAATTCATGATATTTAGAGAGATTGCACTTACAGCGGGAAGAGTATCTATATTAACCACACTTTTGATATTGGGAGGAAATTTCTTCGCAGGATTTTCAATAACAAGCGCTACCTCACTTATTGCAATGATTATTTAAAAACTTAAATTGTTTCTTCAGAAATATCTACATTTACAGTTTCAGAATTAGCAGGTTTGTATCTCTTCATATCTAACAAAGTTTTTTGCTGCGATCTTGCAGAGTAAGTACCAGGAGTTATAACCATCCCATCTTTAGCAGCAATTGTTTGGATACCAGTTTGTCTTTGAACCTCTCTTGCTTGAAGTATAGGATCTTTTTTTAATAGTTTAATACCGAAATGTGTAATAATAACAAGTCGAGGTTTGACCTTAGATACTAAATTTATGGCATCTTCAATATTAAGTTTATCGGATTTTTCGTTATCAGGATTTGTAACGTTCAGTATAAGTATATCCGAACCTTCATATGCTTTGTATAAATCGTTAAAAAATTTAGTATCCGATGAATATGAAAGTACAAAATAAGGAGTATAGAATTTAAAACCAATCGTGTCAGCATCTAAATGTTGAGCAGGTAAAGCAGCTATCTCAATATTTTCTATACCTACTCTTTTTCCAGGTTCTAACATAATAACTTTTTCAACACAATTTTTATGGTAAGGGGTTAACGAAGGTCTAATATCGTCGTTACCTTCAATAAAACTTTTGTTAGAAATAAGTATTCCTTTCTTATCCAAACCTGAATGAGTCATAGCATCTATGAGTGCATTCGCATCATTAGAATGTCCGAGATGATTATGTGAAACTAAGATGGCTGTAGTTTCTCGCATGTTTATATTATTCTGTGCAGCTCTTACTAATGCGCCAGGACCAGGATCAATGTGAAATTGGTTACCGTCAATTTGTAAAACTATGCCGCCAGATGCTTTATACTGTTTACCATAGACATAATGATCGCCTGCAGTCCCAAGAAAGATAATGCGTGAAGCCATTAATGAATCCCTTATTTGAAGGTTAATAAATATTTCTATCCTGCAATAGAAACATTTAAAAATGAACTTCTAGTAGGAAGGACTGAGCAGGTTCGACCGGGTAGCTAGTCCCTACCTATCACCGCAACTGGGCTATATGGCGGGGTGAGTCTTTGGCGAGGTATTTTTCAAGATAATCAGTCTTGGTCTGGACTATGACATTCTGTCCTTTGGGATTGGTGTTATCAGGAACCGGGTCAGGCTGGGAACAGAGCAGCCCTAACTTTTGATACTGATGCTCAGAGGGTTGCGGAATTGAGAAGAGATTAAGATTAACTGGTTGTTTTGGATTATGTCAAACCAGAGGCGCGCCTGCTCACTTCTTATATTATACATTAGGAAAAGCTTTAACAGTTATCAAATAAGCAAGGATTATACCAAGATAAGAGCCTATCGTAGTTATTCCAAACAAAAAAAGAAAGGAGATGTGTGCACGGTCCATTTTTACAGTTCTTAACTTTAATAATATTGGAGGAAGTACAGCTAAGGCAATAATTAATGCGTACGAAGTTAATTGTGCTTCTATACAACCAAAAGATGAAAGTCCGCCTAATATGGCACCTAAAAATACAGGCATAAATGTGCCCACTAAAGAATCTTTTTTATCAGGGTCAAAACCAGGAAGTGCTTTTTTCTTGAAAAAGTACCACCAAGAAAAAATGCCTAAAACCATACCTACTGCCCCTGCAATCATTAAATAATGTGAAAACATTTCGTCTAAGAAATATATTCTTTCTTTTGTAAAAAGTATGTCGTCCAAAGAAAAGTCTGTTTTATACGGAAAAAAAGCTTCATTTATCTCATCAGAAGCATAATGAAAACCTATACTTGTTGAAAATAGTGCAATACCCACTAAGAAAAGTGCAAAAACGAAATAAGCAGTTTTTCTTTGATGTGTATCCATGTCCACTATTGATACCATCAATGCAAAAAGTGTGACTGCAATAACAGGAGGAAAAAATATTGCTACCAAAAGTTTTGAAACTGTTGAAAGGCTGATAAGTCCTATAGCTAAAATTAATTCAAAGATCATCAATAATATAACTTTATCGAGTTTTTTCATTCTATCAAAATAGCCGGTTTACCAGGCATTGATTGTTTGGCTTTAACGTGTTCAGATCTATCAGCGATCTCAATAACAATTTCAGAATCGTAATATTCTTTTGAAAAAAAGTCTTTTGAAGCATTAAGAATATCTGATTCAAATTTTTGCGTCATTGATTCAGGAACAGACCCTGCTTTAACATATTTAGGAATTAACTTAGTTATATGTTTACCGTATTGTTTCAAATCGCCTGACAAAACCTTTCCAAGAATTTGTTTGAAATCGCGTGTATCTGCCAGAACCTTTCGTAAAGTATCCATGAACTTATACTTCCATTTATGAGCCACAATCAAAGTAATCTTTTTAGGTTGTTTAAGGTTGGCTAATTTAAGGACTGCTTGCATATCAACCATTACCTGAGTTATCAACTCTTCACCTTTCTGAGATTCGATATTGATTTTCGCCTTATCGCATTTAGGCCATTCAGCATTTGCAATATAACCTTTTCCTTTGATAAGTTCCCAAATGTCCTCACAGATATGCGGAGTAAATGGAGAGAGTATTTTAATTTGAACATCTATGAATTTATTTATCAAATTCTTATTATAATCTCCATTAGTTCTTCTAGTGTACCATTTAAGTTTTCTTTGTAATTCAAAAAAGCCAACATAAAGTGCAGATTTAAACTGAACATTTTCCATCAACTCAGTAGTTTTCAGCACAGCGCCGTTTATGATTGATTCAAACCAATCATCAACAGGTTTTCTATCGCTCCTACCCTTATTATAATTCTGAGCTGCAAACGTATACACATCATTTAACTTTTTAGCTGCAGTGTCCATGAAAGACATATCGTAGTTAGCATCATCAACGCCTTCACCGGCATTCGCAGCAGCTAACCTTACAACATCCGAAGAGTTTTTTTCATACAGTTCCCTAGTAGTATAAAAATTGCCTTTAGACTTTGACATTTTCTGATTATCAACCATCACCCTGCCATTCAAAGAGTAAGCTTTTGGCCAATACTTCTTATCAAACAAAGCGGTATGTATAAATAAACAAAAGGAAAGATGATTTTGTAAAAGATCTTTAGCGGAGTTTCTGAAATCAAAAGGGTACCAATATTCGAAATCACCCTTCATTTTTTCAATCATATCCTTAGGTATGCCCGTAGATGATTCTATATCCGCAATTTTACCTTTAGACATAAAAACGTAATCAAAAAAATCATCATTTAATTTATCAACTTTAAAACCGTAATCTTTAGGGTGTTGAAGATATTTAGATATTGTGCAATAAACCATTTGCAAGGTAGAATCTGAAAGACTTTCAATCACCCAATTCTCGTCCCAAGGCAGTTTTGTTCCCAGACCTAATTCTCTGGCACAGGCCCACCTATGTAACCAATCAAGAACATATTCAAACTGTTTTCGGACAATGTCCGGATAAATTGTCATTCCATCCAAACATTTATGAGTTATCTTTTTCCATTTAGGGTCGTTATATTCTATAAACCATTGGTCGGAAACAATTTTAACAACACATTTAGTGAGGCAACGACAAACAACTTCGCCAGTTAATTCGTAGAACAGTTCAATAATGCCTTGTTTGAGTAAATCTTTCTTAATAATGTCCTGGCCATCTTTAACAATCGTGCCAGAAAGGTCTTTTGAAAAACCTTTTTTATATTTACTATTAAATTTAGCTTGATTAAAAGTTAGTTTGTAAAGTTCTTTCTTAATCTTATCTAAAATATCTCTCTGGTTTTGAGAATTTACTTTATACTTATCCAGAAAGTATTGTGCAGGGTTACCACCAATCTCAGGAGTGTCAAATATTTCAATAGGTTTAATAGCTTTTACTTCATCAATGTTAAGCCCGAATTTGTTTATAGTATCATCATCTTTTTGTAAATCTTGTAATGCAATAAGGTCATCTGCAGAATCTGAAGGAACTGAATGTACGAGTCCTGTACCGTATTCAGGGTCTAAGAATGTTGCAGGCAAAATTAAGATTTTAGTACCACCAAAACTTTCAACTTTCTTGCCAACTAAGTCTTTGCCAGAAACCTTGCCAATAACTTTAACATGATAATCTTGATTATTAAGTTTCTCAATAATTGGTTCACCAACTATCCATTTCTGACCTTTAACATCGATTTCAACATATTCAATCTCAGGATTTGCATAAACGTTAGTAATACCCCAAGCAGTGTCGGGTCTTAGAGTTGCTGTAACTACAAATCTATCATCATCAAGTTTAAACTTGAAAAGACAGAACTGCTGAGGAGTCTCACCTTCGCCTTCTGCTCTAGCATGGTCTCCAACAGGTGCATTATCCTTTGGACACCATACAACAGGATGTTTTCCTTTCTTAACATAACCTTTATCCTTTAACTTATTAAATTGCCACCTGATAAATGAATCATAAGGCGGGTTTAATGAAGTTGTTATGAAAGTGTAACGTTCATCAATAGAGAAACCCATAGCTTTTACATCTTTCAATGTTTCTTTTGAAAAATGATTTGCCCAGTGTTCAGGTTTTTCGAACTTAGAAATATCTTTATCAGGAATGCCCATCTGTTTAAGAATTTCTATTTGTTTTTCTTCACCTTCAGCTACACGTTTAGCAGCTGCAACAAGTGGCGTACCAGTACAATGAAATCCCCATTTAAAGAGGACATTGTTACCTTGCATTCTCTTGAAACGAGACATTACTTCAGGATAAATATAAGTAAAAATATGACCAATATGTAAAAGTCCGCTCATGTAAGGGTAAGGAGTAGTAATATAATATTTAGGTTTTTTATAATCTTTAACATCAACACGGAAAACATTATCTTTCTTCCATCTCTTCTGCCATTTATCTTGGATTTTTTTAAAGTCGAGCATTTTAAAAATAAAGAAGTATTGGTTATATAAATATTATGGTAAAATCAATATAGGAAAGAAAAAATAAAGAAAGTTGAAAAAAAGTAAGAAAATAAAGAAATAAATTAACAAATAAATATTAAAATTTCTTAAATCGTCCAGTTGTGTCAATAAGATCTACATGTCCCAAGAACATAGCTCTACAACAATATCTTTCAAGACCTAGTTCGTCCATTACCTTTTTAGGTTCTTCTCCGTTCTTAACACGTTCTTTGTATTCTTCCCAGAGGTGGGCGATAGGTTTTCCACAGCTGAAACATCGTATAGGTATTATCATTTTTTAATCACCTGTAAGATTTTTGTCGTTTTGCACGAGCTTTTGAATCGTTAGGTTTACAAGTTTCTTTTCGTCTTGTATCTGCAACTAAAAGGTTTCTATCGTATTCAAGGAATAGTTCCTTTAGTTTATCATTCTTAGCAAATTGAACTAATGCTCTGCCAATTGCAAGACGGGCAGCATCTGCTTGAGACATAAAACCGCCTCCCATAACTTTCACGTTGAGATCAATCTTTGAAGAGTATTTATCTGCAAGAATCAAAGGTTCCATTAACTTTGTCCTAGTAATCTCAGTACCGTAAACGTCTAGAAGAACTCCGTTAACTTTTACCTTACCAGTTCCGGACTTAAGCGTAGCTCTTGCTATTGCGCGTTTTCTTTTTCCTGATGTATGAATTATTTTTGTCATTTTGCTCCAAGATATTTACATATTTCTAATACTTTAACATATTTAAGTGTAGGAAGTTTTCCAACATTAGCATCTTTAAAAGTTTCTGTTTTCTTATCTCTAAATTGTACAGGTACGCCAACGTGACACATGACTCTTTTGAAAGCTTCAGAACCTCTTGCCCTTTTGTAAGGGAGCATACCTCTTATAATTCTTCTAACAAACCTGTCAGGAAGTCGAGGGAAATAAGGTCCTTTTAATGGAATACCGAGTTCTCTCTTTCTTCTATATTTGGCTAGAACAGATTGTCGGGTTCCTGAAAGAATTGCACTTTCACAATTAATAACGTCTACTTTCTCACCTAACAAAGCTGCTTTTGCTGCTTTTGTAGCAAGTCTTCCCACTATTAAATCTGTTGCGTCAATTATCATTTTATCCTATAATCCTCACTTTTTTACCTTCAGGATTTTGTTTAAGTAATTCTTTAATTGTGATTGCTTTTGCACCGGCGGCATTAATCTTAATAATTGCATGATCTGAAAAGTTTAAAGCTGCGATTGTGATTTTTTTCTCTATATTTCCTAAAGAAAGTACTTTTCCAGGAACTAAAGCAATTTCGTCATCTCTAGTATATCTATTGATTCTGTATAAATTAGCTTTTCTTCGTTGTCTAGAGGGTTTTTCAAGATCTCTAGCAATTCTTTTCCAAAGAAGGATTTTTGAATCTGAAGATTTCTTTTTAAGTTCAAGTATTAAATTCTTAAGTTCTAGATTTGTTGGACCTGTTCTCTTCATAGTTCTTTAACCTTCTTAGTAAATTCGTCGAATTTTGAATCTAAAACTTCGACAGCTTTTTTTATAATATCTTTAGGTTTTAATTGGCCCCAAGATTCGATTGTGAATATAAAACTTGAACGGTCAGCGTTAAGCTCTATACCTTGAGGACATAAATCAGTACAAGCTTCACAAAGATGACACTTGATAACATTTTTATCATTAATTGCTAACTTACCACTTTTAGATTCAAATATGTTAAGAGGACAAGCTTCAACAATTTCGTCATTATTTTTTATCTTTGATTGATTAATTTTAATATTAACAGGATGTTTGTAAAAAGCTAAACCTGGAGACCATTTTGCGTGTTCTTTACCTTTACCAAGAACTGCAGTTGCTTCAAGTTCAAGCTCTTGACCCTTAATCAACTTAGCAATAGGAGTTTCAGAGTAAACAGGAACAATTTTAGGATCTGTAGATGTAAGTTCTGAAGCAGTAACAATCTGAGATTTAGATTTTAAAGTTAATTTGCATTGACATCTTGCACAACCCTCACCACCACATTTACATTCAGAAGGAAGATTGTAAGATTTTAAGTCTGTCTTTAATACAACTAATCCTAGTCTGTGTGCGACTATTTCGTCATAAAGTATGCAGTTATTTTTTCTAATCTCCACATCTTCAATTGCCATAGTAGGAACTTCGTCAACGATAGTTCTTCGTAATGTGTTAGCGAATGCTGCTGTAGAGTCCTTTATCAAAAAAGAAACTTTTTCTTTATCCTTCGAGAGATATTGAATTTCCATTTTATACACGTCTACCTCTCCTTCCACCTTTCTTTCTGCAACCATCGTGCGGAATTGGGGTAACATCTTCAATTATGCCAATTCTTAAACCCATTCTGGAAAGAGCTCTTACAGCTGCTTGTGCACCAGGTCCTGGATTGTTAGGTCCGTTATGTCCACCTGGAGCTTTGATTTTAACATGAATAGCAGTGATTCCTTTATCTCGTGCAATCTCTGCAGCCTTTTTTGCAGCAGTCATTGCTGCAGTAGGCGATCCTTCAAGACGGTGTGCCTTGACAACCATGCCACCGGAACCCTTTGAAATGGTTTCAGTACCAGTAATATCAGTAATATGAATTATCGTATTATTATAAGATGAAAATATGTGAGCGATTCCCCACCTTGCATTGAAAGGTTTTCTTACAGGTCTTTTCCAATCTCTACCCGTGGTTTTCTTAAAATCCCTTTTAGGTTTTGTTTGCTCTGCCATTTTATTATTTTTTATCTCCAACTTCTTCTTTAGTTGCTTCAGGAACTTCAGATTCTTCTTTAGACTTGTCTTCTTTTACGTCTACAGATTCAGTTTTTACTTCCTCTTTCACTTCTTTTTTAGTTTCTTCTTCAGATTCTTTTACTTCTTTAGTTTCAGTATCTTCAGTATTTTTAGTATCTTTATTCTCTTTAGATTTTTTAGATTCTTTAGTTTTCTTAGGTTTAGATTTTTCTTTTTTATCTGACTCAGGTTTCACTTCTTCAACTTTTTCAGGAAGATTTCTTTCAGCATGGTCAGGATTTGAAAGTGAAGATGAATCTATAAAAGCCACAGTAGGTTCTTCATCTCTTAAAACTAAATATGAAGGAACTGAAATCTTTTTACCGTTAACAAGAATATGTTCATGAGTAATAAATTGTCTTGCCTGTTTCATCGAACGCGCCAGACCTTTCTTAAAAACTACGCTTTGAAGTCTTCTCTCCATAAAATCTTTAATATCCAAGCCAAGGACGTCTTCAATCTTTGCACCTTCTTGTAATAATCCTAATTTAAGAAGTTTTGTAAGTAATTGTAATTTTTCAACCTCTGCTTGTTTTGTTCGAGATGTAATTAGGTTTTTTGCATTATGAGTGTATTTTCTCATGAGAGAAGAAACTTTCCAGATCTCTTTTTTGTTTTTGAGACCGTATCCTTTGATAAGAATTGATTCCTCTGCCAATCTTGTAGCTTCCCAAGGATGTTGAGGTGTCCTATACTTTTTCCTAATCTTTTTTGGATCTCCCATGTTTATTTACCTTTTTTCTTCTTTACTCCAACACTTTTACCCTTATGTCTTCGAAAGTTTGATTTAGTCTTTTGACCTCGTGAAGGAAGTCCTGACATATGTCTAGTACCTCTGTAACACTTAATCATCTTAAGACGTTTTATATCGTTATCAGTAACAAATCTTATATCTGTAGAAAGTAATTGTGAAGATTTTCCGTCATAAGGATCTTTTCTTCTGTTAAGAGCCCATTCTGGTGCACCAAATTTAACAGGATCTAGAAAGAAGTCTTCTAGTTTCTTAATTTCGTCTGCAGAAAGTATACCTGTTTGTTTAGATTTATCCAGATTTGTAAGAACACAAGCCATGTTAGCAAACATAAATGAAACGCCTCTAATTTTTCTTAGAGCATTAACTATGTTTAAGTTACCGTTAAGGTCGGTGTTTCTTACCCTTACAATGTGTTGGAATTCTATTTCTGCCATTTTTAACAATTTTCAAAAACATTATAGAACAGCTATAATGTCATAAGCTTTGACTTACGGCCTTAATCTATTGTTAAGACCAGGAGACTTATTGAATGCTCCAGACTTGATATTGGTTGAAGTTGATAGGTAGTATTTAAAGGTTTTTGTTATAGTTAAAAGGGCGGTCGCCGGGACTTTCAGACCGATGCTAATATTTAAAGCATCAGTGATTTGAACCCGGGCTGGGAGATCCACAGTCTCCAGTGCTACCAGGCTACACCACGACCGCCATAACAAGATTAGAAAAATCTGGTTTTTATAAAGATTTCTTCTTTATTGAAGATATAATGTAAGGCATCATAAATACTATGATAAATATTGCGCCAACAGTCCAAGGGTTATGACGAAGAGAATACCCTAAAAGTTCTTCAACACGATTAGCAGCATGGACTGAGACAGTTAATGCAAAAATGGATATAGCAGGCATGTAAATAGCTGCAAACCAATGATGCTTCCTCTCAAGATGTTCTATATCTTGAATAATGAAATTAAACAGTAAACCAAAACTTATACCTAAAGCCGCAATTATAAAATATATAAAATAATTACTAATAACAATCAAAAAAGGTATTAAAAATAAAGAAACTGCGATTATGCATAAAGTCATAACAATAAGAGCAGTCATGAAAAGTATACGGTTAAGTCCTTTACCAAATTCTATGTGTTTAGCACCTTTAGTATTAATTATAGAATGAACTTTATTTATCTCGTGATCAGACCAGCCTTTAGCCCTTAGCTTTTTGTCAATCTTTGCCATAAAAAAACCTTTTTTTAATCGTCAGATTCTTCAGATTTATCAGAGACCATCTCTTTCACATATTCAAAAAAATCTTTAGATATTTCATTATATTCAACCATTAAATCAATGTTAATTCTTAACTCTTCACCGTTAAGAGTTACACCCATATAAACATGTCTTCTATATTCAGTACTTCGAATGAAATCGAGTCGCATAATCTTTCTAAGTTTTAAGTAATAATCAATATATCCAACAAGTTTTTTATCGTCTTTATACAAACTTTTGACTTTATCGCACTTGATGCCAGGTAATTTAGGAAGTTCAGAAATCTTTTTTTCTTGTTTTGCAGTATATAGAATTTGGTCAACCAAAAAATCTGCCGCGTTTATCAATCTATCAATAATACTTCTAATTACGTCGACAGTCCTAGTATATTTCAAACTAACGTAAATAAGATGATCTACGCGTTTCAGTTCTTCTTTTGAATCATTTAAATATTCCATCGTATTTGCTCACTATCTTGACCATCCGGTCAACAAAAGTTTTTGTTTTTACTATGTAACCTTTGATATCAGGTACAGTTAAAGTTTTTAATTTATAATCTTTTGAACATATAACAAAACTATCTTTTCGCGAAAATTCTATAGGACTTTTCTTGTGTTGTAAGATAGTATCTTTAATGTCTAATATGAATGTCAAGTAAGTTTTATCAATGTTATGAATCTCTGCAGACTTTTCCCTAAACATACGATACTTTGATTCGAAAGTATTATGGAAAGGAGGGATTTTTTTAAAAAGTCTATCGTGAAGTAATATAGCTCCAACAGAGTTTGTAAGTGCAAGGAACACGTTATCCATCACGGCAACCAACAACTTGGGATCTTTTACAAGCAGATATGTGACAGAAATCATGTGGTCGGCAGTTTTAATATATTTTTTAGCTGCCTCTCTTGCCTCCTGATATTTCTCCATGGTTTATATTGTTAAGGTTTATAAATATATATAGTTTGTGTTTTATTTATGTTCTGTTAGTGTTTTAAGCAGTTAAATTTAGTATTGCTTCAGCTAAATCACCTTTAGCGCCTTCAATAGCCTTTTTAGCAACTTCTTCAGAAACATTAGCTTGTTCTGCAACTGTTTTAATGTCTTCGTCGTTAATTTCTACCTGTTCAGATGTTCTTGCTCGTTCATGAACAGCACCAACAATTTGGTAAGTATCTTTACCCATCATGTTAACTTTGCTAACTTGTGGTTCAGTAATAACAAGTTCTTTATCTGCAGTCTTGATGATAACCTCTACAGCAGGTATGTCAATCTGTTGCATACCCATTTTCTTCATCATTTGTTGCATTTTTTTAGGATTCATTCCAGGAAACAAATTTATCACCTATAATCCGAACCAGATTGCGCCGTACTTGTTAAGTAGAATTACGATTGTAACAACAATAACAACTAAAACTATAATATATTCTGGTCTGAAGCTAATTTTGCTATGATAGTCGTCAAAGTATCTAGTGATACCGGCCGTCGATGACGGCATTGAAATTTTATCTTTAGCCATTTTAATTAGTATAAAGTTTGATTTAATTTATATAATTTACTAAATGAAAAATGTAGGAAGGTTATAAGCCACCTTCTGTAGGACCCCTTACGGACGGTCCTTGTTAACATTCTACTGAGCCTCCAAACTGAAGTTGCACTCGCCAGGATTAAGCAGTTTCAACTAACCTTTAGAGACGTCAACTGTTCTTGTAACCTGTCACCAGGAACTTCTCAGCATCTTCCCATTATCTAAAGGCAGTATCTTTTCTGTGCCATTGCCCTCTGTTTCCAGAGCTCCTAAGAGTGGCGTTTAACAGTGGGTGGACTTTCCTCAGACAGCCATCCAATACATCTAAGCACAAGATAACATTTCCGTAGTTAACCACCTTCCTACCAAGAATAATGTGTTTTAAGTTGTTTATAAAGCTTTTCGTCTTATTTTGAGAGAATTAGCACCCTGAAAGTTTCTTTACCAATTAATATAGCTAATTCTTTTTTAATTTTGAAATCTTTAATAGCGGCTTGTTTCTTAAGAAGATCTGTTTTTCTTGAAACAAATAAAATAACTCCTGATTTTTTCATTACAAACTCAAGCTGGTAAAATAGCTCTTTGTAAATTTTTTCAATCATCGCAGAAGGATGTATCTTAGAAATCATAGGAGGGTTTGTTACAATAAGGTCAACTGATTCTTTCTCATATTTAGTATCAAGCCATTCTATATCCACTCTTGAAAAATTAATGATTTTATCTATACCCGCAATCTTCGCATTTTTATTAGATGCAGAAACAGATTGTAGATTATGATCAAAGCCTTGAACAGTTAGTTTAGATTTTTTGTCTATGTTCACATCTACAGATTCAAAGTCAAAATCAATAAATTTAGTGAAAGCTAACTTCTTTTTACTATAAAAATTATGAGATAATCCAGATGAGTGAAGAGCGGCCTCTATAGGTATGGTTCCAGAACCGCAGAATGGGTCTAGAAGAAGTTTTGTTTTATCATATCCTACAAGTTTTAGCAATAAAAAAGCTACAGGACCTCTTAAAGCGGAAGGGTGACTAAATATTTTATATTCTCGTTTACTAAGGTCTATACCAGCATAATCTATACCGAAAAATACCGAATTAGAATGAATATAGATATAGAAAATATAGTCAGGATTTTCAAGGTCGACTTTGTTTTTATATTTTTCAAAAATGACTGAACCAATACTACGTTCAACATCGCCAGCTTGGAAATCGTGATCTCCAAACCTGAGACATCTAACAACAAAAGAAATTTTATCTTTTAAAAACGGAGTCAGGTCAATCTTAGAAATTGATTTTTCTATTTCAGAAATTTCTTTAAATTCAAATGAATCCAACAATTGTAAAACTTTTCTTGCAGATTGAAGTTTATAAGTTAAAAGACAAATATCTTTTTCAGATTTAACATCAGTTATCGCAACTGAATCTCTAATTTCAGAAGAAATGTTCAAAAGTTCTTTAATCTCCTTTGAACAAGAATCTTCAAGACCTTCATATGTTATCGTTAGACTTTTCATTTTCAGATTCTTCATTCTCCAATACTTCCTCACCACCATTGTCATCAGTATTATCAATAACAGTATTTTCTTCAGTATTATTACTAGCAGTATTTTCTTCGGTTACACTTTCAGAATTCAAATCATCAGTGTCATCAGCATCATCAGTTCCATTATCAATAATCTTGGCAGCTGCAACAACTTTATCCCCTGGATTAAGACGCATTAATCTTAAGCCCTGAGTATTTCTCCCAATAATGGAGATACCTTTAGCAGGAATTCGAATTACAATTCCATTCTGGGAAATGAACATAACCTCTACAGAATCTTTCACAGAACGTATAGTTACAACCTTACCATTACGTTCTGAACAAATTATGTTTCTTACCCCTACACCACCTCTAGAGATGAGTCTATAATCAGTAACGCGAGTACGTTTACCATACCCGTTCTCTGTAATAGTTAAAAGATTTTGATTGTCTTCTGCTTTTACCATTCCAACTACAGCGTCGCCAGTTTTCAAAGAAATTCCCCTTACACCTTTACCGCTCCTACCAATAGATCTAATACCTTTCTCTGAAAAACGAACAGCCATTCCGTTTTCAGTTGCTAGAATTATTTGATCATCTCCCGAAGTGAGAATTACATTAATCAAGGAGTTTCCAGGGTCGAGAGTGATTGCAATAATCCCTCCCTTTCTAGGTCGAGAATATTCTTCGAGAGGAGTTTTCTTGACAATACCTTTCTTAGTTGCAATCATAAGATACTTGCCTGGCTCGAAATTTCGAACAGGTATAACCGCTGATATTTTTTCATCTTTTGATAAGTTTAAGAGATTGACTATAGCTTTACCTAATGCTGAACGTCTACCGAGAGGAACATTATAAACTTTAAGCCAATAAATTTTCCCAAGATTTGTAAAGAAAAGCATATACGAATGAGTAGATGCTGTAAAGAGAAGTTCTACAAAATCTTCTTCCCTAGTTGAAGTAGCTATAATTCCTTTCCCGCCACGTTTTTGTTGTTTATACTCGCTAAGGTGGACCCTTTTAATGTACCCGGAATGAGTAATGGTTACAACCATTTCCTCCTCCTCAATCAGGTCTTCAATTTCAATACTTTCATCTCCGCCATCAATTATTTGAGTTCTTCGTGTATCACCAAATTTATCTTTAAGAGTTACGAGTTCAGATTTTATAATATCTAGAATTTTAGGTTCAGATTCCAAGATAGATTTTAACTCTTCAATCCATTTTTCTAGTTCTTTATGTTCATCTCGAATTTTATCTTGTTCAAGACTAGTAAGTTTCTGAAGTTTCATATCTAAAATTGCTTGAGCCTGAACAACCGTTAAACTAAAAGAAGACATTAATGAATCCTTTGCCTGACTAACAGAAGAAGATTCTTTAATCATTTTAATAGCAGGATCAATATTGTTAAGAGCAATTATTAAACCTTCAATAATGTGCTGACGTTTTTCAGCTTTAGTCAAATCAAACTGAGTTCTTCGTCTAACAACCTCTTGTCTATGTTTAACATAATACTCAAGCATCTGTTTTAAGTTAAGAACATGAGGAGTTCTATCAACTAAGGACAGCATGATTATTCCAAAGCTTGTTCGGAGTCTTGAATGTTTATATAACTGGTTTAAGATTATATCAGAATTTGCAGATTGTCTAAGTTCTATTACTATCCTCATACCTTCCCTATCGGATTCGTCACGTATATCGGAAATTCCTACAATCTTTTTGTTTCTAACCAAATCTGCAATCTGTTTAATAAGAACAGATTTATTAACCATATAAGGAATTTCTGTAATAATTATTCTTTGCTTTTTATTATATTCTTCAATTTCGGCCTTTGCCTTAACTATAACTTTACCGCGACCAGTTGAATAAGCGCTCAATATACCCGTTCTACCAGTTATAATGCCACCAGTAGGAAAATCGGGACCTTTAATATGAGCCATTAAATCAGGAATTGTACATTCAGGGTTTTCGATTAAACAAATAGCGCCATCAATAACTTCGTGAAGATTGTGAGGAGGGATATTTGTTGCCATTCCAACAGCAATACCTGAAGAACCGTTTATCAAAAGGTTAGGTAATTTCCCCGGTAAAACTGAAGGTTCGTTTAATGAAGCATCAAAATTAGGAATGAAATCTACAGTTTCTTTTTTAATATCATCAAGAAGTTCTTCTGCAGTTTTTGCTAACCTGGCCTCAGTATATCTCATTGCAGCAGGTGAATCCCCATCAATTGAACCAAAATTACCCTGACCATCAACTAACATA
>JAYENX010000012.1:0-17207 GCA_034722435.1 Nanobdellota archaeon | reverse complement strand
CATATCCGATTACATAACGGGCACTTCTTCATATTGCATCCTCCTATACGGATTTTCGCCCCTAAACTGAAACTTGTACTTTATCTTGAAAAAACACGTTTTTTCGAATTTCGTTCGGTTCATCATGTAAATCATCCCCCTTTCCCGGATATATTTCTATATGTCGAACAATAAATATATACTTTTCCCAATTATAATTATTACTAGTAATTACATAATTACTTTTCGAAAAGTATTTATACAACCCTTACTTACTAAATAACATGAAAAGAAAAGTAAACAGAGTAGGTCAAAATACACTCACAGTAAGTTTGCCCAGTAAATGGGTTGAAGAAAATAAAATAGAAAAAGGCAACGAACTAAATATAAATACCGAAGGAAACAACATAACTTTATCCAAATCTGAAATTAAAAAAAAATGTAAAGAAATTAGTTTTAACATAGATAATTACAATTATTTTGCACTTAATAGACATCTAACAATATTATATAGAATGGATTTCGACAGAATTATATTAACTTATTCTAACAATTTAATACTTCATCCAAAAAAACAGAAAGAAATGTCATTAAATAAATCAATCATAAAATTAATTGAAAGATATATAGGAGCAGAAATTGTATCTCAATCAACTAAGAAAACTGAAATTGAGTGTTTTGTAACATCCGAAATATTAAATCTTCAAAAGATTGAACAAAGAATATATTTCTTAATGAAACAAGCAATGAACGAAATGATCAATTCCATAGGTAAAGATTACAAAGAATTTCACGATACAATGTACAACATCCACGACAACATCAGCAAATTTATTAATTATTATTTAAGAACTTTATATGCTTCAGATAAAGAAAAAGAAGAAAAAAAATTAAGTTATGCATTATATCAAGTCATCGATAAAGTTGTAGATAAATTGAGACATATTGATGAAGCAATCTTCACATACGGATGCACACCTAAAGCTAAAAAATTATTAAAAGAAATATTTAATTACTTTTGTGAACAGATGCTATTAATTAAACAAAAAGAAGTAGGCAGTGATTTTATTCAAAAAAGATACTCAATTGTTGATAAAGTTAAAAAAACTAATTTTACCATTAAAGAATTACGCGTTATTATGGAAGCAGATCTTCTATTAAATACAATAAATGATTTCTCAGAGCACGTTTATCTTAGAAAAAGTCTAAGAGAGCTCTAATATCTGAAGAATCATCTTTAGTACTAAAATAAAATGTTTTTAAATTTAATTGTTTTGCAGGTTTAAGATCTTTTTCTTCTGAATCACCTATTGAAATAACTTCTTTAGCTTTAAAATCTCCCATAATGGTTTTATAAATTTCAATAGAAGGTTTTACAAAATTATATTTATCAATACAATAAACAGCATCAAAAAAATGTAAAAGACCAAGATATTCAAGAGTCGCAAGAATCGCTTTAGTAGGGGTGTTCGTTAAAGCAACTATTGCATTACCAGATTTTAATTTTTGCAATAATTCAACAACGTGAGAAGTTAAAACAATATTACCTTCAACAGGTACAGAATTCATAATATCATAAAATTCTTTTTCAGAAACTCCTAACGCTCGCATAGCATCTATTGTCGAATGTTTACCTTCTTGTTTTAATTTAATTCTAGTTTCATTTAATAGTTTAATTGCTTGTTTTTCTGTAATGTTATGTTTGTTTGCAATAGCCTTACAATGTGCAACATCTCTCAGTTTTCTTAATTTTTCAAAATTTCCAAGAACACCATCAATATCAAAAATAAACAAAGTATTAAATTTATTTGAAGAAGCAATATAACCATTTGTTAATTCTATTTGTTTATAATTAACAGACTCTAAGGTTTTAATTGTATGAGAAAAGCCTCCCGCTTCTTTTAAAATAATATCTGAAGCGCACGAATCCCATATAGAAGCATGAATTTTATTTTTATCATAATTTGTATGTATAAATTCTTGAAAAAGTCCTTCTGCTAATTGACACACTTTCACTCCAAATGAACCCCCTTTAAATGTTTGTTCAGAAGTTAAATTATATTTATTTTTCAAATATAATTCGAGGTCTTCATCAACATTATATTTACCAATAAGAATTTTATTTGAATTTTTTGTATAAATTTGTTCAGTTTTATCACCACACTCCTTAAAAGCACCCTTACCTTGCTCTGCATAGTATAATGTTTTTGTTGCAGGAAGATAAACCACCCCTAAAACAGGAATATGTTGTTTCACCAAACCAATCATAACAGCATATTCAATTAATGAAGGGTCTTTTATAGAGTTTAAAAATTCCTGAGTACCATCCAAGGGATCAATAATAAAGAATGTATCTTTTGTAATCACAGAAACAGTTTCTTCTGTCAAAACTTCAATATCAGGAAAAAATTTATTTAATTGTTCAATTATAAACTTATCAACTTTTAAATCAGTTGTTGTAACAACAGTACCATCTTCTTTACTTTTAGTTATTTGTTTCTCATTTTTAGCTTCTTCAATTATTTGTCCTGCTTGTCTAGCAATTTGAATTATTTTTTGTATCATCAAAATATCTCCGTTAAATTATAAATAGTAGGAATTTCAATATAAGATTTAGAATCATAACATCCATGAAGATTAGGCACTACACGCTTACCTTTAATATCCCCCGATTTCCAAGTTACATGAATAGCGCGCATACCTAATGCCAAAGGTGCTTTAACATCTTTAGTTAAATGATCACCTATATAATTCACATTTACAGAAGGTTGTCCAGTTAATTGAAGTACCCTATCGAAACCCTCCCTGCCAGGTTTCTTATGTACTACATCTTCAGCTGTCAAAATCATACTAAAATCAGTTAAATCTAAACCAAGAACTTCAAAAACGGATTCCACAGTAGAATAAACTTCACTTGTAAAAATTCCCAATGTATGATGCTGTTTTAAATAAGAAATAGTTTTCTGAAGTTCATAATCTTCATCTAAAACTTCTTTAAAATCTATATGGGAAAGCATCTCAGAAAGGTATCCTGAATTAGAACCAAATTCATTCACAAAAACATTACCATTTGAACCATGCTTTTCTACTAAAACAGAGTATTCTTCTTTTGTCTCTGAAGAAAATCCAGCAATTGCTTCCAAAAGCGAACCTTGCTCAACATGTCGATTATATTCCCCCAACACTAAACCAGCCACAACTTCATCAGCAACACACCTATTCAAAGCAGCAACATAAGTAGCATATCTCATAAATTCATGAGAATCTAAGATTGTCCCGTTACCTTTGTAATCTCTAGATTTATTATACAGAGTTCCATCAACATCAAATATTAAATGCATTTTCTTTATTATGTATCCAAAATTCATTTTTAAATATTTTCATATTTTTTCGGAATATTTCCGAAGATTGAACTTCTTCTTTAGTCATTACAAACACTCCTCAACCTCTTTTTTTACCTGAACCACCCTTTCATAATCAGGTTGTTTCCACAAATCAGCATCCAGTAAAGTTAATATTAATTCTGTAACCCTATTATCTTTATCAATTTTCGGACTAACTGTTTTCTTTATCAAATTCATATATTGTCTAAATAAAACAGGATTTTCATACACTCGTTCCCTCTCAGTTTTTATTCCATCTTTGCATTCAGAATAACAAGTAAAATTTCTTGCATCTTCTTTAAAAAGATTTTCACCACTCGCCATACGATATAATAACTGACCCAATGAAATAATATCATTGTTACCGCCATAAGCCCTATTGAAAGGATTATATTGTTCTGGATTTTTAGATGCTGCACCTAAATCAATTATTACAGCCCGTCCCCCTTGTTCAATCATTATATTCCTATCATGAATATCATGGTGATAAATTCCTGCCTTTCGCAATTCAAGAATTCCATTTAAAATCCCAGACGCATATTGTCTTATCGTATCCCTTGGAACTACCCTTCTTTCTATAAAAATTTCCCCTAATGGTTTTCCTTTAATATGTTCAATCTCTAATGCAATATTTTGTTGAACCTTACCTTTTAATTTAACAATATTATTTTGCGTCCCAGAACAAGCAAATCGTACTCCATCTAAATAAGTATATTCTCTATTTATCCCATATGAAAATTTTACTGCTTTTCTATCTCTTAATAAAACTACAGCAGTTGCACCAGTTCCCAGTAACTGATAATCTCCTCCAAGACCATACAAATTAAAAATTTTATTAAATAATTCATGTAATCTTTCTGCTTCTTTTGAATTTGGCAACTGAGCAAAATGTTTCATCAAACAAATAGCAGGAGTTGTTGCATCTACAGGATATTCATCTGCAAGATCGGAATTTACTTCAAAATTTGATAAATTAATTATATCATCAATTGAAAACCTAGAATTATAATCATTTGCATCTAATCCAACATTATTAGAAATTAGTTTTGCCATTTCATGTTTCTTAAATTTCGTTACATCATATCCTTTATACCATTCAGGTGAACCTTTAATAGCCCGATAAACCTCAACTATATCCAAATCAGAATCATTTGGAATCCAATCACTTACTATTCCCCAATCCCCTCCAGATTCTGAAATCTGAATTATATCCCAAAAATTAACATCCCCTTTAGATAATAATTCTAATAAAACACTCTTTGAAATCCCATAATCTTTACAAAACTCTTCAGGAAAATCTTCAAATTCAGCTTCATAGAGAGCATCGAACCATCCATCATACGGATCGTCGTCAAAATTCATTCGTAAGCCTCCAACAAACGTTGTATTTTTTCATGATCATCGTTATTTGCAGTTAAACAAACTTTTATAAGGGTCGCAAGATTAATAGGCAAGTTTTTATCAACTTTTTTAAAATAATAATTTAATCTTATTCTGTCAGCATAAATCCAATCCCTATGATCTGCGAGATCTTGTGCATAAACTGTTTTTTCCATTGATTGAGATTTAGCAAAAATGTGCTTACCTGTTGCCATTTTATACATCACTTGACCTAAAGAAATTAAGTCATTAGCTTGAGGTCCTGAAGGACCATATCTCCGATTATCTTTTGCACACGCATCTTCTTCCATTATAGCAATTCCTAAATCAATTATTACTGGCGCATCTATCAGGCTATCTATAATTATGTTTGCGGGTCTTATATCTCTATGATAATAAATCCCATTTTTCTGAAGTTCAATTAACCCAGCGAGTATTCCTTTTGTATATTGAATTGTTTTTTCAAAGCTAAGAGGATTCCGAGATAGAATTTCTTCTAATGAATCTCCCGGAATATATCTTAATATAATTGTTGATTGATCCCATCTTTGAATTGGAATTTCTATGACATTATTAAAACAAACTCCCTCAATAGTTTTTAAAATCTGTTTTTCAGGTTCAGGATCATCACAGTATTTCACTATAGATTCGGAAATATACCCACAAGCGCATTCATCTCGGTTAGTCGGTGTTCGTATAGTTTTTCGTATCACAACAGATTTGTTCCCTACAAACAACGCTTTGATTCTCTGATCACTTCGTGAACTAATCCTAATCTCATTGACTAATTGTTTAACTTTTAAAATTGAAAATTTTTTTAATAATTTTTCTAAATTTATCCCAGACCTGATTAAAGTCAACTGAGTTAAAATACTTAAATCAAATAGATCTTTTTGCTTATTAACTTCTTGTAAGTCTTTAGTTTGAACTCCTAAGTTTTTTAAATATATTAAATCTACTGCGGAAACAGGCTCATAAGTTTTATACAAATTTAAATCTTCAAACTGAGCTCTGTAAAAATCCCTTATCTCGTTTGCGAAAGTTGGTTCTACTTTGTTTACCATTAAAACAATTTTGTCTCTTGCAGATAATTTGCCTTGATATCTATTTATAACTTTATCTTTAATTTTTATTGCTTCTATAATTTGATCATTTGGCACTAATTCTCTAACCCGCCCATATAATCTCGAAACTATATCTCTCACTTCTTTTTCTAGTTTTGTCTCATGTATAGTATTAGGTACTAATCGTCTAGCCCGCCCATATAATCTTGAAACTTCTTCTCTCACGTCTCTTTCTTGTTTTGTTTCGTTCATATCATTTGGAACTAAATCTCCAACACAGCCATATAACCTCGGAACATGATCATTTTCTTGCTTTGTCCCATTTAATTTCACTTCAGATCTATAAGTCTGAATATTTTCTAATATTTCAATTTTTGAAGGTATTTGTTTATCTTTTATCTTATTTGCATTTCTATAATAATCTTGTATATTTATTAGAATTGAATCTAATTTTACTAACATTTCTAATTCCAAAATATTTTGTTCTGAACTCATCCCCTATACCTCTCGAACACCCTCTTAACTCTCCCATAATCATAATTCCTGGCAGTTAAACACTCTTTTATCAAGAAAGCTACACCCTCATCTTCAACAGTATCATCAACTTGTTTAAGATGACCTTTCAAAAGTTCACCACTCTCATCTAAATAAACTTTAGTCCTATAATCATTAATCCTATCAGCAACTGAACCAAAAGTTCTTGACATAGACTCAGACTCATCTCCAGTTTTTTTATTCAAAAATATATGTTCACCAGTAGCCATCAGATACATCATCTGACCCAATGAAACTAAATCATTAGGACCACCAAAACGACGATTTTTATCAGGAACCGAATCTTCCCCCTTACATCCTTTGTAAACATTCTGCATGTAATGTCTATCTGTTGTAGCTATTTCGAAATCTATTATTTTAGGGTCACTGTATTTAAAACGCATATATTCGGGCTCTATGTACTTAACTTCATCAGGGTCTACGTTCATACCTGAACATAGTATTTCATGTAATAGTTTCAAAAAATCAAATTTTTCAGCTAATAGAATATTGGCAGGCCGAAGGTCACAATGATAAAAGACTCCAGCTTTTCGCATTTCTATAAGTCCGTTTAATATTCCTGTTGAAATTCTAAGATTAATTTCAGAATCAAGAGGAGCCATATTAGAAATTATTATTTCCAAACTATCTCCAATAATAGATTCAATTTTAAAATAACCAGGATAAGACCCCCTATACATTTTGATTGTATTTACCAAATTATCTGCATTAGCGTCATAAATCTGAGATATTATTACTGCCTCTTTTTTTGCGTCTTTTGAAAATTTTAATGCAGTACCCCTAAATAAAACAACAGTTCCTGAATATCCCGTCCCAAGCAATTCCGAATCATATGACAAAAACTCCCCAATATCTACTTTATGTACTGACTCCAATATTTCCGCAAAGTTTTTTAGTCTAACATCTTCAAATGAACTAGAAAGAATCCCAAATTTGTGCATAATCGCAACAACTTTTCCACTTATATCATCAGAGTATTGTTCAGCTATTTCAGGAGAACACTTCGCACCTACTAAAAAATTAATATCCTCTGCACCAAATCGAGAATTATAAGAGTTTGCCTCATCAGGAAGAATTCCACCTGAACAAAATTCAAAAATATCTTCTAAAGAAAATCTGGCATCATACTCAGGACCATACTCTCTTTCCCAATTTTCAGGATGCCTTATATCAGAGTTAATTAAATGTTTAAATTCCTCCAATGCTTCAGGGTCTATTTCTTTCCCATAAAAACACCATCTAATGAAATCTTTAATTCCATCAATTAGCCCAGTCATCCCCTATACCTCTCAAACATAGCACTAACCATAGAATAATCTTCAGGTTGTGAAAGAATGCAAGTTTTAATTAATTCTCTAACTCGTTCATCTTTAACTTTACCATCCACTTTCTTAAGATATTCATCAAGTAGTTCAAAATCATTCAACACAACATCACGATAATCTCTTAATTTATCAGCATAAATAGTTCGTTCCATCGAATCACTCTCAGCAAAAAGAAAATCACCAGTATACATCTTATACATAATCTGACCCAACGAAACCAAATCATTAGCAGTTTCACCAGTCTCAGAACCATAACGTCGATTATCCTTAGCGAGAGCATCAGAATCATCTGAAGCAATACCAAGATCAACAATAACAGGATTATCATTATCAACAACAACAACATTAGCAGGCCTTAAATCTCTGTGGAAATATATCCCAGCCTCCCTTAACTCCATTAAACCATTCATTATTCCAGCTACAATTTTAAGTATTTTATCCGAATTAAAATAACCTTCATCAGAAATTAATTTTTCAAGAGAATCCCCTTCAACTAAATCTAGCCTAACAAAAAAAGGATAAGATTCTACAGAACCAGAATAAGGATTAAGCTGAACAACATTTTTTGTATTTGGATTAACAGCGTGAAGATGTTCGAGCAGTCCATATTCCTTGTTAAAACCCTCTGAATCGCCACCCATATATTTAAAAGCAGAATTACAAAGATCATAAATATTACGAATATCCTGAAAAGAATACTCTTCATGAACTCGTCTACTCAACAAAGGAGTGGCCAGGTTTGAATTATTAGTATAAATAACTAAACCTGAAACACCAGTTCCAAGAACATCAAAAAATGGTTTGTTTATATTTAAATAACCGATTAAATCAAATACATCTTTAGTTCCTGCATAAACATAATCATCAAGATCATTTTCATCCCATTCAATTTCACCACCAACTTCAAGATCGTCCATAATTTTTTCATAATCGTCATAAACATCATCAATCCTACTGTGCCAAAGTTTAACAAAAAAATGTGCTAATGCCGAAACTATTTGTAACTGTTTATCATCAAGAGAATAAAGATCAACTTCCGAACCCTCAATAATGTCAGCTTCTTGGCAACCAATCCCAAATTTTTGATACATCTTAACCCTATCATCAAGAATATCAAACTCATCAAAACCATCCGAAAAATTATCTTCTTCTAACTCATACAAATATTCATTAAGATCAAAATACTCTTCACAGCAATCTAAATTTGAAATATCATCAGACTCATTCTGCTGAACTAAATTCCAATAATCATCATCAAAAAGAGAAACATATTCAGTAAGATTAGATTCAATATCACCAGACTTCAATTTATTAATATAATACTCTAAGTCCGATTTAGAAGGTTCATCACTCATTCACCATCACCCTTCAAAAACTTTTTAACAGCTTCTTCTACAAGATGACTCTTACTTCGTAAACTTTTATTAGAACGTAACTTCTCACGAATCTTCAAGATTGTATCTTCATCCAAACTAAAGCTAACCACATGCTTCATCTTAATAAAAACTATTAATCATTTATAAAGATAACTATTTTGACCCCTTAACAGAAGTAACATAACCTAAACCAGAATCTAACTAACTTAACCACCAAATAACCAGCCCACCCCAATAAAACAGAAATTCACCGAGGTTTATATTTAAAGATTTATATACGAAACTTGCAAAAGCTTTAAAAATCCGGAAGACTTTCAGCATATAAAATATATACATTAAGGTTTATGAGGACAATAAAAATGAACAAAGAAGAATATCACCAAAATTTAATAAGAAATGCAGATGCAGAAAGAGAATCGCGAACTTTACATTTAGAACTTTTACTAGATAGAGTTGACGACGCCATAGAAGATCCGGAAATGGAAGGAGTAATATCTGAATTAATTAGAAAAAAAAGATCAGCAAGAGATAACTTTCATCTAGCACAATGTCTCGAAGAAAGAGCTCAAACCTTGGCTCAATTCAAACCTAACGGTTCATCCAACATGAGAGCCATTAAAAAAGCATCCATATATTTCATTCTTGCAGGAAAAATATACGAAAAAGTAGGTAATGTCAAAACTGCCTCTCCGAATATAAAATATCCCGCTACAGTAATGTCAAGAAGATTAGCAATAATAGGAACAGCTCTTGAACAGTACAATGGCGAAACAGGAATCGTAGGAAATTTCGCAGTAGGAAATAATAAAGAAGGATCACTTATAGACGCGCTTAAAAGTAAAAGAAATGTAAGAAATTCTTTTGCATACGAAGGCGAACAACACTTCGCTAATCCAGTATACAAAAAAGATTTAGACGTTATATCACCATTCATTGTAAGAGCATGCCTTTCAAAATTTGGTATCCCTATATACATCAACACTATAGGTGTAAAACCTAATGGTAAAAGTACAGACATACCTTGGATGGACCTTGAAAGAACCATTAGCAGAGAAGCATATATGGCTCAACAAGAAGCTAGAGGAGATAAAACAGAACTTCTTAACATAGCAGAATTTATGCACGACTCATTTGTAAAATACAGAAACTTGTGGGTTCCATACAACGAAGCAATTTCAAAAGGAGATATGACATTTTTGGCAAAATATGGAAAACAAATTGACCGAATGAAAGTTTTTGTAACTCCAAAACCTAATTAACATAGTAGTAGTTTCCACTACTTCTTTGTTCTCTATCTTTTACAGAACCAGGTTTATTAGCTCTAGGTCTTAAAGTCTCATCATCTCTTCTAAAAGTAATACCTAAATCTTTCAAAAACTTAGACATACCTTGTTTCATATCAAACGGACCAAGAGCTTTACCTTTAACAGCAGGTTCACCATCGAAGACAAGTATCTTATGCGACAAATAATCAACAAACAAAAGATCATGATCAACAACTAAAGCAGTTGTACCTCTAAATTCCATTACATCACGTACAATCTTCGAAACAATTAACCTCTGCTCTACATCTAAATAAGCAGATGGTTCATCTAATAAATATAAATCTGCTTTACGCGAAAGACATAATGCGATAGCAACTCTTTGTAATTCTCCACCCGACAACTCATTAACCTCCCTCAACAATAAATGATCAATCTCTAACGGCTGTATCAATTGAGCTTTATAATTCTCAACTGCATCTTTTAACACATTCATAACCAATTCATCAGAATCTCCAATATCAATATACTGAGGCTTATATGAAACCACTACACCCTCGCCGACCTCTCCAGAGTCAGGTTCAATCACATCTGCTAAAATCTTAACAAAAGAAGTTTTACCTATACCATTCTCTCCAACAATACTAATAACATCCTTTTTATGAACTGAACCTTCAAGAGCTTCCAAACTAAAATTACCTAGCTGCTTTTTTATCCCTTTCCATGAAGTCAACAAAGTATTATGTTTAGCTTCTTCAGGAGGCCTTGCAAAAAACTTAATCTCTTTACTTCTAAACCGTATATTTTCTTCACGTAAGAAACCTGAAAGATAAATATTTATACCAACTCTCGTAGACTTTGTCAACGAAACTATACCATAAGCAGCCTCTTTACCGTACATAAGATGCACTAAATCAGTCATATAATCAAGTATTATTAAATCGTGTTCAATCACAACAACGGCAACAAAAGGTGTAGCAAGTCTTCTTATAAAATTAGAAACTTTCAACCTTTGCTTTATATCAAGGTACGAAGTCGGCTCATCAAAAAAATAAACATCAGCTTTTTTCAAAACAGTCGCAGCTATTGCCACTCTTTGTAACTCACCACCACTGATAGATTTAATATCAGTATCCAAAAACTTTTCAAGTTCAAGCTCCCTAACAACTTCATCAAAAGCATCCTTCTCATCAATATTTTTAAGTAAATCCTTTACCTTCCCATCAAACTGTTTAGGTATAAGTTCTACAGCTTGAGGCTTATAAGCCACTTTTATCTTTCCTTCTTTAACTTTCTCAAAGTATGATTGCGCTTCAGTCCCTTTAAAATATTCAATAACCTTTTCATACCCTACATCGCCATCTTTTCCAAGATTAGGTTTCAAAATACCTGATAGAATCTTTATAGCTGTCGATTTACCAATACCATTCTTCCCAACTACACCAACAACTTTTCCAAATATAGGTATTGGCAACGAATAAAGATGAAACCCGTTCCGACCATATCTATGTATAGGCTCTTTATCTAAAGCCTCTGGCAAATTAATAATCTTAAGCGCACCAAAAGGACATTTCCTTGGACAGATACCACAACCAATACAAAGTTCTTCATTAATTATAGGTTTATTATCATCAGGATCAAGAACTATACATTCTTTACCAGTTCGATTCACAGGACATACTCCGCCACATACAAAATCACAGTAAATACCGTTCCGACACTTTTCCTTATCAACAATAGCTATCCTTACCATATTAGAAATAGATTAAACAGCAGTTTTTAAAGTTTACCTCAAATCTGGCTTATATGAAATCCTCGCTTGGAACAGCCAGCGAATCAAGATGCCAATCGTCAGACAATACAGGGGCTGTATTCAATATATTAAATTACAGCAGATGAGCGAAAGGATTTCATACCAATCATCAATTCTTACGCGATAAATAAGTTTTTTCAACCGCTTCCATAATTTCAGTCAAACTATCCCTATCCTCAGGATTACTAAGATTTCGACCAAACATACATTTAAGAGCATTTTTATCCTTTTTAAAAGTACAATTAGCATAAGGATTATCGATCTGTGAAACTCTTCTCTTAACATCTCTTAATAATGTTGCAACAGATACTCCTTCAGGTTTAAACCTCATAAAATAAACATGACCTCGCGAAGTCTTTAATTCCTCAAAATAATTATAATCAAACACAGAAAATACAACTCCGGTATAAATTCTAGTTTTTTTTGCATCTTTCGCAATCAAAAGACAATCAATATATTTACCCTGACCAACATAAAGAACTTTATAATCATCCAAAAGATCTAAAACAGCATCCTGTAAAGTAAAACCATTAACTTTTTTTAACTGTTTCACATCTTCAACACCGTCCATTAAACTAAATAACCTAGTTATTTCAGCATTTCCCTTAATCTGCAGTTTACTTCTTCTAATTTTTCGCTTCATAATAAAACAAAACCTGAACTTTATTTAAATCATTTTAGAAACTCAAAAATACATATAACATATACATTATAACGGAAAAATATATATACATAAGCCCCATATACTAATAAGTAATATGGAATATTACGAAGCCCGTTCTCTAAAAGAAATCAAAGTTATGCTACATAAGCAAGGCTATAAAAGTAAATCCAAAGTACGTGAACACATCTCATTTCTCGAACATCTTGCTGACAAAATTAACCATCGTATTAGAGAGGAAATAGACTGTGGCGATGTCGCGTGGAAAGAAAAAGAAGATCTTAAAAAAGTACATGATGTATTCCAAGCACTTTGCGGAGAACTAAACACTTTAGAACTTGCAAAAGCAGGTAAATCATCTTCTAAATTTAAAGGATTGTTCTAAATATTTAAAAGTTATTCTAGAAAGTTTTATAATTATCCTAAGTCCACTACTAAACTATGAACTTATCTAAATTTCAGAATAAACCTGTAGGGTATACATTTGTAAATGACAAATTAGATTTCGGAATAATGGATAGCGAGAATTATTTCATTGGAGAAAGAACTAGAATTGGACATCTAGCTTTAGAAATTATCCAAGGATATCCTAACATGCTAGTACTCTTTGACACCTTGCAAAACGAATATCAAAACAACCCCGAGATATATAAAAAAAGAATTGAAGAAAGGAAAAGAGAAGTAGCAAGTAAACTTGAAACAACTGCACAACAACAAGCTTTATAAATTCACAATTTATTTTCTACATTATGAAATGCGATATTTGCAACAAAAAAATAAGCACTACATTTCTTAAGAAATTAGTAGGAACTATTGTTAAAAACGAAAAAGGTAAAAAACATAATATTTGTTTTGAATGCCAGAAAAAGTTCCAAACTAAACAAGAAATGCTAGATAATCTAAAATAAAAATCACAAAACAATGCCCCTGTAGCATAGTAGCTATTGCGTCTGCCTCGTATTAATCAAGAGATAGCAGAAGGTCGGGAGTGCAACTCTCCCCAGGGGCTTTATTCTAATCGTGCTTTCAAGCAAAACTTTTTTCTAATTAATTATTAACTAAACCTTTAAAAACAACCCTTCCATATTCATCATCATGGATATGTTTAAACAAGCATCAAAAGTATACGCTGAAAACTTCAAACCTATTGCATGGTTTGGAAGATGCATTTTCTTAAGCTGGTACTGCGATGTCGGCACTTGTAAGTTCTGCTACCGTTCAACCATTAAAGACAGAATCAAACACGCAAAAAACGCAAGACGTTCCATACCCTCAATAATCGTAGAAGCATTACTTGCAAAACATCTCGGATGGCGTATTGAATTCTTAACAGGAGGATACAAAATATTCCCTATGAAAGACCTTATCAAGATAACTAAACTAGTTTCAGATATTTATGGAGAAAAAATTTGGCTCAACCTTGGCGCTTTAGAACAAGAAGACCTTGAAAAGTTCAAACCATATATTGAAGGCATTGTCTCATCTATTGAAACTATCGAACCAAAACTACACGAAGATATCTGTCCAAACAAACCAATTCAACAATATATTGACATGTTCAATTATTCAGGAAATTTAAAAAAATCAATAACTATAGTTATAGGTCTAGGAGAAAAACCTGAACACATAGACTTACTCTTTAAATTCATTGAAAAATACGAAGTAGAAAGAATCACTTTCTACGCCTTAAAACCCATCACAGGAACACCTTACACTGAAGGACCTGAAACAAAATACTATGCAGAATGGGTTGCTAAAACAAGAATTAAATTCCCTAAACTCGAAATTATTGCAGGAATCACTGCAAGAAGAGTTGACGATGTTCCGTGGCTCATAAAAGCAGGAGCTAACGCAATAACAAAATTTCCTGCAACTAAAAAGTTCAATTCAGACGGAGCAAAACAAATTGAAAAATACATAAAACAAGAAGGAAGAGAATTCTTAGGAACATTAACAAAACTTCCTAACATAAACTGGAATAAAGAAATAGATAAAATAGATATAGATAATGAAACCAAACAAAAAACAAAAGATCTTCTTAAAGATTATCTTAAAAAAATGTCTCAATAATATTAAGTAAACAATTTACGATTCTTTTTTTTCAGCTTCTTATTCCCACCACTAACTTCATATATCACTAAAAAAGCAATCAATACAATCACTAACCCAAACCATAAAGACTTTCTATCATTCACAGGTTGTTCAACAACAGGTTCTAAATCCTCAACACTTTCTTGAGTAGTAAACACTTCTTGGTCACCAATTTCAATTACAATGTCTTCCACTTCATCTACAACCTCTTCAATCACAACTTCAGCTTGTTTCAAACTTATTGCAAAATAACTAAAACCAGGAGTAACAGCACTATAATAAAAATAATCAGAATCCGAATCAATAAGTTCAGTCTCAAGATCAACCCACTCACTTTCATACCTTTTCAATACAACTTCATAACCATCCTTTACAAAAGATTTAGAAACTGCAAACTCAATCTTAGCTTCAGAAATATCAGAATCTTCAATACCTTCAGTCAAAACTTCAATATACTCATGAACATCATCAACTGAAGGAACATTTGAAGGCAAACTATCTTTTTTAGCAACCTTCAATTTCACAACTTCTTTAGCAGATTTTGACTTAAAACTCGTCTTTATAACACTTAATTCATCTCTTACAATATCCATAGAAACCTCTTTATTAGGTTCAATACTAACGAAATACCTTGTTTCTGAAGAGCCTCCGGTTGCAGAATAATTACCTGCGTAAGACGCTCCACCGCCACCTCCGCCGCCACCACCGGAACTACTAGACCTACAAGCAGAATCAGAACCATCACAATCATTATCAATACCATCACCACAAACTTCAGTCTCTCCAGGATTCACGCTTTCATCCGTATCATCACAATCAACACCTAAAGCACAACCAACACCATAACCATCCCCATCTATATCAGTGCAAGCTTCAAACTCTTTAACACCAGAATTATTTAAACCTTCAATCTTAAGTCTGCCCCCAAGATCTGTGCAAGTATAACCATTCAAAGTATAACCTGTGCTACTACAATCAATAGAAAACTCATTAGTACCATTACAATAATCACTTATCTCAGTAATTGAAGATATTTCTGCATCTTTTATACATACACCCGAAACAGACTTATTCAAGTCATCTAAATAAACAGTCTTTGTACCTCCTTGTTCCGAAAGGTTAACTCCTGAAATTATAACCGAGCCAGAATCATTCCCTGTCTGACGCTCAATAACTATCGCAGAAAGATTAAGATAATTATTATCAAAATCAAAAGTAAATTCTACAGCCGTATTATTATCAGCATTAATTACTACAGAAACATCGCCTTCAAATGTTTGATTAAGTTCATCCGTTGCATTAACAGTTACATTAATATCTGTAAATGTTGTTGAGAATATATCAGTTGCATTTCCGGAAACCAGACCCTCATCAACAAAACCATTACAATTATCGTCAACCCCATTCAAAGTTTCAGACGCGTTAGGTGCAACTGAATCCAAAGCATCATTACAATCTTGATTATCAGAAACATAACCAGAAGGTATAGAACAAACATCTAAATAATCAGTAGCATTACCATAAGTATCATTATCAAAATCATAATAATAAATAGTAGTCAGATTCTCATCAACATTACCATCACAATTATCATCCATACCATCACAAACAGATTCAGCAACACCTGGATTAATACTTGAATTGGTATCATTACAATCTACAAGACCACAAAAACCACCTTCAAGCATATAACCATCTAAATCATTATCAGTACCATTTAAATCCGCACCACTACAATCCTGGTCAATACCATCACACGCAATTTCAGTTGCATCAGGATTTATTGAAACATTAATATCATTACAATCTACAGCACCACAAAGACCACCTTCAACCATATAACCATCTGAATCAGCATCAGTACCATTTAAATCCGCACCACTACAATCCTGATCAACACCATCACAAGGAACATCATAAGCACCTGGATTAATACTTGAATTGGTATCATTACAATCTACAAGACCACAATAACCACCTTCAACCATATAACCATCTAAATCATTATCCGTACCATTTAAATCCGCACCACTACAATCTTGGTCAATACCATCGCATAAAATCTCAGAACCAAGCGGATTTATAGACGAATTAAAATCATCACAATCATTAGAATTATCAATATAACTCCAAGGAAGGAAACAATAATCTAAAGTAACAGAAGAATTACCATAAGCATCCAAATCACTATCATAATAATAAGTAGTATTTCTATAACTAGAGTCCGCCCCATCACACGCATCATTTAACGCACGATAAGCTTCAACTCTTGGAAAATCATAAACATCAGTTACATTTACTAAAGATGAATTTTTCAT
>JAYENX010000011.1:0-17827 GCA_034722435.1 Nanobdellota archaeon | reverse complement strand
GGTAGAGCGTGCGGCTGTAGATTATATCACTTGTTTGAGATTGTTATCAAACACACTATGACAACAAGTCAGCCGATACCGCAAGGTTGCTGGTTCAAGTCCGGCGGCGGGGATATATTTCTTTTATACTCATTATACATATAACATTACAACTAAAATAACAAAGAAATTTATCAATCAGATAATATAGTTAAGGGTGTTGTTTCAAATAAATCAGAAAGCTCTTGAGGCGAATCCCGTGCAGCGGCATGATATTGTTTCGCCCACTTAATTAAATTTTCAGAAACATCGAACTTAGTTGTATCATTCCCAAATTTCTTAAAATATTCAGTAGCTGTGTCACCAATAATAACATCATACAGTAGTCTATCCCTCTCAAAAGGATCCAAACAATGACTTGTCTGAATAATCATATCTTCAGATGGAACATATATATTTAATACCGGTTTATGCATCAACCTATCAAATCCATACCCACAACCTAAAAAAAAAGAAGACTTTGCACTTGTAAAATAATTAGCATCTACCATATAATTTAGAAATAAGAATATATTTATATTATTTTCCACCTAGTTTTCCACAAAATTTATAAACTATAAAGTCTAGAAAATCTATAGAATATATGTATTAATATGAAAAGAATAGAAACATTTATATATCACTACTTTTTCTCAACGAAACATGCTAGAAATATCTTTCTTATGGGTTAAATAAGCTTCTTATAGCTTATCGACTCACAAAAAAGATGTTTTATGCCCTGGTAGTGTAGCTCGGCACATTGCTTAAATGCGAGAACTATCATGAAGCCCTGTCGAGGCTTCGACCCGGGTTCAAAAAGATTGTGATGATCCTGAAAGTCCCGGCCAGGGCGTTAGCCTGGTCCAAATCATTTTGATTTGGCCTTGTACTCAACACAGGGCCGGTAGCTCAGCCTGGAGAAGATAAACTTCGGGCATTAGAGCACTCGACTTTTAATTCATTGAAGAAATCGAGTGGTCGCGGGTTCGAAGTTTCAAACGAAAATCCCGTCCGGCCCATTTCATTATTTCATATTACAGAGGGGAACTATATGGCAAGAAAAACAAAAGCGGCATTGGTCATCAAACATCACATATTAAAACCTAAACACTCAATTTTAAGTGATAAAGAGAGAAAAAACCTCTTTTCTAAATATAAAATAACATTCAATGAACTTCCTAAAATAAACCTTATCGATCCTTCACTTGCAGGTATGGAAGTTAAAGAAGGAGATGTTGTGAAAATAGTGAGAGAAAGTGTAACTGCAATTACTTCAGAATATTATAGAGGTGTTATCAATGTATAAGCCTGGACAAGTTCTTATCAAAAAACATTTCGAAGAACAAGTATTTATAGATTCAGATATTGAATCATTCAACAACCTTGTTGAAGAAGAACTTCAAAAAATCATTGATGAAAATAAAGAAGTTGAACCAACCATCATTCCTCAAGATATAGACGAATTCAAAATAAAACTTGACAAAGTATGGGTACAAAAACCAGAAATTACTGAAGCAGATGGTTCAAAAAGGCCTATCTACCCTTCAGAAGCACGATTAAGAAAAATAACATACTCTGCACCTATGTTCATAGAAGTTTCTGCACATATTAACGGAGTTCAAAGAGAAAGTTTCACTACACAAATAGGAAACTTGCCAATCATGCTCAAATCTAAATATTGTCACCTTTACAAATTATCCAGAGACGACCTTATTGAGAAAAACGAAGATCCTGATGATCCAGGTGGTTACTTCATTATTAATGGTTCAGAAAAAGTACTCATCAATATTGAAGATCTTGCAGCAAACAAACTTCTTGTTAGCAAAGCTTCAATCGGGGTATCAGAATATGTAGGCAGATTGTTCTCTGAACGTGGTTCATATAAGATACCGCACACAGTTGAAAAAATGAAAGACGGTATTTTCTATCTTACTTTCACAAGAGTAAAAAGAATTCCTTTAATAGTCGTTATTAAAGCTTTAGGATTATTAAAAGATGAAGAAATTATGAGATTCATCTCCGAAGAAAAACAATATGACGACATATTTGTAAACTTATTCGAATTTGTAGATATTAAAACAGAAGAAGACGCTTTAGATTATATTGCAAAAAAGATAGGCATCACACAAGCTAAAGAAATTAGAGTTGAAAGGATGCAAGAAATCCTTGACAAATATCTTATTCCTCATTTAGGCATAAGTCAAGAAGATAGAATTTTCAAAGCATACAATTTATGCAAAATCCTTAAGAAATTTATTATGGTCTCAACTAAAGAAATTAAGGTTGACGATAAAGACCATTATATGAATAAACGTCTTAAACTTTCAGGCGACCTTTTAGCAGACTTACTAAGAGTAAATATCAAAGTACTTATTGGAGACCTTTTATACAATTTCCAAAGAATTGTTAAGAGAGGTAAATTCCCTTCAATAAAAGTAATTATCAGAGAGAAACTTCTTACTTCAAGAATGTACTCATCTATGGCAACAGGTAACTGGGTTGGCGGAAGAAAAGGTATCAGTCAAAGAATTGCTAGACTTAACCATCTTCAAACATTATCACATCTTCAAAGAGTAGTTTCACCTCTTAGCACTTCACAAGAAAACTTTGAAGCAAGAGAACTTCACTCAACACATTGGGGCAGACTTTGTCCAGTTGAAACTCCAGAAGGTACAAATATTGGTTTAAGAAAAAATCTCGCATTACTTTGCAGTATATCTCAAAAAACAAATGAAGAAGAAATCATGAAAAATATCAAAAATTTAGGATTAAAGAGCGTTAGGTGAAAATTCAATGGCAGAAGTATATATCAATTACAAATTCATAGGAACTGTTGAAGACCCTAAAATATTTTTAGAGTCTTTCAAAGATGAAAGAAGAAAAGGTAATCTTTCACATAACGTAAACATATTCTATAAAGAAGACTCTAATGAAATTCACATTGAATCTTCTAAAGGAAGAGCTAGACGACCAATCATTGTCGTTAAAGAAGGTCAACCATTAATCACAGAACAACACATTAAACAACTTGAAAAAAACGAAATCACTTGGAGCGACCTGATTAAACAAGGAGTTATTGAATATCTTGACGCTTCTGAAGAAGAAAACGCTTTAGTGGCAGTTTTCCCCGAAGATTTAACAGAAGAACATACACATTTAGAAATTTCACCTATGGCAATACTAGGACTTTGCGGTTCATTAGTTCCATTTGGAAATTTCAATCATAGCGTTAGACTTAACCAAGGTTCCAAAAATCAGAAACAAGCTTTAGGTATGTATGCAGCAAACTATTTCGTGAGACTTGATACTGACGTTAATATACTTCAAACTCCGCACATGCCAATATGTCAAACACTTATGGCAAAGATATCTAATTACGATAAACATCCATTTGGTCAAAACATAATCGTTGCTATCATGAGTTACGAGGGCTACAATATGGAAGACGCTATTGTTATTAACAGATCCTCTATAGATAGAGGTATGTCACGATCAACATACTTTAAACCAGCAGTCGCAGAAGAACTAAGATACACTGGCGGTCTAGTTGATGAAGTAGGTATTCCCGATAAAGAAGTTAAAGGGTATAAAAGTGAACAAGATTATAGGTTCCTTGAAGAAGACGGAATAGTATATCCTGAAGCAGTAGTAGGAGAAGAAGATGTTATCATTGGAAAAACATCTCCTCCAAGATTCCTTAGCAACATGGACGAATACAATCTTGCATCTAGTACTAGAAGAGAATCATCCTTATCAATGCACCATGGAGAAGCAGGAATTGTCGATTTTGTACTTTTAACAGAGAACGAAGAAGGTAACAAACTTATCCAGGTACGTGTACGTGACCAAAGAATTCCTGAGATTGGGGATAAATTTACATCCAGACACGGTCAAAAAGGGGTCATTGCAAGAATTGTTAAAGATACTGATATGCCATTCACTACAACAGGAGTAACACCCGACATTTTATTTTCACCGCACGGTATTCCTTCAAGAATGACTATTGCACACCTTATTGAACTTATTGGTGGAAAAACTGGTGCACTTTCAGGAAGATTCATTGACGGAACTCTTTTCGAAACAGAGAAAGAAGCAGATATCAGAAAAGAACTTCTTAGCCTTGGTTTTAAAGAAAATGGAACTGAAACTTTGTATAACGGAAAAACCGGAGAACAACTTCAAGCTAAAATCTTCATAGGTAACATGTACTATCTCAAACTTAAACACATGGTTGCAAACAAACTACAATCAAGAGCTAGAGGTCCAATCCAGCTACTAACAAGACAACCAACAGAAGGTCGTGCAAAAGAAGGAGGTCTTAGACTTGGAGAGATGGAGAAAGACACTTTTGTAGCTCACGGTGCTTCATTACTACTTAAAGAAAGATTCGACTCTGACAAAACAGTTGTTCCAGTTTGTGAAGAATGCGGAATGATAGCTGTTTATGACGAGTACAAAAATAAACGTTACTGCCCAATTTGTGGTGAAAACGTTGAAATAAGTAACATCGAAATTGCATATGCTTTCAAGTTAATCCTTGACGAGTTCAAAACACTCGGCATATGTCCAAGACTAAAACTTAAAAATAAATATTAAGGTACGAAAAATGGAATTCCAACAAAACTATGTATTCAAAAAAATTGAAAGTATTAAGTTTAGTGTTTTCTCACCAAAGATGATTAAAAAAATGGCATCTGCCAAGGTGGTCACTCCAGAACTTTACGACAAAGAAGGTTACCCTGTAGACGGTGGTCTAATGGATATTCGTCTTGGCGTTATTGACCCTGGTCTAAAATGTAAAACTTGCGGTTCAAAACTCAAAGAATGTATAGGTCATTTTGGATACATTGAACTCGCTCGACCTGTTGTCCATATTAACTTTGTTGAAATCGCACTTAACCTTTTGAAAGGCACCTGTAAAGAATGCGGAAAAGCTTTATTACCTAGAGGTAAAATTAACAAAATTCTTCTTGACGAGACTGGAGAAGCTAAAATAGAGATACTTACAAAAAGAAAAGTTGCTAAAAAAACTGTAACAACTTTGAAAGCTATCACTAAATGTCCTCATTGTAAAGCTAAACAACCAAAAATTACAATAGAAAAACCTACAACATTCTTAGAGAATGATAAAAGAATATCTCCTATTGAAGTAAGAAGCAGACTTGAAAAAATTCCTGATGAAGACCTTTTAATATTCGGTCTTGATCCAAAATCTGTCCGTCCTGAATGGATGATTCTTACAGTACTATCAATACCTCCAGTAACAATGCGTCCTAGTATCACGCTTGAATCAGGAGAAAGAAGTGAAGACGATCTTACTCACAAACTTGGTGACATCGTAAGAATTAATCAAAGATTATTCGAAAACATAAACGCAGGAGCTCCAGAAATCATCATTGAAGATTTATGGGACCTTTTACAATATCACGTGACAACATTTTTCAATAATAGCGTTTCACAATTACCACCTGCAAGACACCGTTCTGGTCAACCCCTTAAAACTTTATCCGAAAGGATTAAGAGTAAAGAAGGAAGAATCAGACATAACTTAGCAGGTAAAAGAACAAACTTTTCTGCGAGAACAGTCATCTCTCCAGATCCAAAAATCAAACTTAACGAAGTTGGAGTTCCTAAACGAGTTGCAATGAAACTTACCATTCCTGAAAGAACTACAGAATGGAACATGGAACATTTAAAGAAATTTGTTGAACGAGGACCAGGAAAGTATCCAGGTTCTAACTACATTATCAGACCTGATGGTAAAAAGAAAAAAATTACCGATGAAACAAAAGAACAACTTCTTGAAGAACTTCAACCAGGATATATAGTTGAAAGACATCTAATGGATGGCGATATTGCAATATTTAACAGACAACCATCCCTACACAGAATGAGTATGATGTGTCACAAGATCAGGGTTCTCCCTGGCTTAACATTTAGACTTAACCCTGCTGTATGTGCACCTTACAACGCAGACTTTGACGGTGACGAGATGAACCTTCACATTCCACAAATTGAAGAAGCAAGAGCAGAAGCAGAAATATTAATGCTTATCCAGACCCAAATCATATCTCCAAGATACGGTTTATCAGTTATGGGAGGAATTCAAGACGCTTTATCAGGAAACTTCATCCTTACTACAGACTTTGAACTTTCAAGAGAAAAAGCAGTACAAATACTTGCTGATATGAATTTCTCAGATTTTTCAGATCTTCCTAATAAAGATATAATCAAAGGTAAAGAATTATTCTCTACCATTATTCCTAAAGACTTTGACTTTCAAGGAGTATCTAAAACTGGTGAAGACGTGATTATCAAAAAAGGTAAATTAATATCAGGTTCCATGGATAAAGGATTACTAGGTCAAGGCCAAGGTTTACTTATTAGAAACCTTCACAAAAAATACGGCGAAAAATTTGCAATAAATTTCCTTAACCAAATATTCCAATTAGGTATTAACACCTTAATTCACAAAGGATTTTCAACATGTCTTTCAGATATAGACTTACCTCCTGAAGCTATTAAAACTGTTACTTCTATCTACGAAGAAACAGATAAAGGAGTTAAAAAACTAATTGAAGAATTTCAAAAAGGTGAATTAGAAACTTTCCCTGGTAAAACAGCAGTTGAAACTTTAGAACTAAAAATCCTTGAAACTCTTAACCACGCTAGAAACGAAATTGGTAAAAAAGTTACATTAAGCATAACAGAAATGACAGGTATGCTTGCAATGACAAAATCTGGCGGTGCAGGAGGTTCACTTAACATTGCTCAGATGTCTGCATGTGTAGGTCAACAAGCTCTTAGAGGTAAAAGAATTGAAAAAGGTTACTCAGGAAGAACTCTTTCATGTTTCAAGAAAAATGATCTCAGCCCTGAAGCACACGGTTTTATCAGTCGAGGTTTCAAATCAGGTCTTAGACCTCACGAATTCTTTTTCATGAGCATGACTGGTCGAGATTCACAGATGGATACTGCATTAAGAACACCTAAATCAGGTTACCTTTATAGAAGACTTGCTAATGCAATGCAAGACTTAAAAGTTGAATATGATAATACTGTAAGAGACGCCAGCAAAAAAATTGTTCAATTCGAATACGGAGAAGACAGTGTTGATGTTTCAAAATCAGAAAACGGCATTATCAATGTCAAAAATATAATTAATTCAGTGGTGAATAAATAATGGACGAAAGCCTATTCAAAGAATATAAAAACAAAATTCCTGCAAAAATTTTAGAGGATGTCAAAGAAAGCCTTCCTAAAGGAATTACAAAATCAAAACTTAAAGAAATTCTTGAACTAGTTCATCTTGAATACTTAAATTCAAAAGTTGAAGCAGGAGAATCTGTAGGATTAGTAGCTGCAGAAAGTATAGGTGAACCAGGTACACAAATGACACTTAACACTTTCCACTTTGCAGGTGTTGCAGAGATGAACGTTACGATGGGTCTTCCAAGACTTATTGAAATACTTGACGGAAGAAAAACTATCTCAACACCAATGATGGAAGTCTATCTTAAATCGCCGTTTAAATCAGGTAAAGATATCAAAAAACTTGCACTTTCAATAAAAGAAACAAGTCTTGAAGAAGTCTCATCAGAAATTTCTATCAATATTGCTGAAAGTACTATTGAAGTTACTTTAGATTCTGAAAAAGTTTCAGAAATAGATATGAAAGATGACGAAGTGATTACTACAATCTCAAAAATGTTAAAAACTATTGCTATAAAGAAAAAAGATGATAAGATTGTATTCAAACCAAAGATTAAAGATATTAATATTAATGAACTTTACAAGATTAAAGAAAAAATAAAAAAGACATATGTAAAGGGCATAAAAGGAATTACCCAAGTCTTACCTGTTAAACGAGGTGAAGAGTTCGTGATTATCACGGCAGGAGTTAACCTAAGAGAAACCCTTCAACTTGAATTTGTAGACGAGAAAAGAACAGCTTCAAACGACATTTATGAAGTTGCATCCGTTCTAGGAATTGAATCAGCAAGACAAGCAATTATTAATGAAGTTTTAAAAGTAATTGAAAGTCAAGGTCTAAACGTTGACATCAGACATATCATGCTTATCGCTGACACTATGTGTGCAGGTGGAGCAGTTAAAGGTATTACGAGGTATGGGGTTGTTAGCGAAAAAGCATCCGTTCTTGCAAGAGCATCTTTCGAAACCCCTATACGTCACATAATAAACGCTTCATTAAGCGGCGAAGTTGACAAACTTAACTCAGTTGTTGAGAATGTTATGCTTAACCAACCAGTTCCAGTAGGTACAGGATTACCTAATTTAATAACAAAGTTTAAATAAGACTGATTCAAGGAGATATTAAAATGGCAAAAAAAGTTGTTATAAGCAAAGCAATTGAAGAAATTAAAGAAGCTTTAAAGAATGGTAAAGCCGTTATAGGCAGTGAACGTTCTATTAAACTACTCAGGACAGGAGAAATTTCAAAAATCTTTGTAACCTCTAACTGCCCTGAAAACATGAAAAACGATATCAATCATTACGCAGATCTTGCAAAAGTTGAAGTTGTACATTTGAAACAGCCAAACGACGAACTAGGAATTATTTGTAAAAAACCGTTTGCTATTTCTCTTATCTCTGTTCTAAAATGATAAAAATCAAGTACGACATGAACATTATAAAATTTATATCTCTATTTGAGAACATCACAAGATCTAAAGTCAAAGATTGTTTCGAACAAGAAGAACGCCTAGTCTTCGTTGTACAGGAAGGCGAAATCGGTAAAGCAATAGGTAAAAAAGCTGTTAACGTAAAACGTATTGAAACTATGATCAAAAAGAAGATAAGAATTATCGAATTCAATCAAGACATGATTGAATTCATAAAACGCGTTATTTTCCCGATAAAAGCAAGAAACATAGAACACAAAGACAACACAATCACTATCACAAGTCCCGACTCAAATTCAAGGGGACTTCTTATTGGAAAAAACGCTAAAGTACTAAGAAATAACGAATCCATAGTAAAAAGGTATTTCGAGCTTGATGAAATTAAAGTTGTTTAAATACTGAACAGAAAGCTTTTTAAATAAAACCTTTTTTCAGAGAGGTATAAAATGGCTAAAAAAGCAAGAGGATTAGGCGCGGGCAGTAAGCTCAAGAAACGTAGAAAAGTTGGTAGAAAGCATAGTAAGAAATTTGTCAGAAAACTTTTCAAATTAAAAGAAAAATCTGATCCTTTAGGTACATCTTCACAAGCAAAAGGTATTGTTCTTGAAAAAGTTCAATTAGAAGCTAAACAGCCAAACTCTGCAATGCGAAAATGCGCAAGAGTACAACTTATCAAAAACGGTAAACAGATTACAGCATTCTTACCAGGAGAAGGAGCTACTAAGCTATGCGACGAACACGACGAAGTTATTGTTGAATGTATTGGCGGTAAGCAAGGACGAGCTAAAGGCGATATTCCGGGTGTAAGATGGCAAGTAATCAAAGTTAACGATCAATCACTAAAAGCTTTACTTCACGGTAAGCTAGAAAAGGCAAGAAAATAATGGTAGAAATAAAAGCTTTCAATATATGGCCTGTAACAGGCATTGTAATTAAAGATGTAGGTGTTCAGAACTATATCAACCTTTCAGCTAAGATAGTTCCAAAAACAGGTGCAAAACATATAGGCACAAAGTTCCATAAATCCAAGAACTTCATTGTTGAAAGACTTATCAACAAAGTTATGAACCCTGGCCATAAGAGTAAACACCATTTCAAAAGTTCTTCTAGTATAACTGGTAAAGGCGCAACAGCCTATGGAATTGTTAAAAGAGCTTTTGAAATTATTGAAAAAAGAACAGGCGAAAACCCTATCAAAATCTTTGTAGAAGCACTTGTTAATGCAGCTCCAAGAGAAGAGATTATCGCAATTGAATATGGCGGCGCTCGTTACCCTAAAGCTGTAGAATGCGCTCCACAAAGAAGAATAGATTTTGCTTTAAGATTATTCACACAAACTTCTTATCATAAATCATTCAATTCTAAAAAATCTATTGAAGAATGCCTAGCTGACGAGATTATCAACGCTCACAAGCTAAGTCCTAACTCTGCAGCTATTTCAAAAAAGCTTGAAATGGAAAGACAAGCAGACGCTAGCAGATAAAAACATTAATTTTATATTATTCTTTAATTAAGTACAAACATGATAGATGAAATACTACTTAATGCTGGAAAAACCATATCAATTCTAAATAATATAACTCCTTGCAATGCAGATGAAGAAAAAATAAGTTTTCTTAAAGGAAATAATCCTAATTTTCAATATTCTGATTTAAACTATGAGCCTATATCTATCGCCACAAAACTTTCAAATCTAAGATTTCCTAATAACATAATTGGATGGGTTTACGAAAATATAAGAAAAGAAATATTTTTAGAAAACTTAATAGTCACACATAGAGGAACAGAACTCGCAAAAGATGCATCCATTAAACTTTACAATAAACCAAGCACCATTTTAGTGCAACAAGCAGAAAAAATTCTTAGTACAACTTCAAGAAAAAAAGCTCCTAAAATCATACCGCAAGATCAAATCAAAGAAGCATTAGAACAAGAATTCACAGCGCAAGGTCTTGATTGGAAAGTCATATACCATAAAAGAAAAACTACAACTGCAAAACCTGAGCATAAAGAAATTGCAGTTTGCGAAGACAGAAACTTTACAAATATAGATCTTAAAAGAATCCCAGTTCACGAATTTTGGGTTCACACAGTAAGGGCCGTCAACGGTTATGAACAACCATATCCGATACTTGCCAAATGTACTGCGGGCTACTTACCAACCGAGGAAGGCCTCACAACTTACTTTGAAGAGATTACAGGAACAATGCTGCCTGAAACAATGATAAGTTATGCTGCCCGATTAATTGCTGTAGATTCTATGTGTAGAGACTTTACATTTAAAGAAACTTTTGATCGACTAAAATCTCACAATCTTAATGACTCAGATTCATGGGAACTTACTTTAAGAGCTCACAGGGGGGGAGGATATGCAAAAGATCAAGTATATCTACAAGGATATTACCTTATCAAAACTTTTGCAAAACAAGATGGAGATTTCAAATCTTTATATGTAGGAAAAGTTGGAATCCAAGATTTAGTATGGGTCAGGGGTATGCTCAGAAAAGGAGAACTTAATAAACCAAAACTATTACCTCCTTTTATACCTTCTTAACTTTCGATCCCCATATATGTATATGGTTAAAGAATATACCGTTCTTCCGTTCTAATTTAATATCAAACCCCGTTTTCTTAAAAATCATTCGAATTTCTTTATCATCCTGTAACCAATCGATATTCGGAATAAGATGAAAAAACTTAGTAAACTCTACAAACACAATTTTACCACCAGTCTTAAGATGTTTATTCATATCTTTCAAAAGAATATTAATCTTTTCTACATCACCAAGAGTATCATAAGAAACAATTGCATCTACTTTAGGTATATCTTTATGAACCTTATTAGGCCTATCCTGATAATATAAAATATGTTTATGATGCAGTTTCAATCTTTTCTTTGTAATCTCTAAATGTTTTGGAGTCATATCAGACGCATGCACTTTCCCAAAAGGTTTAACATGTTTCACAAGATGTTTTGTTAACGTACCCACAGTACAGCCGTACTCAAGTATATGCATCTTACTTTTCCTGCCTAACTTCTTAATTATCAACTCTCTAACTGCTCTAGGATAAAACATGTTTTCTGTCAAGATAAAAAGTTTAGCAAAAACTGTCTTTGTCTTTATTGTAAGCTTAGGATTATGATAAAATTCTACAAGAAGATATAATGGAATACTTATCAACACAAACGACATTCCTAGTCTAAAACTACTCATTGCACCAGGTTCTTCAATCAACCACATTACAATCAAAGCAAAATTAAAACATACTACAAGTATCGGCCCAATCTTTCCAAATGGAACCCTGAAATACCTTTTCAAATTTGGTTTTTTATATCTAAGCCTGACCAGACTGATTAACACAACCGAATACATTACAAGTACCATTGGTAAAAGCATAATCAATAAAGTTTCATAACTTCCAAAACCTACAAAAACTAAGATAGATGTCAATACTGTCTGTAAAATAATAGCTTTATAAGGTGTTGAATATTTTTTATGAAGTTTCGTATACCCTTTCAAGAAAAGTTTATCCTTTGCAAGAGCAAATATTAACCTTGGCGCAGACACAATCCATCCAGCAACAGAACCTATGATAGAAAGATAAACTGCCAATCTGAAAGGTTTCACTGCCCATAAACCATAAATCACTTGAGACATGTCCCCTAAAGGTGCTACTGACTTTGAAAATACTGACCAGTTAACAACCCCTAAACCTACAAAAACAAAAACTAATGAAATCCCCGCAATCATCAACGTACCATAAAAAAGTGCTTTTGGCATTACCTTTGCCCCATCCTTTGTTTCTTCTGAAAGAAAAGTTGCCGTCTCCCATCCAAAAAAAGTTTCTGCAATAAAAAATATTGCAACAAAAATAGCCGATGCAGGAAATACAAAGAACGGAGTAAAATTTACAGTTTGAACCTTGAACAAACCAGGAATTATCAATGCAAACAATGTAGATAAAGTTATGACTGCAAAAGCCACTAACATTGTAGCCGAAGTTTTCATACCTCTATATGCAATGTAATTAAAAATGAACACAAACCCTAAAGAAATTATGATTTTTGCAAGTGCAGGCGCGTAAGGCGCTAAATACTGTATTGCACCTACCACTAACATTGCGATTGTTACATTCGCCGCTACAAGCGTTGTCCAACCTATTAAAAAACTAACTGGACGCGAAAAGCTTTGCTTGACAAACTCATATATACCGCCTGATTTAGGAAACATGCTACTTAGTTCAGCAAAACACATTGAAATATAAATCCCTATAAGCGCAAGTATTATCCAAGATATTAAAGAGGCAGGACCTGCAAAACCCGCACCTAAAGCTGGCAAGAAAAATATTCCTGTACCAAGGATTGAATTTATAGTTATCAGAAGTATTACAGGAAAACTCAACACCTTTTTTAATTCAGACATAGTTTATATAGTTTATATAAGGGTTTATAAATATTACCTTGATATTAATTAGCTTTAAATACAACTCATTCTAAATTAAATATATGAAAAAACTATTTGTAGAAGCAAGATATAAAAATAAAATAAAACTGAATACAGAAGATATACCTAAACTTCCAAATAAACTTATCCTTGCTACAACAATACAATATTTCGATTCTCTTACAGATATTAAAAAACAATTAGAAGATGCAGGCAAACAAGTCCAACTATTCAAAGGCAAACATCAAAAATATCCAGGCCAAGTACTAGGTTGCAGTATTGATAAAATTGACGATGAAGGAGCTTTCTTCTATATAGGCGACGGTCTCTTTCACCCTATTGCTTTCATGATAAAAAATAAAGATAAAGACGTCTTTGTATTCAACCCGTTCATGAACCAACTAAAACCTCTTGAAAAAGATTATGTTGACAAATTTGAAAAGGGTCTAAAAGAAAATAAAAATAAATATAACCAAGCTGAAAAGATTGGAATCATAGTAACAACTAAACCCGGCCAAGAAAGGTTACAAGACGCAATCGAACTAAAAAAAAGATTAGATACTACAAACAAACAATCACAAATATTCTTATGTAATACAGCAGACTTCTCTCAACTGATAAACTTCAACTATATTCAATGCTGGGTAAACACTATGTGCCCAAGAATTGCATATGATGACACTATTAACATCGAAAGACCTATAGTTAATATTGATGAAATTAACTTAATGAAGTAAAAATTTAAATATAATAAAATATTAATTCTCATTAACTAATACTAAAAGAGGTGTTTTTATGAAAAATGAAACAATGCTCATTATAGGAATTCTATTAGTATCAATTATAATTATTAGCGGTTGCGGATGTTCGACAAGTGCTCGAGCAAGAGATGCAGACGACATTTTCGCAAAGTGTTTTGAAGATTATGCAAACGATTTCAATAAACTAGACCATTGCCTTTTATCTGAAGGAAGAACATCACTAAACGCACATACATGTGAAGAAATCCAAAGAGATGAAAGAAAAGCTAAATGCCTCTTAGAAATTGCAAAAGAAACAAAAGACCCTGCATGGTGCAATGATCCAGTTCTTAGCGCAATAAATGATGACATTTATGAAGACCTTGACCCCGGAGATTGTGAAAAAGCAGTCAAAGGCGAAAAAGAATGCGGCGAATACCTTCAAGCTTGCTGCTATAACAATAACTGCGATACTGACTTATTTTGCGACCAATATTACAGATGTAGATTAATTGATGATAAAAAAGAAGAAACCAAAAATATTTTATGTGGAAGTGTAGGCCAAGCATGTTGTAAAGAAACCGAATCAGAAACAAAGTGTATTAATCCAAACATAGCATGTGAAAACAATATCTGCGTTGAAGGTGATTGTGGTTACGCTATAGGTTCTAAATGCTGTAGATATGGGACATTATGCCCTGGAACAGGCCTTAGTTGTAAAACAGGAAATGTATGTGATAAAATAGGATGCGGCGAAATTGGAGAACCAGTATGCGACGCAACAACATGTTACTCAGGTTCACCTGAATTCAAAGACAATAAATGGACATGTGTAGAAAGTACAACTGCAAAATCAGAAAACTGTGGCAATGAAGGACAAAAATGTTGTGACAAACCTGATGAATTTGGAAATTACTGTCCAGGAACAAGTTTCGGCGAATGCAAACCTGACGGATACTGCTTTAACAGATTATGCGGTGATAAAGGCGGCCAAGCCTGTAACAACGATAGATGCTATACTGGAACCCTATTAATCCAAGAATCAGGAATGGGATATTGCACATAAACTTTAAAATTATTTTTTAATTTTTATATTCTTTTTTTCTTATATTCAATTCAAAATCTTAATTCGCCTTTATGCTCTTTATAAAATTTCAAACTTTCAAATCGGTCCCTATCACTAAATCCTTGTAAACTAGCTACATCCAACAACTCTATCTTCGACCCAAATGTATCATACCTACAATGAAACTGCCGATCACGAACCAGTTCCTCATAACAGTTTTCTCCAAGATAAATTTTATAATTACCATCACTTGCAACAACTGAAAGCCTTGAACTAACTAATTCCCCAGATTTATTTGTATCAACGCCCACACACAACCTTTTCTGCTGTTTTGGATGACTCCAATATACCATTACACCATCTAAAGTTCCAGCCTTAAGTCTATCGATTTCATCAGAAGATAAAAATACAGAAATATCCAAAGAATCTCCAATTCCTGCAATCATTAATAAAATTATAAAATTAAATTTTAAAAAGTTATCCATACCATAACCTTTATATTAAAAAGTAATAATAAAAATAACATGAAACCAGAAATACTCGCGCCCGTAGGAAATTGGGAAATGTTATCCGCCGCTATTGAAGCAGGAACTGATGCAGTATACTTCGGCACTAAACAATTAACCATGAGAATTAGCTGTAATAATTTCCAACTAACCGAATTTAAAAAAGTTGTAGAAAAATGCCATGAACATCATGTTAAAGCATACTTAACAGTCAACACTCTTGTCTTTGATGACGAAATTGATAAAGTACGCCAAATTTTAGAGTCCGCTAAAGAAGCAAATATTGACGCAATCATTTGTTGGGACATGGCAACCATCACACTTGCAAAAGAATATAATCTCGAAATACACCTCTCAACACAAGCATCAGTCGCAAACTTTGAAGCACTTAAAGAATATTATAAACTTGGAGTTAGAAGAGTAATCCTTGCCAGAGAACTCTCTCTTGAACAAATTAAGTCAATAAAAACTAAAATCAAAAAAGAAAATCTTGATATGGAAATTGAAACTTTTATTCACGGCGCAATGTGCGTTGCAGTATCAGGAAGATGTTTCTTATCCCAAGACCTTTTCGGCAAATCAGCTAACAGAGGAAACTGCTTACAAACTTGCAGAAGAGCCTATAAAGCAACCGATATTGAAGAAGGTCACGAACTCGAAATAAACAATAATTTCGTTCTTTCAGCTAAAGACCTTTGCACTTTACCATTCATAGAACAACTCGTTGATGCAGGTATTGATTCTTTCAAAATAGAAGGCAGACATAAAGGACCCGAATATGTAAAAACAATCATTAAAGTCTATAAAGAAGTTATTGAATTCTTTCTAAATAATAAAAACGATTTAAATAATAATAATAATAATAATAATCAAGATAATAATCAAAATAAGAAAAACCAAGAATTCAAAGAACTCAAAGAAAAAGGCTTGGAAAAGCTTAAACAAGTATTCAACAGAAAATTTTCAACCGGTTTCTATATGGGGACCCCTACAAATGAAGATATAACCAACATTTACGGATCAGCATCTACAACAAAAAAAGTATATATTGGAATTGTAAAAAATTTCTACCAAAAGATTAATGTTGCAGAAATCAAAGTTGAATCCGGAGAACTTAACACTGGAGATCAACTTCTTTTCACTGGACCTACTACAGGAGCCAAATATCAAACCCTAGATTCAATGGAACTTGATCATAACAAAATCAAAAAAGCTAAGAAAGGAACAAGAATAGCTATGAAATTAGAGTTCCAGGCCAGACCTAACGATAAAGTATTTATTATTCGTCAAATACAATAATTTCTCTAATAATTTCAACCGTAGCATTTGGAATTTCATAACAAAATCTTTCCCATTCAATATCCATTTGACCACCCAAATAATATATAGTTTTTTGAGTATATAAAATAGTTAGATATTAAGTATATACACGAGCCAATTGTATTCACAAGATTTATATATTAATATAGAATTTAATATACTCATGAAAAAAATAATCATCCTTATATTTGCTATGATGTTACTCATAATACCTATGGTAAGTAGCACATGCATATATTACTTCTATGGTGACGGCTGCCCGCACTGTTCTAATGTCGTTCCATTATTAGAAGATATTAAACTAAATTATCCAGAAGTAAATCTTCACAAGTTTGAAACCTGGAGCAACGAAGCAAATGCAGGAATCTTTCATGAAACTTTACAAAAATATGGAATTACAAGAGCAGGAGTACCTGCAGTTTTTGTAGGAGAAGATTATCTTATGGGGGATACGCCTATAATCCAAGGATTAAAAGAATTAATCAATAAAAATCAGGATGCAGATTGTCCTCTAGAAACAACAATAAATCCTTCAACTGAAAATACCGAAACATTAACTTCCCAATCACCTACTGAAAATTTAGAAGGATCTAGTCCATTAGTTTTCTATATTCTTATTAGCGCAGCAATTGCAGTAATTATATACCTTCTAATTACATATAAAAAAGAATAAAAATAATTCTACAATATAATTATAATTTAAAAAGAAATAATAATAATAATAATAATAATAATATAATGAATTAAAAATTAAACCATTTTAAGATCTTTAGTAATTCCATCAATCGTATCTTCTCTATCAGGGCCTATAGCTACACAAGTCATTGTTCCTGGCGCAACTACAGTCTTTCCAGCATCAGTAATAACTGCCGCTACTAAACCTTCCCCTTTTGCCAATTGCTGATAATCAAGAAGTTCTTTTTTATCTTTAACCTTGAGCACAACCTTCTTCATACCTTCAGCTCTCCATGCATCAACTTTCAATTTTCCGGTCTTAAGAACTGCATCAACAGAAGCATGCGCAACCTGTGCTGCCAATTTACCTTTAGGAAGTTTCAAATCTTGTCTTACCAAGATTACTTGTTTGTAT